>NZ_JBEZBE010000019.1:0-162277 GCF_040646935.1 Streptomyces sp. NPDC044984
ACGTTGATGATGGCCGCCGGCGCGTCGACGACCTTGAAGTAGACGACCGCGTCGACCCGTACGGTCACGTTGTCCCGGGTGATGCCCTCCTGGGCGGGGACCGGCATCGTGACGATCTGGAGGTTCACCTTGTGCAGCCGGTCCACGACGGGGACGACGAGGGTGAAGCCGGGCGGGCGCGCGGTGCCGTGCAGGCGGCCGAGGCGGAGGACGACGCCGCGCTCGTACTGCTTGACGACCCGGGCCGCCGCGAGGAGGTAGGCGGCTGCGGCCGCGGCGGTGCCGGCGGCTGCGGTGAGCAGTTCCTCGACCATGGTGACCTCCCGGTGCAGAGGCCCGCTGTGCTTTCGTCCGCTGCTGCAACGATATGCCCGGTGTTCGGTGCGGGGCCATGCCGGGTGGGCGGTGGGGCGGGAAGGGGCGGCGGAGCCGTATGCCGACACGGCCCCGCGCCCCTGGGAAGCGCCCCTAAGGTGTCGCGACCGGTGTCTCCGTGAGTTTCACCGGGGCCGTGCCCGGTGTGCTGTGGCGTTCGGACCAGTTCTTCAGGGCCGTGTGACAGGCGTGGTCCAGGTGGTGGAGGCCGGTGAGGTCCAGTTCGACGGGACGGTCCTGGGGGAGGGACTCCAGGGTGTCCAGGATCTTCGGCAGGCGCAGGAAGGTCGCGTTGCCCGACAGGTACACCTGGAGGGGGCCCGCGCCCTTGTCGATGACCTCCAGCTTCGCCTGCGAGGCCGCCCAGGCCGTCTTGGCGACCGACAGGGCCATACCGATCAGCACGCCCTCGAACATGTTGACCACGACGATCGACACGGCGGTGACCACCAGGATCAGCGCCTCGCCCCGGTGGCCCCGCCAGAGCGCGGCCACGGCTCGGAACGGGATCAGCTTCCAGCCGGCGTGGACCAGGATGCCGGCCAGCGCGGGCAGCGGGATCAGCGCCAGCGCGGACGGCAGCAGCGCGGCGAACAGCAGCAGCCACACGCCGTGCAGCACCCGGGACGCCTTGGTCCTGGCGCCCGAGTGGACGTTGGCCGAGCTGCGCACGATGACCGCGGTCATCGGCAGCGCGCCGAGGACCCCGCAGACCGTGTTGCCCGCGCCCTGCGCCATCAGCTCCTTGTTGTACTGGGTGCGCGGACCGTCGTGCAGCCGGTCCACCGCGGCGGCGCTGAACAGGCTCTCGGCGGAGGCGATCAGGGTGAAGGCGACGATCGTGCCGAGGATGCCGATCTCCAGCCCGCCGAAGACGTCCGCGCCGGGCGGCTGGACGGCGTCGAGCAGGCCCTGCACCTCGACCGTCGCGACGGGCACGCCGAACGCGAGGGTGACCGCCGTCGCCAGCAGGACCGCCGCCAGCGCGCCCGGTACGGCGCCGGCGGGGCCCGGCATCCGGCGCCACAGCACCATCACGGCGACGGTGCCCGCGCCGACCGCGAGCGAGGCGAGCGCCTCGGTGCTGCCGAGCGCGTCCGCGGCGGCCCCCGGCAGCCCGAGGATCTTGTCGACGCCGGAGGCGGGCGCCTGCAGCCCGGCAGCCGCGTAGAGCTGGCCCGCGATGAGCACGAGACCGATGCCGGCCAGCATGCCCTCGACCACCGAGAGGGATATCGCGCGGAACCAGCGGCCGAGCCGCAGCGCGCCCATGGCCAGCTGGAGCAGCCCGGTGGCCAGCACGATCACGCCGAGCGCGGGCAGTCCGTAGGTGTCGACGGCCTCGAAGACCAGCACGGTCAGCCCGGCGGCCGGACCGGACACCTGAAGGCTGCTGCCCGGCAGCATTCCGGTGACCAGTCCGCCCACGATGCCGGTGACCAGGCCGAGTTCGGCCGGGACACCGGAGGCGACGGCGACGCCCACGCACAGCGGGAGCGCGACGAGGAACACGACGAGTGAGGCGGCGAAGTCCTGCCGCAGGTGGGGGAACCTGGACACGGCCGTGCTCACAGCGCCTCGAAGGCGTCGGTGTCCGCGCGGTGTTCGCGTACGGCTCCGGTGTGCACCTCGTAGTACCAGCCGCGCAGCCGGAGCCGGCCCGAGGCCAGCCGCTGCTCGACGCACGGGTACGAGCGCAGCCGCAGCAGCTGGGCCAGGACGTGGTGCTGGACCGCCTCCGCGCAGGCCGGGTCCGTCGCGTCGGCCGACGCCGGCTCGTCGGCGGCGTGCGCCAGCCAGTCGCGCACGGCGGGCACGGCGTCCAGGTCGTCGCCGCGCACCAGCGCGCCGATGGCCCCGCAGTGGGAGTGGCCACAGACCACGATGTCCGTCACGCCGAGGACCTCCACCGCGTACTCGACGGTGGCCGCCTCGGCGGTGGGGCGCCCGGGGGCGTAGGGCGGGACGATGTTGCCCGCGGTGCGCAGCTCGAAGAGCTCGCCGGGCCGGGCGCCCGTGATCAGGGCCGGTACGACCCTGGAGTCGGAGCAGGTGATGAACAGGACGTCGGGGGATTGCCCCTCGGCGAGGCGGGCGAACTCCTCAGGGCGCTGTCCGAACGTGCGGGCGTTGTCGATGAGGGGCTGCATCTGGTGATTCCTCCTGGCGCGCGTGGGGGCGCGTCGGACGGGCATGACAAAGGTCGGACTCCGCTGACCCGTGGCCCTTGCCTCACGAAATGTATACGCGGGTGTGAAGGGTGAAGGAAATGCGAAGAAGTGAAGCGCGGGTAAAGCAACAGCGAGGGCCGGGGTGGGGCCGCGGTCGCCGGACCTCGGGACATGCGTGTTTCGCAAGGCGGTTCGCACCTCTTCCGCACACCAAGGCTTGGTCAACGGTTGGTCAAGAAACACATTAACCCTGCAAAGTCGTTTGCAGGGTTAACTCAATGTTTCGTGGCGGAGAGAGCCTGAAAAGAAAGGGTGGATTGGCGCGAATGCGTCCCTGATCGGCGACGGTTCGATCAGGTGTCCGACGTGCGGTTCAGCGGGACTCGGTGAGCCGTCCCGCGTCGCGGGCCAGCGCGGTGAGCCGGGAGATCGCCCGGAAGTACTTCTTGCGGTAGCCGCCCTCGAGCATCTCCTCGCTGAACAGCCGGTCGAACGGCAGCCCCGAGGCGAGTACGGGCACCTCACGGTCGTAGAGCCGGTCCGCGAGGACGACGAGCCGGAGCGCGGTCGACTGGTCCGGCACCGGACGCACCCCGGTGAGGCACACCGCGCGGAGCCCGTCGGTCAGGGCGCCGTAGCGGCTGGGGTGGACCCGCGCGAGATGGTCCAGCAGATCGGGGAAGGCGTCGAGCGAGGCGCCCTCGGTGGCGTGCGCGGTCCGCGTCACCAGTTCGTCGGAGTACGGCGCCGGCGCCTCGGGCAGACCCCGGTGGCGGTAGTCCTCGCCGTCGATGCGCAGGGCGCGGAAGTGGGCCGACAGGCCCTGGATCTCGCGCAGGAAGTCGGCGGCGGCGAACCGGCCCTCGCCGAGCTTGCCCGGCAGCGTGTTCGAGGTGGCGGCGAGCGCGACACCGGCCTCGACCAGCTTGCCCAGCAGGGTGGAGACGAGAACGGTGTCGCCCGGGTCGTCCAGCTCGAACTCGTCGATGCACAGCAGGCGGTGCCCGGAGAGGGTCTTCACGGTCTGCTGGAAGCCGAGGGCGCCGACCAGGTTGGTCAGCTCCACGAAGGTGCCGAACGCCTTGCGGGAGGGCTCGGCGGGGGTGGCGTGCCACAGGGAGGCCAGCAGGTGGGTCTTGCCGACGCCGTAGCCGCCGTCGAGGTAGACGCCGCGCGGCCCGGCCGGGGCCTTCTTCGGTGCCCTGCCGAAGCCGAACAGCCGGCGCCGGCCCGGGTCGCCGGCCGCCGCCCCGTCGAGACCGGCCGCGAAGCCCTCGAGGACGCGCACGGCCTCGGTCTGGCTCGGCTGGTTCGGGTCCGGTATGTAGCTGGCGAAGCGGACCGAGTCGAACCGCGGCGGCGGCACCATCTCGGCTACGAGCCGGTCCGCGGGCACGTGCGGCTCACGGGCGCACAGGGACAGCGGAGCCACGTCGGCTGCCGGACCGGGACGGGAGGCGGGGGAGGAGGACGACACGGTCCCCCATGCTACGGGCCGTGGAACACTGCTCGGCATGCGACGCCTGTTCCCCGTGACCGACGTGACCGACGAAACCGCAGCTCCCGGCGGGGAGGAGGGCCGTGAGTGGAGCCTCGCCGAGCTGGCCGCCGCGTACGCCTACCCCGAGCCGGGGCCCGGCGGCCGGGAGCCGTGGCTGCGGGCCAACATGGTGTCCACCCTCGACGGGGCCGCCCAGCACGACGGCCGCTCGCAGCCCATCTCCTGCCCGGCCGACATGCGGATCTTCGGCACGCTGCGGGCGCTCGCCGACGTCGTGGTCGTCGGCGCGCAGACGGTACGGCAGGAGGGCTACCGTCCGGCACGCGCGCGTGCGGAGTTCGCGGCCGCGCGGGAGGCGGCCGGGCAGGGGCCCGCGCCCGTGATCGCGGTGGTGACGGCCGGCCTGGACCTGGACTTCTCGCTGCCGCTGTTCACCTCCCCCCTGGTGCCCACGCTGCTGCTGACCGGCGCCGGGGCCGCCCCGGACCGCGTGGCCGCCGCCGAACGGGCGGGCGCCCGGGTGATCACCGCCGGGGAGGGGGGAGCGGTGGACCCCGCGCGGGCGGTGCGGACCCTCGCGGACCTCGGACACACCCGGCTGCTGACCGAGGGCGGGCCGCGACTGCTGGGCCAGCTGGTGGCGGCCGGGGTGCTGGACGAGCTCTGCCTGACCGTCTCGCCGATGCTCACCGCCGGTGACGCACAGCGCATCGCCGGCGGACCTTCCGTAACATTTCCACGGCGTTTCGCGCTGAAGTCGATGCTGGAGGAGGACGGTTTCCTGTTCACGCGCTACCAGCGGTCCTGAACGTCCGCGTCCGCGGGAACGCCCGGTGAGGGCCGCTTGTCCGGTGATCGGCGGAACACATCCGTCCGGCCGGTGCGGGAAGGGGCGACACTGAATCCGGCAGTACCCGTGTGCACACGGGGCAGAAGGGTTTCCGCGGGGCCTGGGCCGGCCCACGGAGCAGAGAGGGGCCCTAGGGTCCTCCGAGGAGAAGGGGCGCCTGGTGTTCACAAGCGTACTGATGATCGAGAAGGCCCTGACGTCCGCCGACGTGGAGTTCGTCACCACCTTGCACGGCGACGAGCCGGTCTCCTTCCACGTGCTGCTCCAGCCGCGCGGCGAACAGGCCGACCGGCTGCTGAGAGCGATCGACGACGTCGCGCTCGGCGAGCTCGACGAGGCCGTCCGCGAGGGCGAGACCCCCGAGGGCGAAGAGGCCAGGAGCATGGGGGAGCGGGCCCTGGCGGTCTCCCTGCAGGCCCTGCGCGCGACCGGCGACACGGCGGACGGCCGCCTCATCGGGGACCACCCCCTGGACGCGCTGAAGGCCATGGTGGAGGAGGTCGGGGCGGACGAGGTGATCGTCCTGACCGACCCGCACTACGTGGAGGAGTTCTTCCACCGGGACTGGGCCTCCCGGGCCCGGCACAAGGTCGGGGTGCCGGTGCTGAAACTCTTCTCGCACAGCAAGGCATAGGCTGGGGCGGCGCTCTCCCGGCTCTCCCGCGAGAGCGCGAAGACCGCCGTCCCGCTCGTCGCACCACTGGGAGAACACGCATGGCACCCGGCCTTCCTACCGCCATGGACCGACCGCACTTCATCGGCATCGGCGGCGCCGGGATGTCGGGCATCGCCAAGATCCTCGCCCAGCGCGGCGCGAAGGTGGCCGGCAGCGACGCCAAGGACTCCCCGACCGCCGACGCCCTGCGCGCGCTGGGCGCCACCGTGCACATCGGCCACGCCGCCGGGCACCTCGCCGACGACGCCAGCTGCGTGGTCGTCTCCTCCGCGATCCGCGAGGACAACCCCGAGCTGGTCCGGGCGGCCGAGCTGGGCGTCCCGGTGGTGCACCGCTCCGACGCCCTCGCCGCCCTGATGGACGGACTGCGGCCGATCGCGGTGGCCGGCACCCACGGCAAGACCACCACCACCTCCATGCTGGCCGTCTCCCTCACCGAGCTGGGACGGAAGCCGTCGTACGCGATCGGCGGCGACCTGGACGCCCCCGGCTCCAACGCGCTGCACGGCGCGGGCGAGATCTTCGTCGCCGAGGCGGACGAATCGGACCGCAGCTTCCACAAGTACGCGCCCGAGGTCGCGATCATCCTCAACGTGGAGCTGGACCACCACGCCAACTACGCCTCCATGGAGGAGATCCACCAGTCCTTCGAGACGTTCGTCGGCCGGATCGTGCCCGGCGGCACCCTGGTGATCTCCGCGGACCACGAGGGCGCCCGCGAGCTGACCCGCCGGCTGGACGGCTCGGTGCGGACCGTGACGTACGGCGAGTCGGCGGACGCCGACGTGCGGGTGCTGTCGGTCGTCCCGCAGGGGCTGAAGAGCGAGGTGACCGTCGAGTTCGACGGCGCCCCGCTCACCTTCACCGTGTCCGTCCCCGGCCGGCACTACGCGCACAACGCGGTGGCCGCGCTCGCCGCGGGCGCGGCGCTCGGCATCCCGGCCGCCGAGCTGGCCCCGGCGCTGGCCGCGTACACCGGCGTGAAGCGGCGCCTCCAGCTCACGGGCGAGGCCGCCGGCGTGCAGGTCATCGACTCCTACGCGCACCACCCGACCGAGATGACCGCCGACCTGGAGGCGATGCGCGCCGCCGCCGGGGACGCCCGCATCCTCGTCGTCTTCCAGCCCCACCTGTTCTCCCGCACCCGCGAGCTGGGCGAGGAGATGGGCCAGTCCCTGTCCCTCGCCGACGCCTCGGTGGTGCTGGACATCTACCCGGCCCGCGAGGACCCGATCCCCGGCGTCACCAGCGAGCTGATCATCGACGCCGCCCGGACCGCCGGCGCGGACGTCGCCGCCGTCCACGACAAGGCGGAGATCCCCGAGGTGATCGCGGGAATGGCGAAGCCCGGTGATCTCGTTCTCACCATGGGAGCGGGCGACGTCACCGACCTCGGCCCGCGCATCCTGGACCGTCTGTCGAAGTAAGGGGCTGGAAGCTCATGCCGTACGACGTGGAGAAGCCGGACGAGCAGTGGCGCGCGGAACTGTCCCCGTCCGAGTACGCCGTTCTGCGCCAGGCGGCCACGGAACCCGCCTTCACCGGCGAGTACACCGACACCAGGACCACGGGCGTCTACTCCTGCCGCGCCTGCGGCGCCGAGCTGTTCACCTCGACCACCAAGTTCGAGTCGCACTGCGGCTGGCCGTCCTTCTACGACCCGAAGGACACCGACGCCGTGGAACTGGTCGAGGACCGGTCGCACGGCATGGTGCGCACCGAGGTGCGGTGTGCGCGGTGCGGTTCGCACCTCGGGCACGTGTTCGAGGGTGAGGGGTATCCGACGCCCACGGACCAGCGGTACTGCATCAACAGCATCTCGCTGAGGCTGCAGCCCGCCGAGAGCTGATCCGTACCCGCCCTGCCGCCCACCGGCCGGTGGGCGGCAGGGCGGTCGGGGAGCAGCACGAGGACGGTCCGGCCGGCCGGGCGCGCCGCGGCCTCGTCGGGACAGGGGGACGACGTCCGCGGACGGGGGCATCGGCTCCTTACGGAACGCGGACGTCGGCGGCCCGGCCACACCGCTCGCGCGCGCGGGGTGCGAGGCTGGCCGCATGGAGCAGCGACCACCGAACGCCGAGGCCGGAGCCCGGGTCCTCGTCGTCGACGACGACCCCACCGTCGCCGAGATCGTCACGGGCTACCTCGACCGCGCCGGATACGTCGTCGACCGGGCCGGGGACGGCCCCGACGCGCTCGCCCGCGCGGCGGCCCACTGGCCGGACCTCGTCGTCCTCGACCTCATGCTGCCCGGCATGGACGGTCTGGAGGTGTGCCGCAGGATGCGCGGGCAGGGGCCCGTGCCGGTCATCATGCTCACCGCGCGCGGCGACGAGGACGACCGCATCCTCGGTCTGGAGGTCGGCGCCGACGACTACGTCACCAAGCCCTTCAGCCCGCGCGAACTCGTCCTGCGCGTCGAGTCCGTACTGCGCCGCACCCGCCCCGCGCCGGCCGCCGCGTCCGGCCTGCTGCGGGCGGCCGGTCTCGCCGTCGACCCCGCCGCCCGCCGGGCCACCAAGAACGGCACCGGACTCGCCCTCACCATCCGCGAGTTCGACCTGCTCGCCTTCTTCCTGCGGCACCCCGGGCGGGCCTTCTCGCGGGAGGAGCTGATGCGGGAGGTGTGGGGCTGGGACTTCGGCGACCTGTCCACCGTCACCGTCCACGTGCGGCGGCTGCGCGGCAAGGTGGAGGACGATCCGGCGCGGCCCCGGATCGTCCAGACCGTGTGGGGCGTCGGCTACCGCTTCGACCCCGCCGCCGGCTCCGGGGAGGAGTGAGCGTGCGGGACATGCTGCTCATCGCCCTGTTCGCCTTCCTCGGCGCCGCCGCGGCCGGAGCGCTCGGCGCGTGCGTGCTGCTGCTGATCCGGCGCCGGTCGCTCATCGCGCACCTCGCGGTGGTCGCCGGGGTCGCGGTGGCGGCGATGCTCGCGGGCACCCTCGCCGTCGCCCAGGCCATGTTCCTGTCGGCGCACGACCTGAGCGTGGTGACGACGGTCGTCGCCATGGCCGCCGTGGTCTCCACGGTCACCGCGCTGCTGCTGGGCCGCTGGGTCGTCGCCCGCAGCCGCGAACTGGCGCTCGCCGCCCGCTCCTTCGGCGACGGCGGGGACTTCGCCGCGCCCGAGCGCCCGTCCACCGCCGAACTCGCCGCGCTCAGCCGCGAACTGGAGGCGACCAGCGTCAAACTCGCCGAGTCCCGGAACCGCGAACGCGCCCTGGAGTCCTCCCGCCGCGAACTCGTCGCCTGGATCTCCCACGACCTGCGCACCCCGCTCGCCGGACTGCGCGCGATGGCCGAGGCGCTGGAGGACGGGGTCGCCGCCGAACCCGACCGCTACCTCAGACAGATCCGCACCGAGGTGGAGCGGCTCAACGACATGGTCGGCGACCTCTTCGAACTCTCCCGCATCCACGCCGGCACGCTGCCCCTCTCGCTCTCCCGGATCTCCCTGTACGACCTGATCGGCGACGCCCTCGCCGGCGCGGACCCGCTCGCCCGCGAGCACGGCGTACGGCTCGTCGGGGACCGGGTGGAGCCGGTGCCGGTGGAGGTGGACGGGCGGGAGATGAGCCGCGTACTGGGCAATCTGCTGGTCAACGCGATCCGCCGGACCCCGGCCGACGGCACGGTCGCCGTCTCCGCGCGGCGCTCGGACGAGGGCGTGGTGCTGTCCGTGACGGACGGCTGCGGCGGCATCCCCGAGGAGGACCTGCCCCGCGTCTTCGACACCGGCTGGCGCGGCACCCACGCCCGGACCCCGCCGGGCGGCGCGGGACTCGGCCTCGCCATCGTCCGCGGCATCGTCGAGGCCCACCGCGGCAGCGCCGCCGTCCGCAACGTCACGGGCGGCTGCCGCTTCGAGGTGACGCTCCCGGCAACGGACGGCTGACCCACCCCACCCCGCGGGGCCCCGGCGGGCACGTCACCGGTCCGTCGGACGCGCCCCGCCGGGTGACCTGCCCGGCGGGGCGCTAAGGGGTTCAGTGCTCGCAGAGGGAGAACTCCCGCTCGTAGAGCTGCTCGTTGTGTTCGTCGACGAAGAACTTGCGTTCCCGCATGAGCTGTTCGCGGTAGTCCCTGGCCTGTTCGAGCGTCATGGTCGAGGTCTCGGACCATGGTTGCTGCGGTGGCACATCGGACGTCGAGACGATCCTTTCCGACGGGTCGACCAGGAAGAACGCGAGGATCTTGCGATGTCCCGGGCGGGTGGGGTCGGCGAGGCGGAACGAACCGACGCGGTGTTGCAGGACGTTCGGGAACGCCAGGCAGCGGCCCGTCGGGGTCGACGTCGATCCCAGCACCTGGTTCAGCGCGTCCTCGTCCTCCAGGCCGTAGACCTCACGCAGGCCGTCGTCGTCGTTCTGCTCGTACTCCGGGTCGTCGAGTGCCGCCCGGAAGCTCAGCCGGCTCTCGGTGATGTTCTCGCTGTCCCAGTAGTAGATGCCGGTCGAGACGATCCGCTCGTTCAGCATCCCCTCGACGTGCCAGGAACCGCCGGGGTACTCGGGCTTGTCCGGGGTGAGGTGAATGGTGGCGAGTTTGACGATGACCTGGAGACGGCGGCCGCGCAGGTCGACCCGGGCGGATGCGTCGGGCGGCTCGGGCGGAGTGAAGACCGGGGCATCCGGAACGACCGGGCGACGGTTCTCCCACCAGTCGTCCGAGGCCTTCTCCCATTCGCGGACGGCTTCCGCGTGGGCCGCGGCGTCACTGAAGAAGGACTTGTCCGGATACACCGGCTTCGAGTCGTACCAGCGGTAAGGATCGACGTCGATCCGCAGCGGCCTCGGACAGCGCAGGTCGGTGAGCACGTTCTCCCACAGCGGGCGGAAGCGCGCGAACAACTCCGGCAGCACGGCGGCCAGTTCGCGATGCCGCTCGGGGTGGAGGTTGTTGACGTACGACCGGAAGACGACATCGCCGTCCTCACTGACGTCGACGTCCGTGGGCAGCCACTGGAACCTCTCCGAGAACTCGTGCTTCGAGTAGCTGTCCGTCGGGTTGCGCCAGGTTTCCTCGGGCGCCCCGCTCGCCTCCCTCACCAGGCAGAACAGTGAGGGATGGACCAGATCCAGCACCTGGCCGTCGGAGCCGGGATGCCAGTCCCGCTCCGCTTCGGGGACCTCCTCCAGGACCCGGACCGCCTCGCGCAGTCGGGCCTTGAGCTCGTCGTCGACCAGTGTGTCCGACTGCCACACCCCGTCGACGGCGGACACCTCGGCGCCGGTTCGCCCGTCCCGCAGCGCGGCGTAGTGCCGGAGTTCGTCGAGCACGTAACGCACCTGCGCCTCGGTGAGGCCCTGGGCGACCGCTTCCCGCGTCCACCTGGCGACGATGTCGGCATCGTTCATCTTGTCGAACCACCCGGGCTTCGCCCGGATGAGCGCGCTGCACTGCATCATCTGGAGTTCCCGCAGCGTTCGGGGGGTCGCGAACGGCATGGAACGGGCAGCGTGAAAAGGCAGCGGGAAAGCAGACAGGCCAGACAATTCTCTTGGTCCCCCCGGTCGGTGTGCGGTGGCGGGAAGGATACTTCAGCGGACTGACACCGCAGCCCGCTCGTGGCGGCACAGGGTGGCGGCGCCCCGGTCGGTCGCCGACTCGTCCGCCCCGGGACCGCGCGATCGAGCGCAACAGTGGCTGATTCGAATGGATTTGGCCGAGAGGCTTCGTCCCTGGTTTGTGACGCCCGTCACCCGGCGCGACTTCGCGGGGTGGATCTCCGCCCCTCCCGGGAGGTCGACGTCGCAGCTCAGATGAGGTGCCCGACCTCGTTTCATGATCACTGTAGGTGACTGTTGAAATTCGGATGGTCATATTTGGGGTCGCGTGTATGCGTGTTCTAGGCGCCGGCCCGGTTGAGTGATCCTCACCGGCGCACGCCGGGCACCCGAATCACCCTCAACGAAGAGGATCCATGCACGAAGACGCCTTCCGGGCCGACGACGGCTCCGGTTCCTCCACGCAGGCGCCGCTTCCCCTGCCGCTGGACTTCGAGGCGCACTACGTGATGAACCAGGAGGCTTGGCACTCCTACGCGCTGTACCGGCTCCGCACCAACGACGCCGCGGAGCGCGCGGTCCACCGTGCCTTCCTGGAAGTTCTCCGAATCTGGGACGAGTTGCTCGCCGAGGCCAACCTCCCGCAGCAGACCTGGAGCATCCTGCGGCGCGTCGTCGGCGACGAGGCGCTGGCCGCGGCGCGCGACGAGATCACCGCCATGGAGAGCGGGATCGGCCTCTACGCGGCGCTGCTGAACCTGCCGCAGCGGCAGCTCGACGTGATCATCCTGCGGTACGTCCTGCACTACAGCAGCCAGAAGACCAGCTGGTACCTCGGCATCACCGTGAGCACCGTGGACTACCACCTCCGCGAGGCCCGCAAGCGCCTCGCCCCCGTCCACCACAACCACCGCGGGACGACACCGACGAAGGAGAAGGAGACAGACCAGTGACACCTCCCGTGTGGAGCAAGCGCCTGGCCGAAGCGGAGGCGACGTGGACCAGGCGCCTGGCCGAGACCGACCCGTTCGTCCGGGAGGAGCGGCGCCCCTTCGACGCCGCCGAGGGGCTGCGCCGCCTGGCCGCGGACGCCGGGTACACCCGGCCCGCGCCGTCCCGGCCCGCCGGTACCCGCGCCCGCCACCAGCTCGACCTCATCTCCCGCTGGACCGTCACCGAGGCCGGCGCCGCCGACCACGTCGAAGAACTGGCCGCGCTCATCGGCGACGACGGCGACGGCGAGCCCACGCCCGACGACTTCACCGAGTGGCTGCCCGTCGACGTCCATGGCATCCACGTCTTCGCCTGCATCCTCCACCTCGTCGACCACCCCGAGAGCGCCGTCTTCTGGTGGCAGATCGCGGCCGGAGCCGAACACACCGGCGCCGCCTACTGCCTCCACCTGCGCCACGTCAGCCAGGGCGAGATCCGGGAAGCCGCCTTCTGGAAGCGGCAGATGAGCGTCATGCGCGACGGCACCGCACAACAGTGGTTCGACGGGCCACCGAACGACTACACCCGCGACCTGGTCGGCGCAGTGGACGCCTTCACCACCTACTGCGCCCGCCACCGTGAACCCACGCCGATCCCCACCCGCCACCTGCGCAAGCGCTACCAGGCGCTCGCCGAACGCCACGGCGAGGACGGGCTGGTCTGCCGGCCCGACAGCCGGCTGCCCGACCGCATCCACGAACTGTCCGCCCCGCACTGACCCCACACGGGGAAAGCCCGGCGGGGACGAGGGTTTCCGGGCCGCCCGCCCCATCGGACCCAAGGACAGCACCCACTCGAGAGAGCGCCGCCATGAACGAGCCCCACCGCACCACCCCCACCGCGCAGGGCCCCGGCCGCTTCGACCGGTCGTCCGCCTGGATCCGCCGCCGCCGCGACGCCGTCGTCTCCAGCGCCCTGCGCGGCGCCGCCTACGGCTCCGGCGCCGGAGCCGTAGGCCTCGTCTTCTGGTGGCTCCGCCAGAAGATCTGAGCCGAGGATCCGAGCCGAGGATCCGGGCCGTCACCAGCCCCGCACACGCCCCGGACGCACCGGCGGCACGCGCCGCCCGCGGCGGCCGGGGCCCGTCAGGCGCCGCCGTCCAGCGGCAGCCGTACGGTGAAGACCGTCGCCCCCGGTTCGCTGCTCAGCTCGATGTCGCCGCCGTGCGCCCGCACCAGGGACCGGGCGACCGCGAGGCCCAGCCCGCTGCCGCCGCGGTCCCGGCTGCGGGCCTTGTCGACCCGGTAGAAGCGGTCGAACACCCGCTCCCGGTCCTCCGCCGGGACACCGGGACCCGCGTCGGCGACCCGCACCAGCGCCGAGCCGGCGGCGACGGAGACCGCCACGGACACCTGGGTGCCGGCCGGGGTGTGCACGGCCGCGTTGGTGAGCAGGTTGTCCAGGACCTGCCGTACGCGCTGCGGATCGAGCCGGAGCCTCAGCGGCCCGGAGCCCGCCGTCACCGTCAGCGGATGGCCCGGGTGGCTCGCCCGGAACGCGTCGGCGGCCTGCTGGACCAGCTCCGCCAGGTCCGTGTCCGCCGTCCGCAGCGGCGCCTCCACCTCCGCCGCGTCCAGCCGGGCGAGCAGCAGCAGATCGTCCAGGAGCACGCCCATCCGGGCGGCCTCCGCGCGCAGCCGGGCCAGGTGCCGCTCCCGTTCGGCGGGTTCGTTGGCGGCGGCGTACTGGAACAGGTCCGCGTAGCCGCGCACCGACATCAGCGGGGTGCGCAGTTCGTGCGAGGCGTCCGCGACGAACCGGCGCAGCCGCAGCTCCGCCTCCGCGCGCACCGCGAGGGAGTCGTCGATGTGCTCCAGCATCGTGTTGAACGCGGTGCGCAGCTCCGCCACCTCCAGACCGCCGTCCCGGCCGTCCGCGCGCAGCGGCAGCCGCGCCGCCGACTCGCTCAGGTCGTGCGAGGCGATGCCGTGCGCGGTGTGCGCCATGTCGCTCAGCGGCTTCAGCCCGCGCCGCAGCATCCGCCGCCCGAACACCACCAGGGCCAGCAGCGCGAGCGCGAACACCACGACCTGCACCGTGATCAGCTGCCCGACGGTCTCCTCGATGTCCTCCACGGGCGCGGCGCTCACCAGCACCACCCCCGGTTCGACCTCGCAGCCGCGCAGCCGGTAGGTGCCCTCCCCCCTGATCCGCGCGGTGCGCGTCAGGTCCGTGTCGGAGTGCGCCATCGCCCGCGCGAGGTCGGCCAGGGCGCGGGTGTCCTCGGGCACGTCGGAGGGCCTGCGCAGGCTGACCGCGTCGCCGGAGACGTCGTACACCGCCGTGTACCAGCCGTAGTACGGCTTCCGCTTGACCGTGCCGTGCGCCGCCGCGTCCTTGGCCTGCACGGTCTGGATCAGCTTCAGCTGGTCGCCCAGCTGCCGTTCCAGATAGTCGTGCATGTACGTGGTGAGCGCGGTGCCGACGACCGCGAACACCGCCAGTGACAGCACCCCGAGGCCCAGTGCCAGCCGGGTGCCCAGCCGCATCCGCCGGTACGTGTCCCGCGGCCGCCGGAGGCACGCCCTCACTCGGCGGCCTGCCGGATCACGTACCCGAAGCCCCGCACCGTCTGGATCAGCGGCGCACCGGTGTCGTCCAGCTTGCGCCGCAGCCGGCTCACCACCAGCTCCACCACGTTGGAGCGGCCCCCGAAACCGTACTCCCACACGTGGTCCAGGATCTGCGCCTTGGTCAGCACGGTCGGCGACCGGCGCATCAGATAGCGCAGCACCTCGTACTCGGTCGGCGTCAGCGACAGCAGCCGCTCACCGCGCCGCACCTCACGGGTGTCCTCGTCCATCGTCAGGTCCGCCACCCGCAGCACCGACCGCTGGAACCCCGGCCCCGCGCTGCGCCGCAGCACGGTGCGCAGCCGCGCCATCAGCTCCTCCACGGCGAACGGCTTGACCAGGTAGTCGTCCCCGCCCCGGGTCAGCCCCGCCACCCGGTCGGCGACCCCGTCCCGGGCGGTGAGGAACACCACCGGCACCATCGTCCCGGAACGCCGCAGCCGGTCCAGGACGCCGAAGCCGTCGACGTCCGGCAGCATCAGGTCCAGCACCACGATGTCCGGGCGGAACTCGGCGGCGCGGCGCAGCGCCTCCGCACCCGAGTTGGCGGTGACCGCCTCCCAGCCCTCGTAGCGGGCGACCGTCGCCACCAGGTCGGCTATCGGCGGGTCGTCGTCCACGACGAGGAGTCGTACTTTTTCCACCCGCCCATACTGCGGCACAACGCCCGCGGCACCAGAGGCGGTGCGCCTCCGCGTCCTGATCGATAAAAACTTGAAAGTTGACCGACAGGGAATCGACAGCGCCTGTGACCAAGCTCGGAGACCCAGGACCCGATCAAGGAGTTTCCGGCGTGACAGCTGTCCAATCGCCTCCCGCACCCCCCACCGCGAGGCGACGCCCCGAAGCGGTGGCGCGCACCGGCCTGTACGGCCTGCTCGCCGCGAACGCGGCGGTGGTGGCGGTCTTCTTCGTCCAGGCGGGTTTCGGCGCGAACGCCCTCGTCGTCCTCGGCCGCCTCACCGGCCTGTACGCCGCCCTGCTGATGGCGTTCCAGCTGCTGCTGGTGGCCCGGCTGCCCTGGCTGGACCGCCGGATCGGCATGGACCGGCTGACCCTGTGGCACCGCTGGGTCGGCTTCGGACTGCTGTGGACGCTCCTCGGCCACGCGGTCTTCATCACCTTCGGCTACGCCGAGATGTCCTCCATGGACCCGGTGAACCAGCTCGTCGACCTCGCCGAGACCGTCGAGGGCGTGCTGCGCGCGGTCGTCGCACTGGTGCTGATCCTCGTCGTCGGCGCGGTCTCCGCCCGCCGCGCGCGACGCCGCCTCGCCTACGAGACCTGGCACTTCATCCACCTGTACACCTACGTCGCCGTGGTGCTGGCCTTCACCCACCAGGTCGCCGTCGGCTCCACCTTCACCGCCTCGGCCGCCGCCACCGCCTACTGGTACGGGCTGTGGGGCGCCGCCCTCGCCGCGGTGTTCGCCGGCCGGCTGGTCCTTCCGCTGTGGCGGAACCGGCGCCATCGGCTGCGGGTCACCGCCGTCGTCCCGGAGAACGACGACGTGGTGTCCGTCCACGTCACCGGCCGCGATCTGGACCGGCTGCCCGCCCGCGCCGGCCAGTTCTTCCTGTGGCGGTTCCTGACGAAGGACCGCTGGTGGCAGGCGAACCCGTTCTCCCTGTCCGCCGCGCCCGACGGCCGCACCCTGCGGCTCACCGCGAAGGCGGTCGGTGACGGCAGCGCGGCCCTGCGCCACCTGAAGCCCGGCACCCGTGTCTTCGCGGAGGGCCCCTACGGCGCCTTCACCACCCTGCACCGCACCCGTCCGGACGCCCTGCTCATCGCCGGCGGCGTCGGCGTCACCCCGATCCGGGCCCTGCTGGAGGAGTTGCACGGTCACGCCGTCGTCCTCCACCGGGTGAGCACGGAGACCGACGCCGTCCTCCACGACGAACTGCGCGAACTCGCCCGCGCCAAGGGTGCCGAGCTGCACCTGATCACCGGCCCGTCCGTGCCCGACCGGCTGGCCCCCGCGGAGCTGTCCCGCCTCGTGCCCGACCTCACCGACCGGGACGTCTACGTCTGCGGCCCGCCCGGCATGACCACCGCGGTCCTGCGCACCCTGCGCGGGCTGGGCGTACCGAAGCGGCAGATCCACTACGAGCGCTTCAGCCTGGCCGGATGACGAGCACGGGACGAACGAGGAGAAGAACGTGAAGCGAGCACTGCCCGTCCTGGTCCTGACCGTCGCCGGACTGATCCCGGTCTGGCGCCACAGCCCGTCGGCCCCGGAGCCGGCGGTCGCCGAACCCGCGCCCGCCCCCTCGGTGTCCGCCTCCCCGGGCAGTACCGTCCGGGTCGTCGCGGGCCCCACCGTCGACACCGAGAAGGGCCCCGTGCAGGTCGAGGTCACCCTCGACGGCGACCGCATCAGCGCCGTGCGGATGCTCCAGCAGCCGGACCACCCGCAGACCACGGCCGCCGTGCCGACCCTCATCGAGGAGACCCTCGCGGCACAGAGCGCCGACGTCGACACGGTCTCCGGCGCCACCGTCACCAGCGACGGCTACCGGGAGTCCCTGCAGGCCGCCCTCGACGCGCAGGGCTCCTGACGTGCGGCGCGTCGAACACGTCATGGGGTTCCCGGTGTCGCTCCGCGTCGACGACGAAGGGTTCCGGGAATCCGTGGCGGACGGCCTCTTCGCCTGGCTGCGCGAGGTCGACGCCCGCTTCAGCCCGTTCCGTGAGGACAGCGAGGTGTCCCGCCTGGACCGGGGCGAGCCGGCCCCGGACCGGCTGAGCCCCGAACTGACCGAGGTCCTCGCCCTGTGCGAGCGGTACCGGATCTCCACCGGGGGCGCGTTCGACGTACGGCTGCCGGGCCGGCGTCTCGATCCGTGCGCGGTGGTGAAGGGCTGGTCGGTGCAGAAGGGCGCCGATCTGCTGAGGGCGGCGGGAGCGCGGCGGTTCTGCCTGAACGCCGGCGGTGACGTGGTCGCCGCCGGCGGGCCGTGGCGTGTGGGCGTGCGGCACCCGGAACACGCCGACCGGCTGTGCGCCGTCCTGGAGCTCACCGACGGCGCGGTCGCGACCTCCGCGCGCTACGAACGCGGCGACCACATCATCGACGGGCGCACCGGCCGCCCGGCGACCGGCCTGCTGGCCCTGACCATCACCGCCCCCACCCTGACCGAGGCGGACGCGGTCGCCACGGCGGCCTTCGCGCTGGGCGCGGAGGGGATCGCGTGGGCGGCCGCACGCCCCGGCTGCGAGGTGTTCGCGGTGCGGGCGGACCGGCGGGTGGTGCGCTCACCGGGCTTCCCGGCGGCGGGTGCGACGGGGGAGGCGGCGTAGCCGCCCGCCGCGGCGCCGTGGTGCGGTCGAACCGGCGCAGTTCCTGGCCTGGCACGGCCGGGGCGACGAGGCGATCGCGGCCGGGTCAAGGACGCCGTGGCGCTCCTTCAGCAGCGCACGTCCGAGCCGGTCACACCTGTCCGGACGGGCACTTTCTCCACCGAGCCCTCGTTCTGACGCCATCCTCTCCGGGCCACACTCCCCTGACGAACCCTGTGCCGGGACCTGTACGCCACATGATCAGCGGAGCGTCGGGGGCTCCGGCTCACTCGGCGCTTCCGGTACCGACGCGCGCGTCGGTACCGGAAGCGCCGAGCGGGCCTCCGCCGTACGACCACGATCCGGTGCTCACCGTCCCGGTCGTGGAGGCGGCAAGCCACCAGACCGTCCGTCGTCGGTGTTCTCGCCGGCCGCACCGCGGTACGGCCGCTCTGGTGGGGATGCGGCTCGCGTTCCAGCCCGTCGTGGCGGAGTTCCTCGCTGGGGAAGGGTGCCGCCGAAGCCTACGAACCGTCAGGCCGAGGACCCACTGTCGAGGACCAGGTCGGCGCCGACCGCCGCGCCGGCCGCGGGCGAGGCGAGGTAGAGCACCGCGGCCGCCACTTCTTCGGCTTCCGCGACCCGGCCGAGCGGGTTTTCTGTCTTCACTCGCTCGGCGCGGTCGGCCTCGGTCTCACCGGGCCGCAGCGACATGGGGGCGGCGGAGGCGCCGGGGCTGACGGCGTTGATGCGGATGCCCTGGTGGATGTGGTCGAGAGCGGCGGCGCGGGTCAGCGCGGAGACCGCCGCCTTGGACGTGATGTAGGCGGCGGTGTTCGGGATCCGCAGGTGTGCGCCCAGGTTGGAGGAGATGTTGACGATGGCGCCGCCACCGTTCTCCCTCATGTGCGCGATCTCGTGCTTCATGGCCAGCCAGACGCCGGTGACATTGGTTCGCAGCACCGCGTCCCAGTCCTCCTCGCTCACCTCGCCGACGGGTACGGTGCCGCGGAGTATTCCGGCGTTGTTGACCGCGATGTCCAGTCCGCCGAAGCGGGTGACGCTCTCACGTACGAGGTTCTGGAGCTGGTCGGAGTCGGTGACATCGGCGGTGACGGCGGCGGCCGTGCCGCCGGTGGCCTCGATGAGACCGACCGTCTCGTCCAGGGAGGCCGCGGTGCGTCCCGCGGCGACCACGGACGCGCCCTCGGCGGCGAAGGCGAGCGCGATCGCGCGGCCGAGGCCGGAGCCCGCGCCGGTGACGAGGACGGTCCTGCCGGTGAAGCGGTTCATTTCGGTGGCTCCCTTGAGTGATGGATTACTTGGTGCGGTGGGTCAGGAGGGTCAGGAGGGCCAGGCCAGCCCCCGCCACGGCGAGCGACCATGCGTCGCTGCCGAGCGTGAGCAGGATCGCGAACAGGACGGTCGGGCCGAATTCCATCGCGGTGTTCAGCACGCCGCCCGCGAGCCCGGTCTGCTGCTGCGGCACGTCTTCGGTGGCGAGCACGGCGGCTCCCGCGAAGGAGGCCGCCGTGCCGGTCGGCAGCAGCACGAGGCCCGGCAGCAGTCCGTACCCGTATGAGACGTGTGCGTCGATCCCGGTGAGCGCGAGGAGGGCGAGCCCGCCCGCGCCTGTGCAGAGCCCGGCCGCTGTGACGGTTCGGGCCCCGTACCGGCCGATGAGCGGCCCTGCCACCCGGCCCGAGGCGATCAGCGCGACAGCGAACGGTACGAACGCCGCCGAGGTCTGCAGCTGTGACCAGTCGCGCGCCTGCTGGAGGTGGAGCGAGAGGACCACGAAGGTCAGCGCGGTCCCGCAAGCGCTCAGTGCGATGGCAGTGAGAGCGAGGACCCGCCGCCGGCCGAGCAGGAAGCGGGGCGGCAGCAGCGGGTCGCGGGCGCGGCGCTCGGCATACCAGAAGGCGGCCAGCAGCGCGGCCCCGCAGAGCAGCGGCACGAGCACGCCGGCCGACGACCAGGGGAGGGTGTCGGTGACGACGAGTCCGTAACTGGCGAGGGTGATCCCGGCGGTGGCGAGCAGGGCGCCCGGCAGGTCGAGAGCCCTGCCCCGGCTCGGAGTGATGTCCGGCAGCAGCCGGAAAGTGAGGGGGAGGGCTGCGAGGGTCACCACGAGTGGTATCGCGAAAGTCCAACGCCAGGACAGCAGAGCTGAGATGACGCCGGAGAGCAGATTGCCCGCGGTCGCGCCGAGTACCGAGAGCCCGCCCCAGGTGGCCATCGCCCTGCCGTACGCGGGTGGGGAGGGGAAGACGGCTCGCAGCAAGGCCATGGCGGCGGGCGCGATCAGAGCTGCCCCCGCGCCCTGCGCGAAGCGCGCTGCGAGCAGTGTCCCCATGCCGGAGGCGAGTGGGGCGGCGGCCGAGGCGGCGGCGAAGAGGACCAGGCCTGAGGTGAGGGCACGCCGCCCGCCATAGCGGTCCGCGAGGCGTCCGCCGAAGAGCAGCAGTCCGGCGAAGGTCAGTCCGTAGGCGGCGCTGAGCAGGATCAAGTCGGCGCGGTGCAGGTCTAATTCGCGCCCGATGAGGGGAAGCGGTATGGCGAGCGCAGCGAGCGTGAAGATCAGCGTGGTCTGGACGCTACCGAGGAGGACGAAGGCGTACCGCTGCTGCGCAGTGGCGACGCGGGCAGCGCCCGTGGCGGTCATGCTGGCCTCCTGATATTTGACCGATCGGTTCATTATTTGGGCATGCGGAAGGGGCCCGGTGGTTTTGGCGGGTGTGAGTCAGTCCAGCAGGGCCAGGGCCTGTTCAGCCGCGTCCCGCACCCGGGCGGGATCGTTCGACGCCTTGCCGACGATCCGTACCCCCTGCAGCAGGACGAGCAGCATGCGGGCCAGCGCGTGCGGATCGCGGCCCTCGGGCAGCTCGCCCTGAGCCCGGGCCCGTACGAGCGCGGAGTGCAGCAGGGTCTCGACGTGCTCCCAGCTGATTTCGACCCGTCGGGCCGCCGCAGGGTCGTGCGGAGCCAGTTCGGCTGCCGTGTTGGTGACGAAACAGCCGTTCAGCCGGCCTTCCGGGGAGGCGGCCTCTGCGGCGAAGCGACGCACCACCGCCCGCACCGCAGGCAGTGCGGGGCCCGGCTGGGACAACTCGGAGAGGAGAGCCGGGTCGCGCGTCTCGGAGTACCGGTCCAAGGCCTTCAGATACAGCTCGTGCTTGCTGCCGAAGGTCGCGTAGATGCTGGCGCGGCCGATGCCGAGGTGCTCGACGAGGTCCGTTATCGACGTCGCTTCGTAGCCGCGCCGCCAGAACAGCTCAAGGGCCGACTGCAGCGCGGCGTCCGGATCGAATTCCTTGGTCCTGGCCACGTCGAAGACCATAGATGTATCTGGAACGGTCGGTCAAATAACTGTGCATCGTGGCCGGGTCCGTGACGACTCCTGGTTTCGGGATGCCGTACGCGGTGCAGCGGATCGGGGCCGGCCCGACAGCCCCTCTGTCTCCGGTTCAGTCCAGTCCGCAACGATCGAGTGCGGCACGAACTCGGTCGAGCCCTTCGACTCTCCAGTGGTCCCGGTCGGGCATCTGGTCGTCTCGGCGCCAGCGCCAGGCGGAGAACATCGCCCAGTTCAGGGCGCGGCATCGGTGGATCAGGTCGTGGTCGGCCCCCGCGTAGTGCTTTGCCACTTCTTCGGGTGCGTGGGCGAGGTCGAACTCGATCGGTCCACGGCAGCACGTGGCGAGGTCCACGAAGAGCGGCCCCCTCCTTGTGTTCAGGAGGTTGCCCGGATGCGGCTCGCCGTGCAACAGCTGGTCATCGGCTTTGCCGACGCTGATCGCGGCGCTCAGACCGGTGAGAGTGTCGCTGAGGAGTTCCCGGTCGGAATCGGACAGTTCGGGGGACCGGTCCCGGTCGTTCACCTCTCTCAGTGCCATGGCGACTCGATCGGTGAGATGCGGTGCGTCCAGATCGATCTGCCGCAGGGCGGCGTGGTGCCGCATGAACGTGTCCGCGTAGTCGGCCGGCGCGATCTCTGATCCCACGGGTTCGTAGTAGGTCCAGAGCGAGATGACGAAGGCATCACGCGAATAGACCCGGGGGTCGACACGAGGGTCGAGCTCGGCCATCGGAGCGTCGACGTCGGCGAGACGGCGAGCAGCCTCTACTTCGAACGCGGAATCGGCCAGATGCCCCGAAGGTGCGACCCGAGCCAGAACATCGCAAGGGACCAGGCGCAGCGCGACGCGGTCCGAGTTGTGGATGACGACCACATCGTCGACCTGAAGGCCCAGCTCCGAAGCGGTCGCCCGTGCTGCCTCAACTGCTCGGCGGAGTTCAGATGGCTCCATACAGTCCTCCCTCATCGTTGTGTACACATACCTGTCTGGGGACAGCAGGGCGGTTCGGTACGTTTTCCTGGTTACGTGGCCGTGTGATTCCCAGGTCCACGGGGACACGGCGGGTGAGTCGTGCGGCATCTGCCTGCTTGGTCCGGAGGAAGGCGGGTGGCATGTCGATTCCTTCGATTTCGCCGGACCATTGCTCCTCGTGGGCCCTCTTGCGTCTCAGTGGGAGATCCTTCTTCAGCTCGGCGAGCCTGGGCAACATCTTTGTACTGACCTGGAGCATGGGGCATCGGATGCAGGCGCGCTCGTGCCGGCAGGGTGATCCGCAGAGGCGGGCGCGGTTGCCGAGTTCGGCCTTGCGCTTGTCGAAGTGCTCTCGAACTCCGTCCGTTACCCGGGTGTGACGTCGGTGTACTCGCCCTCGGGACGCAGGGCTCGGCGGTGGTCGAGGAACTCCTGGCAGTGCTTGACGACGTCCTCGGCGAAGAGCCGGCGGAAGTCGTGGAGAGTGAACCTGGTGCCCGCGAAGGCCGGGTTCGTCTCGGCGATCTCTTCGCGGCGGCGTCCGATCATGTCGAGGACCGTGGCTGGGGCGATGACGCCCCGGACGGTGCCCGGCTGTCGCCGGAAGAGGGACAGCTCAGTGGACATCGGGATGACCCGCTCGTATCGGCGAATACCGAGGTGGGTGAGCTCGACAAGGTCATCATGCGCATGCTGAAGATCAAGGAGGTCAAGCGCTGACCCACGGCGCTTCCCGAACGCGCCCCGACGCCCGTCCCGGTGGCGACACGGGCGTCCGGTGCTTCGAGGCGCTTGTCAGGGGCGGCGTCTAGACTCGACCGGCGTCAGGCTCTGGCCAGAACCGTCCGCCCACCGGAAGGGTATTCCGCGTCTTGATACGGATCGATTCAGTCACGAAGCGGTACCCGGACGGCACGGTGGCGGTCGACCGGCTGTCGCTGGAGATCCCCGACCGCTCGATCACCGTCCTCGTCGGGCCCTCGGGGTGCGGCAAGACGACCACCCTCCGCATGATCAACCGGATGGTCGAACCCACCGAGGGAACGATCCTGATCGACGGCGAGGACGTTCAGCGGCAGCCGGTCACCACTCTGCGCCGGTCCATGGGGTACGTCATCCAGAACGCCGGGCTCTTCCAGCACCGCACGATCGTCGACAACATCGCCACCGTGCCCCGCCTGCTCGGCTGGGGCAGGCAGCGGGCCCGGGAGCGGGCGGCGGAGCTGATGGAGCGGGTGGGTCTGGACCCCTCGCTGGCCAAGCGGTACCCCTACCAGCTCTCCGGCGGGCAGCAGCAGCGCGTCGGCGTGGCGCGGGCGCTCGCCGCGGACCCGCCGGTGCTGCTGATGGACGAGCCGTTCTCCGCCGTCGACCCCGTGGTGCGCAAGGGACTGCAGGACGAACTCCTGCGCATCCAGGACGAGCTGGGCAAGACCATCGTCTTCGTCACCCACGACATCGACGAGGCGATCACACTGGGCACCATGGTCGCCGTACTGCGCGAGGGCGGCCGGCTCGCCCAGTACGCGCCGCCCGCCGAGCTGCTGTCGAGCCCCGCGGACGGCTTCGTCGAGGACTTCCTCGGCGCCGACCGCGGCATCCGGCGGCTGTCCTTCTTCCCCTCCGCCGCACTGGAGCCGACCACCGACGCCGTGATCCCGGCCGACGCCACCGCCGGACGGATCGCCGCCACCAAGGCACCCCACCTCCTCGTCACCGACGCCGACGGCCGCCCGCTCGGCTGGGCCGCACGCGAGGAGTTGGCCGCCGGTGACCTCCGGACCGGGCAACTGCTGCCGTACGGACGGCCGTTCGTGCCCGGTGTCGACTCCCTGCGGGTCGCGCTCGACTGCGCCGTGCTCTCGCCCGTCGGCTGGGCGGTCGCGGTGGACGGCGACGGCCGGGTGACCGGTGTCGTCTCCCAGCAGACCATCGGCGAGGCCATCCGCGCCGCCCACACGGCCGGCCGCGCCGACGAGGAGAAGGTCGCGGGATGACCGGCTTCTTCGACGTCCCCAGCGACCTCCAGCACAGCTGGGCCGGGCTGATCGGCCTGCACATGAGGGAGGCCCTGCTCCCGGTGGCCGCCGGGCTGCTCCTCGCGCTGCCGATCGCGCAGCTGTGCGGGCGCTTCCGCTGGCTGTACCCGCCCGTGCTCGGCCTGACGACCGTGCTGTACGCCATCCCCTCCCTGGCGTTCTTCGTCGTCCTCATCGACTACACCGGCCAGACCGAACTCACCGTGATGATCCCGCTGGCCCTGTACAGCCTCGTGGTGCTGGTTCCGGCCATCGTCGACGGCGTGCGCTCGGTGCCGGACGAGACCCTCGCCGCGGCCACCGCCATGGGCTTCGGCCCCGTACGCCGTTACCTCCAGGTGCAGTTGCCCATCGCCGCGCCCGCCGTCATCGCCGGGCTCCGGGTCGCCACCGCGTCCAGCATCTCCCTGGTCAGCGTCGGCGCGCTGATCGGCAACCAGGGCGCCCTCGGCAACCTGCTCGCGGCCGCGCAGAAGTACGATCGGCCCGAACTCGCGGTGAACGCCGTGGTCACGATGGCCGCCCTGGCGATCCTCTGCGACGCCCTGCTGGTCGCGCTGCGGGTGCTGCTGACCCCGTGGATGCCGCGCGGCGGCGTCCGCCCGAAGTCCGCCGTGCGGCGGGCGGAGATCACCCCGGAGGGCGCGGTCCGGTGAACGTCCTCGACTTCGTCAACGCCTTCTTCAGCGACAGCGCCCACTGGCACGGCTACGACGGCATCCCGCAGCGCTTCTGGGAACACCTCCAGTACTCCCTGCTGGCCCTCGCCGTCGCCGCCGCGATCGGGCTGCCCGTCGGCCTGCTGACCGGCCACACCGGGCGCGGCGGCAACGCGCTCGCCTTCATCGCCAACGCCGCCCGCGCCCTGCCCAGTTTCGGCCTGCTGGTCCTCGCCGTGCTGCTGATCGGCTTCGGTCTGCTGCCCGTGATGATCCCGTTGGTCGTGCTGGCCGTGCCGCCGATCCTGGTGACCACCTACGAGGCGGTCCGCTCCGTCGACCCCGCCCCCGTGGACGCCGCCAGGGGCATGGGCATGCACGAGTCGCGGATCCTCTTCCGGGTCGAGGTGCCCGTGGCGCTCCCGCTGATCCTCAGCGGCCTGCGCTCCGCGGCCATCCAGATCGTGTCGACGGCCACCATCGCCGCGTACGTCAGTCTCGGCGGACTCGGCCGGTACATCATCGACGGGCTCTACCAGCGCGACTACGAGAAGGTGGTCGGCGGCGCCACCCTGGTGGCCGTCCTCGCGCTGCTCACCCTCGCGGTGTTCTGGGCGGCGGGACGACTGGCGGTGTCACCTGGCGTGCGCAGGCGCTGACGTTCGATCAGATGTGCGACAAACGTGACCCGGACGTTCTTGACTCACCGTGAACGGCTGGATTGGATCGGCGAATGACTTTCACCGCGAAGAGCAGCAGGTCCAGGACGAGGCACACCGGCGCGGCGGCCGTCGCGCTCGCCGCCGCGGCGGCGCTGCTCGCGGGCTGTTCCTCCTCCGAGGGCACCTCCGACAACCCCCTCGAGGGCGAGAAGGCCGAGGCCGGCACCGTCGTCGTCGGCTCGAACAACTTCGCCGAGTCCACCCTGCTCGCCGACATCTACGGCGAGGCGCTCCGCGCCGCCGGCCTCAAGGTCGACTACAAGCACAACATCGGCAGCCGTGAGACGACGTACGGCCTGATGAAGAACGGCTCCATCACCGTCCTGCCGGAGTACAACGGCTCCCTGCTCGCCTACCTCGACCCCGGGGCCGAACAGCAGTCGGCGGACGCCGTGAACGAGGCCGCCAAGGCCAAGCTGGACAAGTCGCTGACGCTGCTGGAGCCGTCGCCCGCCGAGGACAAGGACTCGGTCAGCGTCAACGCCGAGACGGCGAAGAAGTACGGCCTCACCGCGGAGTCGACCCTCGCCGACCTCAAGGACGTCGCGCCGGAGATGGTGATCGGCGGTTCGCCCGAGTTCCAGACCCGGCAGCAGGGGCTGAAGGGCCTGGAGACCGTCTACGGCCTGAAGTTCAAGTCGTTCAAGGCGCTCGACGCGGGCGGCCCGCTCACCCAGGCGGCCCTCGCCCAGAACGAGGTCCAGGCCGCGGACGTCTTCACCACGGACCCGACCATCGTCAAGGAGAAGTTCGTCGTCCTGAAGGACCCCGAGAACCTCTTCGGCTTCGCCAACGTCACCCCGCTGGTCAGCAAGGAGGGGCTGCCGCAGGAGGGCGTGGAGGCGCTGAACGCGGTCTCCGCGAAACTGGACACCGAGACCCTCCTCGACCTGGACGCCCAGGTGCAGCTGGAGAAGAAGGACCCGCTGGACGTGGCGAAGGCCTGGCTGAAGTCGGCCGGCCTGGACTGATCCCGCCCGGGGTGCGGCCGACGGGCCGCACCCCGCGGGCCGTTCACCGCGCCGGGGCCGCCTGCGCGATCAGCCGGTCGATCAGCGCGATCAGCACGTCCCGGCACGACTCCCGCTCCCGCGCGTCGCACAGCAGCACCGGCACGCCGTCCGGCAGCGCCAGTGCCTCCCGGATGTCCTCGACCGGGTACGGGTGCTCCCCGTGGAAGCCGTTGACGGCGATCACGAACGGGATGCCCCGGCGCTCGAAGAAGTCGATCGCGGCGAAACTGGTCCTGGGCCTGCGCACGTCCACCAGGACCACCGCGCCCAGGGCACCGACGGCCAGGTCGTTCCACATGAACCAGAACCGCTGCTGCCCCGGCGTGCCGAAGAGGTACAGCACGAGGTCGTCCGAGACGGAGATCCGGCCGAAGTCCAGGGCGACCGTGGTGGCACGTTTCTCCTCGACGCCGTTCAGGTCGTCGACGTCCAGGCCCGCCATGGTCAGCGGCTCCTCGGTGCGCAGCGGGGCGATCTCGCTGACCGAGCCGACCATGGTCGTCTTGCCCACGCCGAAGCCGCCGGCGATCAGGATCTTGACCGTGTCGGGTGCCGGACGCCCGGCGGACGCCCGAGCGGTGGTGTCAGAGCCGGCCAAGGCCCTCCCTCACTTTCTGCAGCAGATCCAGGTCCACGGTGGTGCGGTCGACGGGGTGCGGCGGGCGGACGGTGATCCGGCCCGCCTCCAGCAGGTCGCACAGCATGATGACGACCACGCTCATGGGGAGGTCGAGACGCGCGGCGAGCTCGGCGACCGCCATCGGCTCGGCGCACAGCCGCAGGATCCGGGAGTGCTCGGGCTGCGGCCGGGCCGCCCCCTCGGGCTGCGGATCCGCCGCCGTCACCGTCGTGATGAGCGTGAAGTCGGCGCGGCTGGGCCGGGTCCGGCCACCGGTCAGGGTGAACGGCCGTACGAGCCGGCCCGCCGAGTCGCTCCCGCCCACCTCACGCGCCGGGGTCGACGGCCGGCCCCGCGATGTCCCGCGGGGCCGCGCTGAGGTGCTCGCCGATCTTCTTCACCAGCATGTTCATCTGGTACGCCACCACGCCGACGTCCGCGCCCGGACCGGTCAGCACCACCAGGTGGGCGCCGGGACCGGCCGAGGTGAGGATCAGGTAGCTGTGCGCCATCTCGATGAGGGCCTGGCGCACCGGACCGCCGCGGAAGTCCATGCTGACGCCCTTGCTGAGGCTCATCAGACCGGAGGCGGTCGCCGCCAGGCGTTCCGCGTCGTCCCGCAGGAAGCCGGTGGACTTGCTCACCACCAGCCCGTCCTCGGAGAGCACCACGGCCTGGTTCACGTCGGCGACCCGTTCGACGAGTCCGGTCAGCAGCTGGTCCAGCTGGGCGTGGGTGGCGGGTACGGGGCGTGTCATGACGGTGTTCCTTTGTAAGCGGTCGGCGGTCAGCGGTCAGCGGTCGGCGGGCGAAGTCGGGAGCTCGTCGGGCGGAGCCGGGAGCTCGGCGGGAACGTGCACCGGTGCGGCCGTCCCGTCCGCGTCGTCCGGCGGCCCGGCCTCGTCGGTGTCGTCGTCCCGTGCCTGGGACGTGCCGCGCTGGAAGCCGGCGAGGGAGGAGGCGGCGTGTTCCGCGGTGAAGTCGCCGGAGTCGTCCTCGGCGTCCGGGACGGACTCCTCGCGGAGTTCGGCGGCCAGGCTGGTCTGCGGCACCCGGCGGGGGAGCGGGGTGAGCCCGTCCCGGCGGGGCGCGGGCACCGGCGCGGCCGGTGCGGCCGGTGCGGGGGCGGCCCGGACGGGGGTCGCCGACCGGGGCGCCGCGGCCTGTGCCACGCCGGCGGTCACGGTCTCCTCGCGCCTGCCGTCGGCCCGGTCCGCCGCGGCCCCGGTGCGCGTTTCCCGCCGGTCACCGTCGGACGGCACGTCCCGCACCACGACCTCGTGCGGGATCAGCACGATCGCCGTCGTCCCGCCGTACGGCGAGGGACGCAGGGTCACGGAGATGCCGTGCCGGTGCGCGAGCTGGGAGATCACGAACATGCCGAGCCGGAGGTCGTCGGCGAGCGCCACCACGTCGAACTGCGGCGCCTTGGCCAACTGGGCGTTCAGGGAGGCGTAGTCGTCCTCCGACATGCCGAGGCCCCGGTCCTCGATCTCGACGGCCAGGCCCTTGGCCACCATCGCCGCCCGCACCCCGACAGGGCTCGGCGCCGGCGAGTACACCGTCGCGTTGTCGATCAGCTCGGCCAGCAGATGGATGACGTCGGCCACCGCGGGCGGGGCGAGCGACACCTCCTCCTCGGTGAGCACCTCCACCCGCTGGTACTCGGCGACCTCACCGACGGCACTGCGCACGATGTCGATCAGCGCGACCGGCTCGCTCCAGGTACGGCCGGGACGCTCACCGCTGACGATGACCAGGTTCTCCTCGTAGCGCCGCAACTGGCTGGCCGTGGAGTCCAGTTCGTACAGGCCCTTGAGGACCTCGGGGTCGGTGTGCCGGCGCTCCAGCGCGTCGAGCTTGCTGAGCTGGAGGTTGACCAGGTTCTGGCTCTGCCGCGCGATACCGAGGATGACCTTCTGGAAACCGCGCCGGGTGTCGGCGAGTTCGACCGCGGTGTGCACGGCCGTGCGCTGCGCGGTGTTGAACGCCTGTGCCACCTGGCCCAGTTCGTCGTGTCCGTAGTCCAGTGGGGTCGTCGCCGACTCCGCGTCGACCTTCTCGCCCCGCTCCAGCCGGGCCACCACATCGGGCAGCCGTTCCTCGGCCAGGCCGAGGGTGGCCACCCGCAGACCGCGCAGCCGGCGGGACAGCGAGCGGGTGATGCGCCAGGACAGGCCGACGCACAGCAGCAGCGCGAGCAGTCCGCCGGCGCTCAGGGAGGCGGCCGTGATCAGCAGGCCCCGGGCCTCGTCGGCGCTGCGGGTGAGCAGCGCGTCGGTCTGCTCCCGGATCATGGTGGCGTACTGCGGGACGACCCGGCTCATGGCCTCGTCCCACTGTTCCTTCAGGTCCGGCAGGTCGACGCTGCGCTTCTCGCCCGTGGGCGCGGTCGCGAGCACCTGGTCCTCGACCGCCTGAAGGGCACGCCACTCGGTACTCTGCAGGATCCGCTCGGTCTGTGTTTTGACCTCACCGCGCAGGGAGGGCACGATCTGGTCCTCGACCAGCCAGCGGCGGGTGTGCACCAGTTCCGCGAACTCGCTCCAGCGCTGCGTGTCCAGGCGTCCCGAGGGCCAGCCGAGGGTGAGCAGCGCGTTCTCCCGGGAGACCAGCTCCGCCGCGTGCTCCAGCGCGACCAGCGGTCCGGCCTGCGAGGTCAGGTCCCCGTCGTCGACCTGGGAGAGTTCCTGGAAGGCGTGGATCTGGTCGTCGTTGATCGAGGTGTACTGGTCGAGCGCCTGCTCGGCGGTGATGTCGCTGGGGTTGTCGATCTGGTCCCGGTAGTACTCCAGGCTGCCCACGGAGCCGAGCACCCCGTACAGCCGGTCCGAGACGCGCGCCGGCGCCTCGGCGATCGCGTCCGCCTGACCGACCAGCTTCGCCACCGCATGGTCGGTCCTCCTGCGCTGGGCCTCGAGGGCGGTCCGGGAGCCGTCCGGCTCGGCCAGCCAGGCGGCGGTCAGCCTCCGCTCCTGCTGCAGCGCGAGCGTGGCGTGCGTGCCCATCGCGCCGGTGGACCGGCTCAGTTCCGTCTGGGACCGCAGTTGCAGGCCCTCGGAGAACATCTGGATCGTCGTCAGTCCCCACATACCGGCGAGGGTGACGCTGGGCACCAGGGCGAGGAGGAACAGCGAGAGACGTATGGAGCCGAGACGGCGCCGGGCACCTGTCCGTGGAGACATCGTGGTCCTAGAGCGGTCGGATGGTGGGAGGAGTACGCACGGGCCGGCCCGTCAGCGGGTTCCGTCGGCGGCGAACCCGGCGACCGAGTCCGCGTTGGCCTTCGTGACGAACGCGGGCCCGGTGAGCACGGGCGCCACCCCGCCGCCGCTGATGTTGCCGTTGGTCCGGTACAGCCACAGCGCGTCGACGGCGAGGTAGCCCTGCAGATAGGGCTGCTGGTCGACGGCGAACTGGACGTTGCCGCCGCGCACGGCGTCCACCAGGTCGTCGTTGAGGTCGAAGGTGGCGACGTCGGCGTCGCTGTCCGCCTCCGCGGCGGCCTCGACCGCGGTGAGCGCGAAGTCCGCCCCGTTGGTGACGACCTCGTCGATGGTCGGGTCCTGCCGCAGCCGGGCGGCGATGATGCCGGAGACGGCGCGCATGTCGGTGCCGTCCACGTAGAGGTTCTCGGTGATCCCGCCGAACGTCTTCTTCACGCCGGCGCAGCGGGCCTCCAGGGCAACGTTGCCACGCTCGTGGACGACGCACAGGGCGTGCTCGGCCTTCAGCTCGTCCAGCTTGTCGCCGACGGCCCGGCCCGCCACGCCCTCGTCCTGGCCGAAGAACTCCAGCAGTCCCGCCGACTTCCAGGAGTCGATACCGGAGTTGAGCCCGACCACGGGGATGTCCGCGGCCCGCGCCTCGTTGACCGGGCCCTTCATGGCTGCCGGCTTGGCCAGCGTCAGCGCGATGCCGTCGACACCGTCGCGGACCGCCTCGCGGACCAGCTCGGCCTGCCCCGCCGGGTCCGGGTCGCTCACGTACGTCAGCTCGATGCCGTCCTTGGCGGCCGCCGCCTCGGCGCCCCGCTTCACCCGGTCCCAGAACGCGTCGCCCTCGCTGCCGTGGGTGACCATCGCGACCCTGATCCCTCCGGCGCCGGAGGCGCCCGCGCCGTCGGAGTCCGGGGAGTCGTCGGCCGAACCGAAGGCGGAACAGCCGGTCGCCAGCAGACCGACCGCGGCCGCCAGCACCACCAGACGGTGTCTCGGGAGGCGGCGGAACGGGGGACGAGTGTTCATGAGGAGTGCGGACCTCGCTGTACGGCCGAGCAAGAGCAGGGGGAGAGCACCGACGGAACCACGGGGCGTGCGCCGAACGGGTGACCATCGTTGGCCCGGAGCCAACCCTGTGGGACCACCGGTCGTCAAGTGAACAGCCACGTGAAGTGAGGCGATGCTGCCGCATTGTGATGAACCGTGAGTACGGGGCGGCCGCTTCGCGCCGCCGAACCGAACGGACGGTACGGAGCCGCCCCGACTCCCTTTCGGGCAACCGCCGTTCAGCGCCGGCGCGGCACCACCGGTGAGCACCGGGACGGCGGCGACCGCGGTGGCGCGCGCGACGGCGCGGGGCGTGGCCGGGCTCCGTCGGGTACCCGCGGAACGTACCGGTGTGCGGTCGTCCGGGGCGTTCGGGCCGCCTCCTCCGGAGGGCGGGGAACGCGGGGAACTCCTTCCGCGCGGTACGGGGCGGACGCCCGGCGGGTTCACCTCCGCGGCGATGCGGGCATAGCGGTCCGTTCCTGGTCAACCGCCTTACGGCGAGGGTGGTTCCCCGGGCGGATCGAGGGTTTCCCCCGTATCCGGGAAGCCTGCGCGCTGCCTATCGTTCGACCGCAGTCGACCCGCCGGTAACCCCGGACGGGCCGCTGCTCGGGCCCGGCCGGCCGATTCGCCGCACGTCGATTCACCCCACGCCGCTTCGAGGACGAAGCGAATCGATCTTCCCTCCCCACGCTCCGCGCTGCCCGGAGTCCCGGCACGAAAGGCACCCCCTTGCGCACCTCATCGAGCTCTCCCCGCGGCTCCTCCCCGAGACGGAAGCTGATATCCGTCGCCGCGCTCTCCGCCGCCCTGCTGACGGCCGCGTCCGCCCAGGCCGCCGTCGCCCAGGACGTCCCTTCCGGGACGCCCGCCGCCCGCACCGAGGCCGCCCCGGGCACCCCGGCCGAACGGCTCATCGTCGGCTACAAGTCCGGTGCCGCCGAGGCCACGTCCGACAAGGCCGCCGCCGCGGACGCCGCCACCAAGGGCGAGAAGGCCGGGGAGGACGTCGACTTCCGGCGCCGCCTCGGCACCGGCGCCGCCCTCGTCGACCTGGGCACCGGACCCACCACGGCGGACGTCGCCGACGTCGTCGCCGAGTACCGGGCCGACCCGCAGGTCGCCTACGTCGTGCCGGACCGCCTCAACAAGCCGCTGGCCACCCCGAACGACACCGAGTACGCCAAGCAGTGGGACCTGTTCGAGACCACCGCCGGCATGCGCGTGCCGGGCGCCTGGGACCTCGCCACCGGCAGCGGCGTCACCGTCGCCGTCATCGACACCGGATACGTCACCCACTCCGACCTCGCCGCGAACATCGTCGGCGGCTACGACTTCATCTCCGACACCGCCGTCTCCGTCGACGGCAACGGCCGCGACAGCAACCCGGCCGACCCGGGCGACTGGTACGCGGCCGGCGAGTGCGGCCAGACCACCGGCGGCTCCTCCTCCTGGCACGGCACCCACGTGGCCGGCACCATCGCCGCGGCCACCAACAACGGCAAGGGCGTCGCCGGCGTCGCGTACGGCGCGAAGATCTCCCCGGTGCGGGTGCTCGGCAAGTGCGGCGGCTACGACTCCGACATCATCGACGCCATCACCTGGGCGTCCGGCGGCACCGTCTCCGGTGTGCCCGCCAACGCCAACGTCGCCAAGGTCATCAACATGAGCCTCGGCGGGGGCGGCGCCTGCTCCACCGCCACCCAGAGCGCCATCAACGGCGCCGTCAGCCGGGGCACCACGGTGGTCGTCGCGGCCGGCAACGAGAACCAGAACGCCGCCAACTCCTCCCCGGCGAACTGCGGAAACGTCATCACCGTCGCCGCCACCGACCGCTCCGGCAACCGCGCCTCCTACTCCAACTACGGCACGATCGTGGACATCGCCGCGCCCGGCGGTGAGACCGCGACCGCGGCCAACGGCATCCTGTCCACGCTGAACTCCGGCACCCGCACCCCGTCGACCGAGAACTACGCCTACTACCAGGGCACCAGCATGGCCACCCCGCACATCGCGGGCCTCGCCGCGCTGATGAAGTCGGCCAACCCCGCCCTCACCCCGGCCCAGATCGAGTCGGCGGTCAAGTCCAACGCCCGTGCGCTGCCCGGCACCTGCTCCGGCGGCTGCGGCGCGGGCCTGGCGGACGCCGCCAAGACGGTCCAGGCGGTCAAGGGCGGTACGTCCACGGGCGCCACGTACTCCAGCACCACCGCGATGTCCATCCCGGACAACGGCTCGGCGGTCGAGTCGCCGATCGGCGTCAGCGGCCGCGGCGGTTACGCGCCCTCGACCCTCCAGGTCGGCGTGGACATCACCCACACCTACCGCGGTGACCTGGTGATCGACCTGGTGGCGCCGGACGGTTCGGTGTACCGCCTGAAGTCCGCCGACGGTTCGGACTCCGCGGACGACGTCAACACCACCTACACCGTGAACGCCTCCGCCGAGACCGCCGACGGCACCTGGAAGCTGCGGGTCCAGGACACGGCGTCCTACGACACCGGCCGGCTCAACGGCTGGCGGCTGACCTTCTGATCCACCCCCGAAAAGGGCGGGCCGGCCGGTGCGGATGGGGCACCGGCCGGCCCGCCGTTCTCTTTTGCCCCCGCACCTGACACACTTAGATACCGGACGCGCTGTTTTCTTTCGGAGAGCGCGTTTGCTTTGCCCGATGTACCCAAGTCCGGTGGGATAGCCGAGTGATGGGAGTCATCACAGTGTGAGCTATCGTGTACCCGGCGTGAAAACAAACAGCATGACCCGTTCCTTTCCGGCTCAGGAGTTCAGGCGATGGCGAGGCAGGTACGCGCCGAGCAGACCCGCGCGACGATCATCACGGCCGCCGCCGAGCTGTTCGACCGGCAGGGCTACGAATCGACCAGTCTCAGCGACATCGTCGAGCACGCCCAGGTCACCAAGGGGGCCCTCTACTTCCACTTCGCCGCGAAGGAGGACCTCGCCCACGCCATCCTGGAACTCCAGTCCGCGACCAGCCGCCGGCTGGCCCGGGACACCGAGCTGCGGGGGCACACCTCCCTGGAGGCGCTGATGCGCCTCACCTTCTGCATAGCCAGGATGTCGGCCGAGGACCCCGTCCTGCGGGCCGGACTGCGGCTCGCCACCGGCGGCACCCGCCCGCGCCCCCCGCTGAGCCATCCCTTCACCGAGTGGCTGGACATCGTCACGGCCCGGCTCCTCGGCGCCGTCAAGGAGTCCGACGTCCACCCGGACGTCGACATCGACGTCGTGGCGCACTCCCTGGTCTGCTTCTTCGTCGGCACCCGCGTCGTCGGCCACTCCCGTGAATCCGTCGCCCGGCAGCCCCGCCGTACGGCCGAGATGTGGCAGATCCTCATCCGGGGCCTGGTCCCCGTCACCCGGCGCGCCCGCTACCTCAGCCTGGCCGCACGGCTGGAGCGCGAGATCGCGCCGGTGTGACCCGCGGCGCGCGACGACCGGCGCGCGTTACGGTGAGCCGCATGTCCGACCACCCCACCCCGCCCGTGATCGTCGCCGACCAGCCCGGCACCTTCCCGCACAGCGTGCTGGCCGAGCGCCACCCCGCGATCATCCGGCAGGTGCGCGAGGCCTTCCCGTACGGGCCCGAGCAGCACCGCGCGCTCGACGCCCTGCTCGCCGACTGCGCCGGGGGCACGATCGACCCCCTCCCCGCCGACGCGCACGACCGGCGGCACTGGGAGACCTGGGGGATGGACACCTACGCCGGCCGCTCCTGGTACGACGTGCCGTGGCTGTGGTCCGAGAGCTGGTTCTACCGCCGACTGCTGCACGCGGTGGGCTACTTCGCCCCCGGTCCCTGGCAGGGCATCGACCCGTTCCGCCCCGCCAAGCTCGCCGAACTCGACTCGCCCGCCACGGACGAGGAACTCGCCGCGCTCGACGGCCTCGCCGCACGCCCGGCGGACGAACGGGCCCGCGCCCTGCTGCACGGCTCCCTGTGGGGCAACCGCGCCGACCTCGGTTTCCGGCTGTCCGCCGGGGGAACCGAGGAGACGGCCGCCGTACCCGCCCTGGTGGCCGACGACAGCGAACGGCTGTGGTCCCTGCTCGGCGCCTCCCCCGCGGGCACGCTGTGCCTGGTCGCCGACAACGCGGGCCGCGAACTCGTCCCGGACCTGCTGCTCATCGCCCACCTGCTGGCGCACGGCCGGATCGCCCGGGCGGTGCTGCACGTCAAGCCGTACCCGTACTACGTCTCCGACGCCACCACCGCCGACGTCGTGGACGCGGTGCGCCGGCTCACCGGTGCCGAGGGCACGGCGGCCGAGTACGGCCGCGGCCTGTGGGCCGCCCTCACCGACGGCCGGCTCACCCTCCGCGCCCACCCGTTCTCCTGCGCGCCGCTGCCGTACGAGGACATGCCGGACGACCTGCGCGCGGACTTCGCCGCCGCCGCGCTCACCGTCGTCAAGGGCGACCTCAACTACCGTCGCCTCGTGGGCGACCGGTACTGGCCCCCGACCACCCCGTTCGCTGGGGCCACGGCCTACTTCCCGGGCCCGGTCGCCGCCCTGCGCACCCTGAAGTCCGACGTGATCACCGGTCTGACCGCCGGCACCGAGGCGGCACTGGTCGCGGCGGAGGGGCAGCGCTGGCGCACCGGCGGCACCCACGCGCTGATCCAGGTCCGGACATAGGCCGGGAACTCCCGAACCGGGCACTGTTCACGCGATGGTGTGATCACGTCCCGGCCGGCGGATGCCGCCACCGGGCCACGGGTAGCCCCCGGCCATGACGCAGCCGTTCGAACTCCCGCACTTCTACCTGCCGCATCCCGCGCGGCTCAACCCGCATGTCGACGAGGCCCGCGCCCATTCGACCGGGTGGGCGCGCGACATGGGCATGCTGGAAGGCAGCGGGGTATGGGAGCAGGCCGACCTCGACGCGCACGACTACGGCCTGCTCTGCGCCTACACCCATCCCGACTGCGACGGGCCCGCCCTCTCGCTCATCACCGACTGGTACGTGTGGGTCTTCTTCTTCGACGACCACTTCCTGGAGAAGTTCAAACGCACCCAGGACCGCGCCGCCGGCAAGGCCCACCTGGACCGGCTGCCGCTGTTCATGCCGCTCGACCCGGCGGCTCCCGTGCCCGAACCGCAGAACCCGGTCGAGGCGGGCCTCGCCGACCTGTGGGCGCGCACCGTGCCGGCGATGTCCGCCGGCTGGCGCCGCCGGTTCGCCCTCGCCACCGAACACCTCCTCAACGAGTCGATGTGGGAACTGTCCAACATCAACGAGGGGCGGATCGCCAATCCCGTCGAGTACATCGAGATGCGCCGCAAGGTGGGCGGCGCTCCCTGGTCCGCCGGGCTCGTGGAGTACGCGACCGCCGAAGTGCCCGCCGCCGTCGCCGGGACCAGGCCGCTGAGGGTGCTGATGGAGACCTTCTCCGACGCCGTGCACCTGCGCAACGACCTGTTCTCCTACCAGCGGGAGGTCGAGGACGAGGGCGAACTCAGCAACGGCGTACTCGTCCTGGAGACCTTCTTCGGCTGCACCACCCAGGAGGCCGCCGACATCGTGGGCGACGTCCTCACCTCACGGCTCCACCAGTTCGAGCACACCGCGTTCACCGAAGTCCCCGCCGTGGCCCTGGAGAACGGGCTCACCCCGGCCGAGACCGCGGCCGTCGGGGCGTACACCAAGGGCCTGCAGGACTGGCAGTCCGGCGGCCACGAATGGCACCTGCGCTCCAGCCGCTACATGAACGAGGGCGCGCGGTCCGCCGCCCCCTGGCAGTCCCCGTCCGGCCCCGGGACGTCCGCCGCCGACGTCGGCGCACTGCTCGCCGGCGCGGGGGCCGGGAGACTGCGCGCGTACACGCACGTGCCGTTCCGGAAGGTCGGCCCGTCGATCATCCCCGACATCCGCATGCCGTTCCCGCTGGAGCTCAGCCCCGCACTCGACGGCGCGCGGCGGCACCTGCTGGAGTGGTCGCGGCGGATCGGCTTCCTCAACGAGGGCGTCTGGGACGAGGACAAGCTCGAGAGCTGCGACCTCCCCCTGTGCGCGGCGGGCCTCGACCCGGACGCCACCCAGGAGCAGCTCGACCTCGCCTCCGGCTGGCTGGCCTTCGGCACCTACGGCGACGACTACTACCCGCTCGTCTACGGCCACCGCCGCGATCTGGCCGCCGCGCGGCTGACCACGGCCCGCCTGTCGGCCTGCATGCCCCTCGACTCCGGCGAGGTGCCGCCGCCGCCCGTCAACGCCATGGAGAGGGCGCTGATCGACCTGTGGAGGCGTACGACGGCCGGTATGACGCCCGATGAGCGCCGCCCCCTGAAGTCGGCCGTCGACACGATGACCGAGGCCTGGGTGTGGGAGCTGTCCAACCAGATCCAGCACCGCGTCCCGGACCCCGTGGACTACCTGGAGATGCGGCGCGCCACCTTCGGCTCCGACCTCACCCTGGGGCTCTGCCGCGCCGGACACGGACCGGCGGTGCCGCCGGAGGTCTACCGCAGCGGTCCCGTCCGCTCCCTGGAGAACGCGGCGATCGACTACGCGTGCCTCCTCAACGACATCTTCTCGTACCAGAAGGAGATCGAGTTCGAGGGCGAGATGCACAACGCGGTCCTCGTCGTGCAGAACTTCTTCGGTGTCGACTACCCGACCGCGCTGCCCGTGGTGCAGGACCTGATGAACCAGCGCATGCGCCAGTTCGAGCATGTCGTGGAGCACGAACTGCCCGTCGTCTACGACGACTTCCAGTTGTCGGACGAGGCACGGGCGATCATGCGGGGCTATGTGACGGACCTGCGGAACTGGATGGCGGGCATCCTCAACTGGCACCGCAGCGTCGACCGCTACAAGGACGAGTATCTGTCCGGCCGGGTCCACGGCTTCCTCCCGGACCGCGCACCGGCACCGCCGCTCCCCGTCTGACGCCCGGTACTGCCGGCACAGCCCGTACCGACCGCACCGCCGCCGGAGGCGAACCATGGAACAGACCGCGTTACGGCCCAGGCCGATGCCCGGCGACGGGGGTGGGGGCGGTGGCGGATCCGGGCGCGGGCCGGGCTCCGGACCGCCCGGCAGGCGCCCCGGGCGCCGGCGCGGGCGGCCGGTGGCCGTGTTGCTCGGGGTGCTGGCGGGGACGGTCCTGGTGCTCGCGGGGGCCGGGCTGGGGGCGGTGGGGGCCACGGTCGCCGGCGCGGGCGGGCTCGCCGAGCTGAAGCGGCAGACCGGGGCGGCCCCGGCCCCGGCTCCGGCTCCGCGGTCCGCCCCGCCCGCGCCGGTGGTCACCAGGCTCGGCGTGGAGGTGGCCAACGACAGGGGGCCCGGGGCACTGGTCGTCGCCGTGCACGTGCCCGGCCCGGGGGCCTCGGCCGGTCTCGTGCGCGGCGACGTCCTCCTCGCCTTCGGCACCGCCCGTGTCGACTCGGCCGCCGACCTGGCACGCGCCGTCTCCCGGGCCCGCCCGGGAGACGAGGTGAGACTGACGGTGCGCCGCCGGAGCGGCGGCTACCAGCAGCTGACGGCCGTCCCCGGCATCGTCACATGACCACGCGGAAGAGACCGGTGAGCCGACCCTCGGCGTCCCGTACGGGAAGGCGGGCCCGACCGGGGCGTCCGGGTCCGGGGACCCGTTCACCGGATCGGCGGACCCGCTCCCGCCCAGCCCTTGGCCGTGGCGGTTCGCGGGGCGAACACCGCGAACCGGCTCGCGCCGCCCCCGCCCGCCGGGCAGGATGCTGCCCGTAACCCGCTGTCGCCCAGGGAGGCCCCCGAATGACCGGCGCCGTGCCCGCGTCCTTCACCGCCGACGACTACGAGGCCCGCATGGAGCGCGCGGCGCGGCAGGCCGCCGGCGCCGGGCTCGCCGGACTGCTCGTGGCACCCGGCCCCGACCTGGTGTGGCTCACCGGCTACACCCCCACCGCCGTCACCGAGCGGCTCACCCTGCTGGTCCTGGCGGCCGGCCGGGACCCCGTGCTCGTCGTCCCCACCCTGGAGGCCCCGGACGCCGAGCGCGCCCCGGGCGCCTCCGCTCTCACCCTGCGCGACTGGACCGACGGCAAGGACCCCTACGCCACCGCCGCCGCCGCCGCCCTGCTGGACACCGGCGGGCGGTTCGGCATCAGCGACAACGCCTGGGCCATGCACCTGCTGGGCCTGCAGAAGGCGCTGCCCGGCACCTCGTACGCCTCCCTCACCGAGGCCCTGCCGATGCTCCGCGCCGTCAAGGACGCGGCGGAGCTGGAGCTCCTGGCCGCCGCCGGGGCCGCGGCGGACGCGGCCTTCGAGGAGATCAGGGGCGTCGCCTTCGCCGGCCGCCGCGAGACCGACGTCGCCGCAGACCTGGCCGCCCTGCTGCGCCGGTTCGGGCACTCCCAGGTCGACTTCACCATCGTCGCCTCCGGCCCCAACGGCGCCAACCCGCACCACGAGATCGGCGACCGCGTCATCGAACGCGGCGACATGGTCGTCCTCGACTTCGGCGGCCTCAAGGACGGCTACGGGTCCGACACCTCCCGCACCGTCCACGTCGGCGAACCCACCGACGAGGAGCGCCGGGTGCACGACCTCGTGCGCGAGGCGCAGGAGGCGGGCTTCCGCGCGGTGCGGCCCGGAGCCGCCTGCCAGGAGGTCGACCGGGCCGCCCGCGGGGTCATCGCCGACGCCGGGTACGGGGAGTACTTCATCCACCGCACCGGGCACGGCATCGGTGTCACCACGCACGAGCCGCCCTACATGATCGAGGGCGAGGAGCGGCCCCTCGTCCCCGGCATGTGCTTCTCCGTGGAACCGGGCGTCTACCTGCCCGGCCGGTTCGGCGTGCGCATCGAGGACATCGTGACCGTGACCGAGGACGGCGGACGGCGGTTGAACAACACCGCGCGGGAGATGGTCATAGTGGACTGAACGGCCCCCGTCCCCTCCCTGCCTCCCCGAACGGCAACGGCGCGCTCATGACCCAGGCACCGACACCCACCGCGGACACCGTCCGCCGACTGGCCCGCTCCCTGCTGCAGGACGGCGGGAAGGGCGGCGGCAAGGGCGGCGGCGCGGATTCCGCCGCGGACCCCGACGTCCGGCCCGTCACCCCGGGCGCCGGGCCCGCCACCTGGTGGGTCGGCACCCGCCATGTGCTGCGCCTCGCCCCGGACCGTGAGGCGAGCGTGCGCCGCCGCCGCGAACTGCGGCTGCGCGACCTCGTCCGCCCGCACGTCCCGGTCGCGCTGCCGTCCGCCGTGGCGCACGGCGAGTGGGCGCCCGGTCTGTTCTGCAGCCTGGACACCCGGCTGGCCGGTGGCACGGGGGAGGAGCACGCCGTCTCCGCCGTCGGCGAGGCCGACCTGGCGGGGCTGCTCACGGGGCTGCGGGAGGTGCCGGTGCGGCAGGCGGAGACGCTCGGCGTGCCGCGCGTCCCCCCGCGCTCCCTGGAAGCCCTGCGCCGGGCCGCCGCGGAGGCCGCCGGACGGCTCGCCGAGGCCGACGAGTTCGACCCGGACCGGCTGAACCAGCTCACCCCGCCCGCCGCGGTCCAGCTCGCCGCCCAGCCCGGCACGGCCGTCGTCGTCCACCACGCCCTCACCTGCGGACACCTCGTGGTGAGCGCGGACGGCAGGGTGCGCGGCGTCCTCGGCTGGGACGCGGCGGTGGTCGGCGACCCCGCCGAGGACATCGCGGGCCTCGCGCTCGCCGTCGGCGCCCCGGCCGCCGTGCGCGCCGCCACCCTCGCCGGTTACGGCGCCCGCCCCTGTCTGCGCGGCCTGTGGCTGGCCCGCTGCGACTCCGTCCTCCACCTCGCCGAGGCCCTCACCGGCCGCACCACCGCCCCGCCGCCCGGCCTGCGCGCCCGGCTGGGCCGCGCCTGGGAGCCGATCATGCTGGAGAGGGTGACGGACTTCGGCCGCGCGGACGACGCGCGGTAGAGGCCCCTCCGGCACGATCCGCCAAAGGGGCCCCGGCCACGGCGCGGCCCGCCCGCGCCGGCCGCCGCCGGGGCCGCTCCGGGACCGGACCGTGTGGCCGGGACAGGCGTGTCGCGGCCTTCGCGGGCGTCGGGCGGACCTCGGTCCCGGAGGAGGACGGGCGTCGGGCGGACCTCGGTCCCGGAGGAGGACGGGCGTCGGGCGGACCTCGGTCCCGGAGGAGGACGGGCGTCGGGCGGACCTCGGTCCCGGAGGAGGACGGGCGTCGGGCGGACCTCAGTCCTGGAGGAGGACGACCGCCGACCGGCCCGGCAGCCGCAGCACCCCGTCCGCGCCCGGAGTCTCCACCGGCTCCCACGCCGCGAGGACGCGCGCCCCGGGGACGCCCAGGGGGATCGCCGTCCGCTCGGCGCCGAGGTTCACCGCGACCCGGACGTCCCCCCGCCGGAAGGCCAGCCAGCGGCGCTCCTCGTCGTAGGCCACCTTGGTGTCGCCGAGGTCGGGGTCGGTGAGGTCCGGCTGTTCCCGGCGCAGGGCGATCAGGAGCCGGTACCAGGACAGCACGCGCGCGTGGGGTTCGCGTTCCGGCTCCGACCAGTCGAGGCAGGAGCGGTCGCGGGTGGCGGGGTCCTGCGGGTCGGGCACGTCCTGCTCGGCCCAGCCGTGCGCCGCGAACTCCCGGCGCCTGCCGTCGCTCACCGCCTTGGCGAGCTCCGGGTCGGTGTGGTCGGTGAAGAACTGCCAGGGCGTGCCCGCCCCCCACTCCTCACCCATGAACAGCATGGGGGTGGAGGGAGCGGTCAGCGTGAGGGCCGCCGCGCAGGCCAGCACTCCGGGGGGGACCAGGGCGGTCAGCCGGTCCCCCCGGGCGCGGTTGCCGACCTGGTCGTGGGTCTGGGCGTAGCCGAGGAGCCGGTGCCCGGCCACCCGGTTGCGGTCCAGGGGGCGGCCGTGGTGCCGGCCCCGGAAGCTGGAGTACGTCCCGTCGTGGAAGAAGCCGCCGGTGAGCGTCTTGGCGAGGGCCGCGAACGGGGCGCGCGCGAAGTCGGCGTAGTAGCCCTGCGCCTCACCGGTCAGCGCGGTGTGCAGGGCGTGGTGGAAGTCGTCGTTCCACTGTGCGTGCAGCCCGAGGCCGCCCTCCGCGCGGGGCCGGATGATCCTGGGGTCGTTCAGATCCGACTCGGCGATCAGGAAGAGGGGCCGGCCGGTGTCGGCGGCGAGGGCGTCCACGGCCTCGGACAGTTCCTCCAGGAAGTGGCACGCGCGCGTGTCCGCCAGCGCGTGCACCGCGTCGAGGCGCAGCCCGTCGAACCGGTAGTCCCGCAGCCAGGCCAGCGCGCTGCCCACGAGGAACGCGCGCACCTCGTCGGAGCCGGGCGCGTCCAGGTTGACCGCCGCCCCCCACGGGGTGTGGTGGGTGTCCGTGAAGTACGGCCCGAACCGCGGCAGGTGGTTCCCGGACGGCCCCAGGTGGTTGTGCACGACGTCCAGGACGACGCCGAGGCCGAGGGCGTGGGCCCGGTCGACGAACCGTTTCAGTCCCTCGGGTCCGCCGTACGGCTCGTGCACCGCCCACAGCGAGACTCCCTCGTACCCCCATCCGTGCCGGCCCGGGAACGGGCACACCGGCATCAGCTCCACATGGGTCACGCCCAGTTCCGCGAGATGGCCGAGCCGCTCGGCGGCGGCGTCGAAGGTGCCCTCACGCGTGTACGTGCCCACGTGCAGCTCGTACAGCACCGCGCCGGGCAGCGGGCGCCCCGGCCACTCCGTGCGCCAGGTGAACCGGTCGTGGTCGACGACGGCGCTCAGGCCGTCAGGACCGTCCGGCTGCCGGCGCGAGCGCGGATCGGGCAGGACGGGACCGTCGTCCAGCGCGAAGCCGTACCGGGAGCCGTCGTGCGCCACGGCCTCCCCCCGCCACCACCCCTCCCGCTCCGGATCACGCTCCAACACCCGCGTGACGCCGTCGCACTCGAGCGTCACTCGGCCGGCCTGCGGTGCCCACACCTCGAACTGCACGGACGGTTCCCCTTCGTCTGCTCACCGTGATGTAGCCCGTCCATCGTGCTCCATGGGAGATCAATTCGCCGGTGGATCCGCCCTTTTGCGGCAGGTGTCGCCGGGCGGGCGCGCGCGTGCGGCCGTTTCCCCGCTTTCTGGACAGCCCGGCCGTCACTGACCGACAATCGGCGGCGTGACGTCGTCCTTCGAGTTCCACACGTATCCCGCGCGGCTCTCCGACGCGGAGCGCGACAAGGCGCTGGGCGTGCTGCGGGACGGCGTCGCCATGGGCCGCCTGTCCCACGACACGTTCGTCCGGCGGATGGAACTCGCGCTCGTGGCGCGCCGTTCCGACGAACTCGCCGCGCTCGTCGCCGACCTCCCGAGGGAAAGCCGCTTCTCCCGCCTGGTGTTCGGCAGCGTGGAGGCCGTCTCCGGATTCACCGTGCGGCTGCGCCGGGCCTGGCAGGCCGAGAAGCTCCCCAAGCTGCTGCTGCCGCACCCGGCGACCGGCCACCCCCTGCGCATAGGCCGCGATCCCGGCAGCGGGCTGCGGCTCAGCCACGAGACGGTCTCCCGCGTGCACGCCGAACTCCGCCACCAGGGCGGCCTCTGGGTGCTGCGGGACCTCGGCTCCACCAACGGCACCACGGTGAACGGGCGCCGGGTGGTCGGCGCGGCCGTCGTCCGCGAGGGCGACCAGATCGGCTTCGGACAGATCACCTACCGGCTCGCGGCGCACTGACACCCGGCGGATCCCCGGCCAAATCCCCACGGTCGTCGCGGTGTTGACGTACCCCCGAAGTCGTGACTGACTGTGCGTACGCCATGCACTCCCGGTGCGACGACGGCGCCGCTTCGTGGAGGTGTGCCCTGCCGCCCCTCCCGCACTACCCGACCGTCGACGAACTGGGCGCGCGGGCCGCCGCCCTCGTCGCCCGGCATCCCCGCGACGCCCGGCTGCGCCGGGTCGGCGCCTCCCGCGCGGGCACCCCCCTGTGGCTGCTCAGCGTCGGCCACGGCAGCCGTCAGGCCCTCGTCGTCGCCGGGCCGCACGCCAACGAGCCCGTGGGCGGCGCCACCGTGCTGCGGCTGGCCGAGCGCGCCCTGGCCGACCCCCGGCTCACCGAGGGCGCCGACGCCACCTGGAACCTGCTGCTCTGCCTCGACCCCGACGGACTGCGCCGCAACGAGCGCTGGCTGACCGGCCCGTACACCCTGGGCCACCACTTCCGGCACTTCTTCCGGCCCGGTTTCCTGGAACAACCCGAATGGCTGCCCGACGGCGCCGCCGCAGCGGCGCTGCCCGAGACCCGCGCCCTGCTCGCCCTCCAGGACGAACTGCGGCCCTTCCTCCAGTGCTCCCTGCACGGCGTCGACGTCGGCGGCGGCTTCGTCGAGCTCACCCGGGACCTGCCCGGCCTCGACCGGCGGGTCGCGGGCATCGCCGCCCGCCTCGGCGTCCCGCGCGAGCTCGGCGCCTACGACGCCCTGTACTGGCCCGGACTCGGACCCGCCGTCTACCGCATCCCGCCCCCGCGCCGCCGCGACCTCGCCGCCGCCATCACCGAGGCCGCCGTCGAGTCGACGTGGTTCCACCCGCACGGGTACGGCACCGTCACCGCGGTCGTCGAGGCCCCCATGTGGGGGGTGACGGCGGTCGGGGACGGTTCCCCGTACGCCGGGGTGGAGGCGGAGCTGCGGTCCGTCAGCCGCACCCTGCGCCAGGACACCCTGCTGCTGGCGGGCCTGACGGCCCGGATCCGGCCGTATCTCGCCGACGTGTCCGACGCGGCGCGGCTGCTCGCCCCGGTCGACGACTACCTCCTGGTCTGCCCGGGGCTCGCCGACGCGTGGGATCCCGACCGCGGGAACGATTCTGCTCATCCGCTGCCGCCCATGACCACCGCCCGCTTCGCCGCCCTGCGCCTCTCCGGGCGGCGGCTGGCCCTGCGCACCGCCGGGCTGCTGCACCAGCTGGTGACGCGCTCCGGGCACGACCCGGCCGGGGCCCTGCCGGAGCTTGACCGGCTCATCGACGCGCGGTGCGCCGACTGCCGGGACCTGTTCGGGGCACGCTGGATCGCGGTCGCGCGCCAGGCCGAGTACCAGGCGCGGGTCGTCCTCGCCGCGTTCGGGCTGGCCGGACGCGGAGCCTTCCGTTCGGGTGAGCCGGGGTGGGGTCCGGACACCGTCGTGCCGATGTACCGGGAATGACACACATCTCAGTGAAAACGGTACGGGCGGGACTGGTCACCGCCCTCGTCCTGCTCGCGTGCGCGGCGCCCGCGCGGGCCGGTGCCGGGCACTCCGCCGAGGAGGCCGAGGACAACTGGCTGATGCTCACGGTCAGCCACGGGGGAACGCCGTCCGCCGCGAAGGGCGGCACCATGCTGCGGTGCGACCCGCCCGGGGGGCACCCGCACGCCGCCGCCGCCTGCGCGGAGCTGGCCGCGGCGAACGGGCACATCGGCGACATCCCGGCGAAGCACGCCAACTGCCCGGCGGACTACGTCCCGGTGACCGCCCACGCCCACGGGAAGTGGCGCGGACGGGCCGTCGAGTACAACGGGACCTTCTCGAACACCTGCGTGCTGGCCACCCGGACGGGCTCGGTCTTCGCCCTGGACGAGGCGTAGCGCCGCCCGCGCCACGGCTGCGGCGGTGCTGTCAGCCGGCCTGCTCGCGGGCGTGGTGGGCCGCTGCCAGCACCGCGCGGGACTGGTGCTCGACCTGGTGGTCCACCGGCACCCAGCGGGCGCGGAAGCGGTCGGCGAACGCGGCGCTCCAGCGCGCGACCAGCCCCTCCAGGCGAGCCGCCGCCCCCGCGTCGCTCTCCCGCAGCGCCCGCCGCAGCATCGCCGCCGCCCTGAGCGGCACCCGGCGCGCGAACGCGTCCACGCTCCCCACGTACGCCCGCGTCCCGTCGGCGGGCGGTGTGCGGGCCAGGTCGGCGGCCAGCCCCGGCACCAGCTCCAGCCCCCAGGTGGCCGCCCGCAGCAGCGGCCCGCCCGCGTCCCCGTGCCGCGGACGCGCCTCCTCCAGCACCCGCCGCACCTCGCCCGAGTCCCGCAGCAGCCGGTCCGCGAGCCGGCGCAGCACCGCGTCCGGTGCCGGATGCGGTGCCGGGTCGTCGACCAGGTCGCTCGCCCACATCGGCACCTCGATCACCGCGGTCATCCCGCCGTACCGGTGGGCGTGGTACCAGGTGCTGTGCCGCGCGTCGTCGGTCAGGCTCGGATAGGCCGGCGCGGCCTCGGGCGCCGGCATCACACGCACCCCGGGGCCGGACACCGGCCAGCCCGCCGCGTCCGAGGCGCCCGTCTCCACCGGAATGTGCGACTGCGCCGCCGACTTGGCGAACGGCTCCGCGAGCCCGGGCACGTCCCTCGTCAGCTGCACCCAGCTGCCGCCCAGATCGGTGCCGTGCAGGGACACCTGCAGATAGGGCCGCACCTCGTCGATGACCCCGGTCAGCGCCCGGGTCTCGGGCGGCAGCCGGCCGGGCGGCAGCACCGACGGCGCCCACTCCGGCTGCTCCGGCCCCGCCGGACGGAAGAACCCCAGGTGGTAGTCGTACAGACTGCGCGGCGTCGGCGTCACATGGAGGCTCGCCCCGTCGGGGTCCGCGCACAGCAGGAAGTGCCACGACGTGCCGTCGCGCAGTTCCCGCTCCCGGACCGTCCGCCGGGCCAGCGCGAGCAGCGTGCCCCCGCCGGCCGGTTCGTTGGCGTGGGCGCCGGCGACCACCAGCACGGCCCGCCGCGCGTGTCCGACGGACAGCAGGTGCAACGGCCGGCCCGCGCGGGAGACCCCCACCTGCCGCAGGACGCACAGACCGGGCGACCCGGCGGCCAGCGCGCGGGCGGCGGAGACCAGTTCGGCCACCGTCGGATAGCGCAGTTCCGGCAGCGGACCCACCCCCCGTCACCACCCGAATCCGCACTGCGCAGTACCCCACGGTGGGGAGGTGGTGTCAAGGGCGCTCAGTCCGGGAGCCGCTCCAGCAGCGCCACGGGTGAGCGCCCGAGCAGCTCCTCCACGCGCGCGTGCCCGCTGAACTCCCGCCCCTCCTCCAGCACGTCGGCCCACCGTCCCGGCGGCAGGGGCAGGCGGGTGTCGCGCCAGCCGCCCGCCTCCGCCAGCCGGAGCGACAGCCGGGTCACGGCGGTGAGCACCTCGCCGGAGCGCACGAAGGCCAGGCAGTGCGCCGCCGCGGGTCCCTCGGCGGACAGCGGTTCGTACGAGGCCGTGTCGCCGAAGACGTCCGGCCGCCGCGCCCGCAGCCGCAGCGCCGCCCGCGTCACCGCCGCCTTCTCCTCGCTGCTCCCGTCGCCCCCGCCGCCCGTGAACCGCACGGTCCGCCGGTTGTCCGGGTCTACCAGCGCCCGGTACTCGTGCTCCGTTCCCTGGTAGAGGTCGGGCACCCCCGGCATCGTCAGATGGACCAGCGCCGTGCCCAGGACGTTCGCCCGGACGTGCACCCCCAGCGAGGCGCGCAGCGCCGCCACCCGCTCGCCCGGCACCCCGCACGGCCCCGCCGCCACGAACCGCGCCACCGCCTCCTCGTACGGCGGCTCCTGCTCCGTCCAGCTCGTGTACAGGCCCGCCTCCCGCACGTGCTTCAGCAGCGCCCCCCGCACCCGCTCCTCCTCCGCCGGGCCGAGCCCGAACACCGTCTGCCAGGCCGCCCACGCCAGCTGCGCGTCCGGCACGCCCTCGCCCACGCGGGTGACCTCCGCCAGGACGTCCGCCCAGCGCTCCGGGCACTCGGTGAGCACCTGCAGCGCCGCCCGCACATCGGCACTGCGCTTGGTGTCGTGCGTGGAGACGACCGTCCCGGACGACGGCCAGTCGCGCTGCACGCGCGCGCAGTACGCGTGGAACCGCTCCGGGGACACCGCCGGGGCGCCGGGGTTCCCGCCCACCTCCGTCGCCGACAGCAGCGGCACGTAGCGGTAGAACGCCGTGTCCTCCACGGACTTGGCCCGCAGCGCCGACGCGGTCTGCGCGAACCGCGTACGGAACTCCACGTACTGCGCGCCGTCCCCGTACCGCCCGAGCACCAGGTCCCGTACGACGTCCACCGCCCCGGCCTCCTCGGGGACGGCGAAGGCGAGCCGGGCCTCGGCGGCGGCCTCCTCGGTGACCACCGCGGACGCGTCCACGGAGTCGTACGGGCGGTACACCTCCAGCCGTACCAGCAGCTCCTGCAGGGCGGTGCGCAGCGCCCAGGGCGCGCGGTCGCGCAGCCCGGTCTCCGGAGCGGTCGCGCACAGCCGGTCCGCCACCCGGACCAGCCGGTCCACCTCGGTGGCCAGCTCGTGCGTGAGCACCTTGTACGCGGCCCGCCGCACCGTGGCGTCCCAGTCGCCGCCCCGGTCCGTCTGCGGGGCCGCGAACCGCCGGTACCGGCCGAGCAGCTCCCCGAACCCGGCCGGGTCCGTGAACAGCCCGTCCACGTGCCGCAGGGCGTCGTAGCCGGTGGTGCCGGCGACCGGCCAGGAGGCGGGCAGCGTTTCGCCGTCGGAGAGGATCTTCTCCACCACCGTCCACCGGCCGCCCGTGGCCTCGTGCAGCCGCCGCAGATAACCGTCGGGGTCGGCGAGCCCGTCCGGGTGGTCGACGCGCAGCCCGTCGACCACGCCCTCCCGGAGCAGCTGGAGGATCTTGGCGTGCGTGGCCTCGAACACCTCCGGATCCTCCACCCGCACCCCGATCAGCTCGGAGATGCTGAAGAACCGCCGGTAGTTCAGCTCGGTCCGCGCCAGGCGCCACCACACGGGGCGGTACCACTGCGCGTCCAGCAGCTGCGGCAGCGGCAGCCCGGCCGTCCCCTCGCGGAGCGGGAACGCGTGGTCGTGGTAGCGCAGCACGTCGCCGTCGGTCCTCAGGTGCCCGGCCTCCTGGCCGAGCGGCCCCCCGAGCACCGGCAGCAGCACCTGGCCGCCCTGTGCCTCCCAGTCGATGTCGAACCACCGCGCGCAGGGCGACGCGGGGCCCTCGCGCAGCACCTCCCACAGGGCCCGGTTGTGGCGCGGGGACATCGCCATGTGGTTCGGGACGATGTCCAGGACCAGGCCGAGACCGTGCTCCCGCGCGGTGCGCGCCAGCTCCCGCAGGCCCTCCTCGCCGCCCAGCTCCTCGCGCACGCGCGTGTGGTCCACCACGTCGTAGCCGTGCAGCGAGCCGGGCACGGCCTCCAGGACGGGCGACAGGTGCAGATGGGACACGCCGAGCGAGGCCACGTACGGCACGGCGTCCGCCGCCGCCCCGAACGGGAAGCCGGGCTGCAGCTGCAGCCGGTAGGTGGCCGTGGGCACCGCCGGGTCAGGTCGCTCAGAGGTCATGGGAACCTACGTACCCGCGTGGCGGCCTCATCTGTCATCGCTCCTTCCGCCGAGCCATCCGTCGCCCGGACGGGTGGCCCGGCGGAAGTGCCGGGTGCGCAGGGTGCGCCGGGTGTCGCGCTACACCGGCCGCTGCAGCACCGTCATGCTGCGGTCGGTCAGCGTCAGCCGGGTGCCGGCCGCCACCTTCGGACCGGTCCCCGGCGGTACGCCGTCCGCGCGGGCGGTGTCGACGACCACCTGCCACTGCCGGCCGTGGTCGACCGGCACCACGAAGTCCAGCGGTTTGGGGGAGGCGTTGAACATCAGCAGGAACGAGTCGTCGGTGATGCGCTCCCCGCGCTGACCGGGCTCGGAGATCGCGTTGCCGTTGAGGAACACCGTCAGCGCCGACGCCCGCGCCGAGTCCCAGTCCCGCTGGGTCATCTCCGCGCCCTCCGGGGTGAACCAGGCGATGTCGGAGAGGTCGTCGTGGGTGCCCTCCACCGGCCGGCCGTGGAAGAAGCGGCGCCGCCGGAACACCGGATGGTCCTTGCGCAGCCACACCATCGCGCGGGTGAACTCCAGCAGCCGCCGGCGCGGGTCCTCCCCGTCGTCCTCCCCCTCGCCGGGCGCGGGCCAGTCCAGCCAGGACAGCTCGTTGTCCTGGCAGTAGGCGTTGTTGTTGCCGCGCTGGGTGCGGGCCACCTCGTCGCCGTGGCTGATCATCGGCACGCCCTGGGACAGCATCAGCGTGGCGATGAAGTTGCGCATCTGCCGGGCCCGCAGCCGCAGCACGTCCGGGTCGTCGGTCTCGCCCTCGGCGCCGCAGTTCCAGGACCGGTTGTGGCTCTCGCCGTCCCGGTTGTCCTCGCCGTTGGCCTGGTTGTGCTTGTCGTTGTACGACACCAGGTCGTGCAGCGTGAAGCCGTCGTGGCAGGTCACGAAGTTGATCGAGGCCAGCGGGCGGCGTCCGTCGTCCTGGTACAGGTCGGAGGAGCCGGTCAGCCGGGAGGCGAACTCCGCGAGCGCGCGCGGCTCGCCCCGCCACAGGTCCCGCACGGTGTCGCGGTACTTGCCGTTCCACTCGGTCCACAGCGGCGGGAAGTTGCCCACCTGGTAGCCGCCCTCCCCGACGTCCCAGGGCTCGGCGATCAGTTTCACCTGGGAGACGATCGGGTCCTGCTGGACCAGGTCGAAGAACGACGACAGCCGGTCCACCTCGTGGAACTGCCGCGCGAGGGTCGCCGCCAGGTCGAAGCGGAACCCGTCGACGTGCATCTCGGTGACCCAGTACCGCAGCGAGTCCATGATCATCTGCAGTACGTGCGGGGACCGCATGAGCAGGGAGTTCCCCGTGCCCGTCGTGTCCATGTAGTACCGGGGGTCGTCGGTCAGCCGGTAGTACGACGGGTTGTCGATGCCCTTGAGGGAGAGCGTGGGGCCCAGGTGGTTGCCCTCGGCGGTGTGGTTGTAGACCACGTCGAGGATCACCTCGATCCCGGCCTCGTGCAGCGCCTTCACCGCCGACTTGAACTCCAGCACCTGCTGGCCCCGGTCGCCCCAGGACGCGTAGGCGTTGTGCGGGGCGAAGAAACCGATCGTGTTGTAGCCCCAGTAGTTGTTGAGGCCCATGTCCACCAGCCGGTGGTCGTTGACGAACTGGTGCACCGGCATCAGCTCCAGCGCCGTCACCCCCAGCCCGGTCAGGTGCTCGATCACCGCCGGGTGCGCGAGACCCGCGTAGGTGCCGCGCAGCTCCTCCGGCAGCCCCGGGTGGCGCATGGTGAGGCCCTTGACGTGGGCCTCGTAGATCACCGTGTGGTGGTACTCCGTACGGGGGAGCCGGTCGTCGCCCCAGTCGAAGTACGGATTGACCACGACCGACGTCATCGTGTGCGGCGCCGAGTCCAGGTCGTTGCGCCGGTCGCGGTCGTCGAAGTGGTAGCCGTACACCTCCTCGCCCCACTGGATCGAGCCACTGATCGCACGCGCGTACGGGTCGAGCAGCAGCTTCGCGGAATTGCAGCGCAGCCCCCGCTCGGGGGCGTACGGCCCGTGCACACGGAAGCCGTACCGCTGCCCGGGCATGACCCCGGGCAGGTACGCGTGCCGCACGAACGCGTCGCTCTCGCGCAGCTCGACCGCGGTCTCGGAGCCGTCGTCGTGCAGCAGACACAGCTCCACTCGGTCCGCGGCCTCCGTGAAGACCGCGAAATTCGTTCCGGCGCCGTCGTACGTGGCACCGAGCGGATACGCCTCGCCAGGCCAGACCTGCATGGATACGACTCTTTCAGGTGTACGGCGCCGGTGGGGCGCCTTGGCTCCGAGTGTTTCCGTGTCTCTTCGAAAGGGCGGGAACCACCTTCTACCCAGGCCCCCCGGGTCCGATGACCTCCGCCCGGCGCCGATCCCGCTATGAATCCGCTCACTCCCGGACACCTCCGGAACGGAACGGTCCCGTGATTACGGGAAGTTGGGAAACGACCCTGTCCATCGGGCTGCACCGTGCGCCGTCGGCGGAGTACTCTCCTTGATCGTCGGGACGGGAGTGCTCGGGGGAGCGGAAGGCGGTACGCGGGTGGGCGCGGGAGGGCTGGAACTGCCCCCTGGTGACGACGGTCACGAGGGGAGCAGTTCCACGGACGTCCCGCCCGGTGCGGTGTCCCTGGCACGGCCGATGGACGCGGGCTCGATCGGGCCGGAGCTGGACTGGGGCGCCGACGCCTGGCGCGAGGTGCGCACCCGCGCCCAGCGGGCCGGCCGCGCCTACATCTGGCTGAACCTCGTCGAGCAGCGGCTGCGCGCGGTCGTGGCCGCCGTCCTGCGCCCCGTCTACGAGCCGGTGCACGGCGACGACTGGGTGGTCGCCGCCGCCGGGCCCACCGGGCAGGAGTGGGTGCAGCGCGCGGTCGCGGTGCGCGAGGTGAGCCGCCGCAAGGGCTATCTGCTCGACCCGGCCGACGACAACGTCCTGTCCTTCCTCACGCTGCCGCAGCTGCGCGAGCTGATGGTGGCGCACTGGCCCTGCTTCGAGCCGTACTTCGACGACCGCCGGGACGTCGAACTCGCCCTGGACGAGCTGGAGGTCACCCGGAACGTCGTCTCCCGCAACCGCGCGCTGTCCGAGGCGGTGCTCGGCCAGGCCGAGCGGGCCTCCGCGCGGCTCCTTGAGATGCTCGGCGCCGGCGGCGACGTGCCGTCCGCGCGCCGGCTGCCCGTCGACGCGGTCGAGGACCTGGTCGGCGACCGGTACGCCGACGTGGTCGCCGTCCACCCCGACCGGGTGCGGCTGCTGCGCCAGTTCCCGGCCGAGGACATCTTCGGCGGGGCCCGCCGGCTCGACGCCCTCGGCATCGGCCTCAACCTGCTGGTGCAGAACTTCTCCGGGCGCCGTCTGGTGCGGCTGGCGGAGTCCGGCTGCCGGGTGCGGCTGCTGTTCCTGAACCCCGCCTCCAGCGCGGTCAAGCGCCGCGAGCGGGAACTCGGACTCAAGCGCGGCGAGCTCGGCCGCAGCGTCGAGATGAACATCCTGCACATGCGCCGGGTCCGGTCCCGGCTGCGCGACCCCGGCGCCTTCGAGATCCAGGTCTACGACGAGACGCCCCGCTGCACCGCCTACCTCGTGGACGGGGACGGCTCGGACGGCGTAGCGGTCGTGCAGAACCACCTGCGCCGGGCCCGGGGCATGGAGGCACCGGTGCTGGTCCTGCGCAACGGGGTCAGGGTGGTCAAGCCGGGCGAAGCCGAGGAAGGCGGACTGTTCCCCACCTACCGTGAGGAGTTCGAGCTGATGTGGGCGGATTCGCGGCCGGTGTCGTGACCGGGGCGCGGGGAGCCGTCCCGGCCAGTAAGCGGAATGCGATCCTCTGATTGTCAGTGGCGCGTGCGAAGGTGGAGACCACTGGGGGAACGCACCACACAGAAGGGGGACGGCCCATGGGCTGGCACCGGGAGCTGCTGATCGGCTTCGACCTGGAGACGACGGGTACCGATCCGCGCGAGGCACGGATCGTCACGGGGGCCGTGATCGAGGTCAGGGCGGGGGAGGCGACGGGGCGCCGGGAGTGGCTGGCCGACCCGGGCGTGCCGATCCCGGAGGACGCGGTGGCCGTGCACGGCATCAGCAACGAGCGGGCGACCGCCGAGGGCAGCCCCGCCGGCCAGGTCGCCGACGCCATCGCCGGCGTCCTCACCGCCCACTGGAAGAAGGGCGTCCCGGTCGTCGCCTACAACGCCGCCTTCGACCTGACCCTGCTCTCCGCCGAACTGAGGCGCCATGGACTGCCGTCCCTGCGCGACCGCCTCGGCGGCGCCGACCCCGCCCCGGTCATCGACCCGTACACCATCGACCGTTCCGTCGACCGCTACCGGCGCGGCAAGCGCAACCTCGAAGCGGTCTGCGCGGAGTACGGCGTCGTCCTCGACTCGGCGCACGACGCGGCCGCCGACGCCCTCGCCGCGGCCCGGCTGGCCTGCGCGATAGCCGACCGCCACCCCAAGGTCGCGGCCCTCGGCCCGGTGGAGCTGCACCGCCGCCAGATCGAGTGGTACGCCGCGTGGGCGGCGGACTTCCAGGACTTCCTGCGCCGCAAGGGCAACGCCGACGCGGTGATCGACGGCATCTGGCCGCTGCGGGAGCCGGCGGACGAGCGGGTCTGACGCGCCGGGCGGTCCGGAGCCGGAGGAGTCAGAAGGGGTACCAGCGCACGGTCTCGTCCCCGTCCCGCAGCGACGCCACCCGGCGCCGGAACTCGGCCAGCGCCCTGGGGTTGCCCGGCGCGTGCTGGGCGACCCAGGCGCAGCTGGCGGTCTCCCGCGCGCCGCGCAGCACCGAGCAGCCCTCCCAGGCGCGCACGTCCCAGCCGTAGGCGGCGGTGAAGGACGCGTACGCCTCGTCCGGCAGCCCGTAGCGGTCGTGGGAGAGGGCCATGACGACCAGGTCGTGCTCGCGCAGATCGGCCGAGAAGGTCTCCAGGTCGACCAGGACCGGCCCGTCCGGCCCGATGTGCACGTTGCGGGGCAGCGCGTCCCCGTGGACGGGACCCGGCGGCAGACGGGGCGTCAGCGCCGCCGCGGCCGACGCGAAGCCGTCGCGCCGCTCGCGCAGGTACGCCGCGTCCGCGGGGTCGACGGCGTCACCCGCCAGCCGCAGCCAGCGCTCCACACCGCCCAGCAGCTCGCGGGGCGGCAGTGCGAAGGGGGGAGAGGGCAGTGCGTGGACCAGTCGCAGCAGTTCGGCCAGATCCCGGGGTTCGGCGGGCCGCACCGCCTCCGGCAGCCGGTGCCACACGGTCACCGGGTGCCCGTCGACCAGCAGCGCCTCCGGCTCGGCCGCCCGCACCGCCGGCACGCCCTCCTCCGCCAGCCACCCCGCGACGGCCAGCTCCCGGCGGGCCCGCTCCAGCAGCTCGGCGTCCCGGCCCACCTTGACGGCCAGGCCACCGGCGGCGAACACCGCGTTCTCCCCCAGGGCGAGCAGCCGCGCGTCCGCCGCCGCACCGGGCAGTACCCCCGCCGCCGCCAGGACGTCCCGCGCCCGTGCCTCGTCCATCCGTCCGCCTCCGTCTCCGTCCACGCCCGATCACCGGTCCCGTCCGACCGCCGGGATCCGGCCATCCGTCGGCCAGTGTCGCATTCACACAGGTGGCGGCGGTGTGCGCGCCCTTGCGAGGGCAGAGCGCCTTCACCATGTTCCTCCGACGATGCCCCGGTCTTCAGGCCGGGGTGGGGGTACCTCCCGCTTGCGGGGGAGAATCGGGCTTCCGCGGAGCAGGGCGGGGAAAGTCGAATCGCCGTCAGGGGGATTCGGCGTCAGCCGCGGCGGCGTCGCGCTCGGCCTCCAGGCGATAGACGATCTCGGAGTTGAGGGACCTCCGGGCGGACTTGGCCTGAGAGGCCAGCCACTCATGCAGGTCGACGGGCAGTCGGAGCGTGATGCGCTTCTCTTCATCCATGATTTCAAAGTAGTGGTTCCCTGATGGATATCTAGTGACAGAATGACACCATGGCGACACTGCAGAAGGCTCCGGGGGTGCCGGGCACGCCCGGTACACCTACCGGCTGCGTGTGTCGTCGACCGCCCGGACGGCACTGCTCGCCGAGTGGGACCGCTGCCGCTGGGTGTGGAACGAGTGCGTGGCCAAGTCCCGCGCCGTGCACACCCACAACCGCACGCACCCCGGCGACAAACTGACGTGTGGCCCGGCCCAGCTCGACAAAATGCTGACCGAGGCCCGCGCCCATACGCCGTGGCTCCGGGAAGGCGCCTCGGTGCCGCAGCAGCAGATCATCCGCGACTTCGCCACGTCCCGTTCCAAGGCGCTCAAGGACATCGACAGGCGCCTGCCGATGCGGCAGCGCGCCGGGATGCCACGGCACAAGAGGAAGCGTGAGGCCCTGCCCACGCTGAACTACACCACCCGGGGCTTCCGGCTGAAGGACGGCCGCCTCCATCTGGCGGGCGGTATCGCGCTGACGGTGGTGTGGTCGCGTGAACTCCCGGCCGCCCCCTCGTCGGTGCGCGTGTACCGCGACGCGGTCGGACACTGGTACGCCTCGTTCGTCGTCGCCACCAAGGCCCAGCCGCTCCCCGCCACGGGTCGCGTGCTCGGCGTGGACTGGGGCGTCAGGGAAACCGCCACCACCACATCCGACACCCACGACCTTCCCCACACCCAGCACGGGAAGACCGCCGCCCAGCGTCTCGCCCGCTACCAGCGGATGATGGCCCGCCGTAAGCCCGCGCGTGGGCAGGCGGCGTCCAAGGGATACCGGAAGGCGCAGGCGCAGGCCGCGAAGCTGCACAAGAAGGTCGCCCGGCAGAGGCAGGACACCGCCCGCAAGTGGGCCAAGCGCGTCGTGACCGACCACGACGCCATCGCCGTCGAGGACTTCCGTCCGAAGTTCCTCGCCAAGACCACCATGGCCCGCAAAGCCGCTGACGCGGCGATCGGCGCCACGAAGACGGCCCTGATCGAGATGGGCCGCGAGCACGGGCGGGACATCCGCCTCGTGCACCCCGCGCACACCACCATGGACTGCGCGTCGTGCGGAGCGAGAACCAAGCACGCACTTCCTCTGTCGGAACGCACCTACACCTGCACCGCGTGCGGAGCCGTGTCCCCCAGGGACAAGAACTCCGCGCGTGTGATGCTCGTCCGGGCTGGTCTCAACCCGGCTGGTGCCGAGGGCGCAAGACCTCCGGGAGCGCTGCTCCCGGAGGCAGCCTGAGCCAGGAATCCCCCGCCTCCAGGCGGGGGAGGATGTCAAGACCATGACCTGGCCCACCCGCGCTGCGCAAAGGGGCTGATTACGTGACATCGGTGACCGAGGGGAGGAGACCGGCGCCCCGCGCGCCCGACCCGGGCCGCGGAGCCGGGCGGGCCGTCGACCACGGCCCCTGGTTCCTGGTGCTGCCCGCGCTGATCCCGATCCTCGTCCTCAGCGTCGGCCCGCTGCTCTACGGCGTCCTGCTGGCCTTCACCGACGCCCAGTCCGGGCGCACCGAGCCCACGCAGTGGATCGGCACCCTGAACTTCCAGGACCTGCTGCGGGACACCCTGTTCTGGGAGTCGTTCCGCATCGGCCTGGTGTGGGCCGTCGGGGTGACGGTGCCCCAGTTCCTGCTGGCGCTCGGCCTGGCCCTGCTGCTCGACCAGGACCTGAGGCTGCGCTGGCTCGCCCGCGCCCTGGCGATCGTCCCCTGGGCGATGCCCGAGGTCGTCGTCGGCATCATGTGGCGGATCGTCTACAACCCGGACGCCGGCATCCTCAACGAGACACTGCGCGACCTCGGCCTGGGGGACGGCCGGGACTGGCTCAGCGGGCTCGCCACCGCCCTGCCCGCGGTGATCGTCGTCGGCGTGTGGGCCGGAATGCCCCAGACCACGGTCGCGCTGCTCGCCGGGCTCCAGAACACCCCGCGCGAGCTGCACGAGGCGGCGGCGGTGGACGGCGCCGGCGCCTGGCGCCGCTTCCGTACGGTCACCTGGCCCGCCATCCGCCCCATCGCCCTCGCCATCACGGCACTCAACCTGATCTGGAACTTCAACTCCTTCGCCCTGGTCTACGTGCTGACCAACGGCGGCCCCGGCGGACGCACCCGGCTGCCCATGCTCTTCGCCTACGAAGAGGCCTTCCGCTACGGGCAGTTCGGCTACGCGGCGGCGATGGGCTGCGTCATGGTCGCCGCCGTCTCGATCGCGCTGGCCGTCTTCCTCGCCGGCCGGCTCCGGGGAGGTGACAGGGGATGAGGACCTCCACCGGCGCCCGCGTCGGCCAGTACGCCGCGCTGCTCGCGTATCTCGTCTTCCTCGCCTTCCCGTTCCTCTGGCTGGTCTCGACGGCGTTCAAGCCGCCGGCGGAGCTGGCCAGTCTGCACCCGACCTGGATTCCCCGGGACCCCACCCTCGCCAACTTCCGTCAGGCCTTCGAGGAACAGCCGCTGCTGCGGGCCGCCCTCAACTCCCTGCTCGCCGCGCTCGCCGCGGCCGTCGTCGCCGTCGTCGTCGCCACCCCCATGGCCTATGTGATGGCGCGTCACCGCACCGCGCTCGCCCGGGCCGCCACCGGCTGGGTGGTGGTCAGCCAGGCGTTTCCGTTCGTGCTGGTGATCATCCCGCTGTTCCTGGTGCTGAAGAACCTGCGGCTGATCGACTCCGTGCCCGGTCTGGTGCTGGTCTACGTGGTCTGGGCGCTGCCCTTCGTCCTGTGGATGCTCACCGGCTACGTCCGCGCCGTGCCGGCCGAGCTGGAGGAGGCGGCGGCCGTCGACGGGGCCGGGCGGCTGCGGACCCTGGTGTCGGTGACCGCGCCGCTGCTCGCGCCGGGGATCGTGGCGACCGCGCTGTTCGCCTTCGTCACCGCGTGGAACGAGTTCTTCTTCGCCCTCGTCCTGCTCAAGACCCCGGAGAAACAGACCCTGCCGGTCGTCCTCACCCACTTCATCGGTGCCGAGGGGGTCGCCGACCTCGGCCCGCTGGCGGCCGCCGCGTTCCTCGCGACGCTGCCCTCCCTGGTCGTCTTCGCGATCATCCAGCGGCGGATCACGGGCGGCATGCTCGCCGGGGCGGTGAAGAGCTGATGCGGACCAGAATCCTCGTGGCGGCGCTCGCCGTCGCCCTGCTCCTCGCGGGCTGCTCCTCCGGCGGCACCCGTGACGACGGCCGGATCACCCTGCGGTTCCAGTCCCTGGCCTGGCAGGAGGAGTCCGTCGAGGCCACCGAGGAACTCGTCGAGGAGTGGAACGCGGCCCACCCGGACATCCGGGTGGAGTACGTCCAGGGCAGCTGGGACAGCGTCCACGACCAGTTGCTCACCTCCTTCGAGGGCGGCGAGGCCCCCGACATCATCCACGACGCCTCCGACGACCTCGCCGACTTCGCCTACGGCGGCTACCTGGCCGATCTGACGGACCTGCTGCCCGAGCGGCTGAAGTCCGACATCCCGCCCCGCGGCTGGGAGACCGTCACCTTCGGCGACGGCGTCTACGGCGTGCCCTTCCTCCAGGAACCGCGCGTGCTCGTCGCCAACGCCACCTGGCTGAAGGAGTCCGGCGTCCGCGTCCCGACGCCCGGAGCCCCCTGGAGCTGGGACGAGTTCCGCCGGGTGACGAAGCGGCTCGGCGGTGACGGGAAGTACGGCGTCGCCTGGCCGCTCAAGGAGCCGGTGTCCGCCACGCTCAACCTGTCCCTCTCGGCCGGCGGCCGGCTCTTCCACCGGGGCGACGACGGCAGGGTGACCGTGCGGTTCGAGGAGGGCGACGAGGTCGTCCCGCGCACCGTCCACGAGCAGGTGAACACCGACCGCAGTGCCTCGCCCACCACGCTCGGCAGCGGCGGCTCCGACACCCTGCCCGGTTTCTTCGCCGGCAAGTACGCGATGGTGCCGCTCGGCTTCTCCTACCGCCAGCAGATCGTCCAGCAGGCGCCGGAGGGCTTCGACTGGCAGGTGCTGCCCGCCCCGGCCGGAGCCGGCGGACTCACCCAGGGCGTCAGCCCGCAGACCCTCTCCGTCGCCGAGGACTGCCCGCACAAGAAGGAGGCCGTGGCCTTCCTCGACTTCCTGCTCCGGCCGGAGAACATGGTCCGGCTCGCCCTCGGTGACTGGATGCTGCCCACTGGCAGCCGGGCCCTCGCCGACCCCGCCCTGCACACCGCCGAACACGGCTGGGCCACCGGCACGGCCCTCGCCGCGCACCTGCGCCCGGCCCCCGCGCAGACGGTACGGGGTTACCCCGAGTGGAAGGACAAGGTCGCCACCCCGGCGCTCCAGGAGTACTACAGCGGCGCGATCGGTCTCGACGAGCTGCGCGAGCGGCTGGAGGAGGACGGCAACCTGGTCCTGGCCCGCTACCAGCGCTGAGCGCGGCCGTTTCCCCGCCGCGCCCCACGTCCGCGTCGGGCGCCGTGGCGTCCCGCTGCCCGACCCCGGCGTGCCCGTCGGCGAAGTGGCACGGGTGCGGTGGCCGCGGCCGCACGAGGAGCTGACGGCACGAGATCAAAGGAGTTGTACGAGACGTATCGTCTCGTCTACTGTCGGCGCATGACCAGTCCCGCTCACATCGCCATGTTCTCCATCGCCGCCCACGGCCACGTGAACCCGAGCCTCGAGGTGATCCGCGAGCTCGTGGCGCGCGGTCACCGGGTCACGTACGCGATCCCGCCGCTGTTCGCCGAGAAGGTCGCGGAGACGGGCGCCGAACCCAAGCTGTGGAACAGCACGCTGCCGGGCCCCGACGACGACCCGGAGGCCTGGGGCACCACGCTGCTGGACAACGTGGAGCCGTTCCTGAACGACGCCGTCCAGGCACTTCCGCAGCTCATCGAGGCCTACGAGGGGGACACCCCCGACCTCGTCCTGCACGACATCACCTCCTACCCGGCGCGCGTGCTCGGCCACCGCTGGGGCGTGCCCGTCATCTCCCTCTCGCCGAATCTCGTCGCCTGGGACGGGTACGAGAAGGAGGTCGCCGAGCCGATGTGGGAGGAGCCGAGGAAGACCGAGCGGGGGCAGGCGTACTACGCCCGCTTCCACGCCTGGCTGGAGGAGAACGGGATCACCATGCACCCCGACGACTTCGGGGGCCGCCCCGCCCGCTCGCTCGTCCTGATCCCCAAGGCGCTCCAGCCGAACGCCGACCGGGTCGACGAGAGCGTGCACTCCTTCGTCGGGGCCTGCCAGGGCGACCGGAGCGCCGAGGGCGACTGGCAGCGGCCCGCGGGGGCCGAGAAGGTCGTGCTGGTGTCGCTCGGGTCGTCCTTCACCAAGCAGCCGGCCTTCTACCGGGAGTGCGTCAAGGCGTTCGCGGATCTGCCCGGCTGGCACCTGGTGCTCCAGGTCGGCAGGCACGTCGACCCCGCCGAGCTGGGGGACGTACCGGAGAACGTCGAGGTGCGGTCCTGGGTGCCGCAGCTCGCGATCCTGAAGCAGGCCGACCTGTTCGTCACCCACGCGGGGGCCGGCGGCAGCCAGGAGGGGCTGGCCACGGCCACCCCGATGATCGCCGTACCGCAGGCGGTGGACCAGTTCGGCAACGCGGACATGCTCCAGGGGCTGGGGGTGGCCCGGCACGTTCCGGCCGACGAGGCGAACGCGGAGGTGTTGAGGGCGGCGGCCCTCGCCCTGGTGGACGACCCGGAGGTCGCCCGGCGGCTGAAGGGTGTCCAGGCCGAGATGGCGGAGGAGGGCGGTACGCGCCGGGCGGCCGACCTCATCGAGGCGGAGCTGCCCGCGTGACTGCGGGCAGTCGTGCCTCCCAGTGCCTTGAAGGCCTGGGAGGTACCCCCAGGGCGGCACGGGCGGGCGGTGGGGGCACCTCCGCCCGAGCGCAGCCGGGAGTGGGGGAGGCGCCCCGAAAGCGCCGGGCAGCGTGACCTCCGCCCCTGCGCACAAAGAAGGGCCCGGCGGAAAACCGCCGGGCCCTCGTCGCGCCTACCGGATCACACCGGCACCCGCTCGCCCTCGTCGTCCCGCGACGTCGGCGGCGCCACCGCCACCGCCTCCGGCGACTCGTCGTGGGTCAGGTCGGGCATCCGGTGCAGCCACTTCGGCAGGTACCAGTTGCGCTCGCCGAGCAGCGTCATCACCGCGGGCAGCAGCACTCCCCGGATGATCGTCGCGTCGATGAGCACCGCCGCCGCGAGGCCGACGCCCATCTGCTTCATGGACTGCATGGACAGCGTTCCGAAGATCCCGAACACGGCGACCATGATGATCGCGGCACTGGTGACCACGCCGGCCGTGGTCACCACGCCGTGCTGGACCGCGTCCCGCGTCGTACGGCCCCGCAGCCGGGCCTCGCGGATCCGGGAGACCACGAACACGTGGTAGTCCGTCGACAGGCCGAACAGGATCACGAAGAGGAACAGCGGCAGCCAGGTGATGATCGCGCCGACGCCCTCCGCGCCCACCAGGGACGCGCCCCAGCCGTGCTGGAAGACCGCCACGAGGATGCCGTACGCGGCGCCCACCGACAGCAGGTTCAGCACGATCGAGGTGACCGCGACCGTCAGCGAGCGGAACGACAGCAGCATCACCAGGAAGGCGAAGACCACCACGAAGGCGAAGACCGGGACCACGGAGCCGACCAGCTGGTCGTTGAAGTCCTTGTTCCCGGCGACCTGCCCGGTGATCGGCGCCTCGACGCCGTCGACCTCACCGAGCGTGGCGGGCCGCACCTCGTCGCGCAGCGTGTCCAGGCTCTCACTCGCCTTGTCCTGGTCGGAGCCGCCCACCAGCGGGACGTAGACGAACGCGACGTTCTGCTGGTCGTGCAGCTTGATCTCCACCGGGCCGCGCGAGGCACCCGAACTGATCGCCCGCTCACGGAAGTCGGCGAGCGCGGTCTTCACCTCGCGCGCGTTGATGTCGTCCGCCTTGACGACCACCTCGGCCGGCTCGGAGCCGCCGGGGAAGGCGTCGTTGACCCGGTTGTACGTCTGCACGATCGGCAGCGAGTCGCCGAACTCCTGGTCCAGCGTGAGGTTCTGCGTCTTCATCCCGACCGCCGGAGCGGCCACCGCCAACAGCGCACCGGTCGCCACCACGACCGACAGCACCGGCTTGGCGAGCACCCGCTTCAGTACGGCCGACCAGAACCGGCTGTCACCGCCGCCGCCGGTGCGGCGCCGGCGCAGGAACGGCACGCGGCCCTTCTCGACCCGCTCGCCCAGCAGCGAGAGCAGCGCGGGCAGGACGGTGACGGAGCCGACCATGGCGACCGCCACGACCATCAGCGAGGCCAGGCCCATCGCCTCGAACTCGGCGAGCCCGGTGAACAGCATGCCCGCCATGGCGACACACACCGTGACACCGGAGACGACGATCGCGCGGCCGCTGGTGGCGGCGGCGATCCGCAGCGCGGTCTGCGCGTCCCGTCCGGCCGCCCGCTCCTCACGCTCGCGGCGCAGGTAGAACAGGCAGTAGTCGACCCCGACGGCCAGGCCGACCAGCAGCATCACCGAGTTCGCGGTCTCGCTCATCGGCTGCAGATGGCTGACCAGGCCCATCAGACCCATCGTCGCCATGATCGCGGTGATCGCCAGCGCCACCGGCAGCAGCGCCGCCACCAGCGCGCCGAACGCGATCAGCAGGATGCCGAGGGCCACCGGCACCGCGGAGTACTCGGCCTTCTTGAAGTCGTCGCCGAACGCGTCGTCGAACGTCTTCATCATGCTGGCGCCGCCGATCTCCTCGATCCGCAGCGACTCGTGGTCCTTCTGGACGTCCCCCACGGCGTTCAGCACCGGCTCGATCCGCTCACCGGCGGTGTCCGGGTCGCCGCGCACGTCGAACTGGACCAGCGCGCTGCGCCCGTCCTTCGAGATGGTGTCGCTCTCGTACGGCGAGATGACGTCCGTGACCTCGCCGGTCTTCTCCACGGCCGTGACGACCGCGCCGACCGCCGACCGGAACTCCTGGTCGGTGGCCGTGAGACCCTCGTCCTTCGCCTGGACGAGCACGGTCTCACCGACCGGCTCCTCGATGCCGGCGTCCTCGATGATGCGGGCGGCGGTACTGGTCTCTCCCTTGAGCTGATCGCTGTCGCCGACGTCGACCCGGCCCGCGGCCGAACCGAGTCCCATCGCCAGCACGACGAACAGCACCCAGATGCCGACGGCCGCCCAGCGGTGCCGGGCGCTCCAGCCGCCGGCCCGTGCGGCGAGGCCCCGCACCCGTGATTGTCCGTTCCCCATGACGGGCTCGCTCCCTCGTGTTCGGCAGCGACCCCCTGCCGCCACCTGACCTTTCGAAGGTATGGGCCGGATAAGCCCGTCTCGTCGTGCTGTCCGGTGAAGCTCGGGAACCCGGGGTCATCCCATCGGTGCCCGTCTCCTCCCCACTGGGGAGGACAGCGGCCCCCTACACGTACCCGGGGACGCCGGGGCCGGTGACCGGGGTTCCGGTACGCCGCCGCCGTCGGGCACACCCCCGCGGGGTACGACGGCCGTCCTATGGTGTGCGCATGGCGACGACGAGATACGCGGCACTGCTGCGCGGGATCAACGTGGGCGGCAGCAGGAAAGTGCCGATGGCCGACCTGCGCGCCCTCGTGGAGGGCCTCGGCCACGACGGGGTGCGCACCCACCTGCAGAGCGGCCAGGTGGTGTTCACCGCCGCGCACGGCGACGAGGAGTCACTGGCCGCAGGGCTGTCGGCGGCGATCGAGCGGCACTTCGGCTTCGGCGTGGACGTGATCGTGCGCGACCACGCCTACCTGAAGCGGATCGTCGAGGCCTGCCCGTACCCGGCCGGCGAGCTGGAGCCCAGGCAGCTCCACGTCACGTACTTCTCCGCGCCCGTCACCCCCGAGCGCTTCGCCGGGATCGACCCGGGGGCGTATCTGCCCGAGGAGTTCCGTCTGGGCGACCGCGCACTCTACCTGTACGCCCCGAACGGCCTGGGCCGCTCCCAACTCGCGGAGCACCTGGCCAGGCCCCGCGTCACCAAGGGCGTCGTCGCCACCAGCCGCAACTGGAACACCGCGGTGAAGCTCGTCGAGCTCACCGGGGACTGAGTTCAGGCGCCGACCGCGGCCAGCGTCGGCACCCGCGCCCCGTCGTACCGCTCCAGCAGCAGCCGCGCCACCTCCGGCGCCGGGCCCAGCACGTCCGCGAGGACGTCCGCCCCGGCCGCACCCCGGGCGATCCGGTCCGGGAGGAAGCCCGGGGCCAGGACGTACGGCGCGACGGCGACGCGTGCGCAGCCGAGGGCGCGCAGTTCGCGGACCGCCTGCTCGGTGCGGGGGAGGGATGCGGAGGCGAACGCAGGCCGCACGGCGCACCAACCGGTGTGCCGCCACTCCCGCGCGATTGCTGCGATCACTGCGATCGCCTCCGGGTCGGAGGACCCCGCCGAGGCCAGGACGACCCCGGTCGAGGACTTGTCGGCGGGCGTGAGGCCCGCCTCGTGCAGCCGGCGCTCCAGGGCCGCCAGCAGCAGCGGGGACGGGCCCAGCACCTCGGCCTGACGGATCCGCAGCCGCGGCGGAGCCTCCGACAGCACCGCCGGGATGTCCGCCTTGGCGTGGAAGGCACGGGTCAGCAGCAGCGGGAGGGCGACCACATCGCGGACGCCCTCCGCGTCCAGGGACTCCAGCACCCCTTGGACGGAGGGGATGTTGAAGTCCAGGAACCCGGTCTCCACCCGCAGTCCCGGCCGCAGCGACCGCACCCGCCGCACCAGTTCGTGCACGGTCGCGGCGTGCCGCGGATCACGGCTGCCGTGGGCGACGACGAGAAGTACCGGACGGCGCATGGTGTCCCTCAGCCCTTCACCAGCAGACCGCGGCTGCGCAGCACCCACCGCTCCAGCGGACTGAAGATCAGCAGGTCGATGGCGATGCCGACGGTCAGGATCAGCAGGATGGCCTCGAAGACCATGGCCATGTCGCTGGCGTTGCGGCCGTTCTCCAGCAACTGTCCGAGGCCCACGCCCAGGTCCGGGAACGATGCGATGATCTCCGCGGCCATCAGCGAACGCCAGGAGAACGCCCAGCCCTGCTTCAGCCCCGCCACATAGCCCGGCAGCGCGGCCGGCAGCACGATGTGCCAGGTGCCCTTCAGCCCCGTCGCGCCCAGCGTCCGGCCGGCCCGCAGGAACAGCGGGGGCACCTGGTCGACGCCGGAGACCAGGCCGTTGGCGATCGAGGGGACCGCGCCGAGCAGGATGACGGCATACATCATCTGGTTGTTCAGACCCAGCCAGATCACCGCCGGCGGCACCCACGCCACCGACGGCAGCGACTGCAGACCGGACAGGATCGGCCCGATCGCCGCGCGCACGAACTTCACCCGCGCCACCAGCAGCCCCAGCGGGGTGCCGATCAGCAGCGCGAGGAAGAAGCCGAGCAGACCGCGCGAGACACTGGTCCAGATGTAGCCGAGCAGCTCGCCCTGGAGCCACGCCTCACGCAGCACGTCCCACACGGCGCCCGGCGAGGGCAGCTTGGTCGGATCGTCGACGATCTCGAACGAGACCAGGGCCTGCCACACCGCCAGCACCAGCGCGACGGCGATGACCGGCGGCAGGACCTTCTCCACGAAGGTCTGCCGCAGCGGCTTGCGTCCGGTCTGCACCGTCTCCAGTGCGTCGAGGCCCGCCTCCAGACCGGCGAGGTCGCCCCCGTCCTTGTCCTTCGCGGTCGTCTCAGTGCTGGCCATGACGGCGGATCTCCCCACGGAGTTCTTCGGTGATCTCGACGGACAGTTCCGCCACGGCGGTGTCCTCGATACGGCGCGGATGCGGGATGCCCACCGTCCACTCGCGGGCGATCCGGCCCGGACGGGACGACAGCAGCACCACCCGCTGCGCGAGCCGCACGGCCTCGCGCACGTTGTGCGTGACGAACAGGACGGAGAGCCGCGTCTCGCGCCAGATCCTGGTCAGCTCGTCGTGCAGCACGTCCCGCGTGATGGCGTCCAGCGCCGCGAACGGCTCGTCCATCAGCAGCAGCCGGCTGTCCTGGGCGATCGCCCGGGCCAGCGCCACGCGCTGCCGCATACCGCCGGACAGCTCGTGCACCCGCTTGCCGTGGGAGCCCTTCAGCCGGACCAGCTCGAGCAGCTCCTCGGCCCGTTCGCGGCGCTCGTTCTTCTGCACGCCCCGCAGCTTCAGGGCGAGTTCGATGTTCTTGCCCGCGGTCAGCCACGGGAAGAGGGCGTGCTCCTGGAACATCAGGGCCGGCCGCCCGTCCGTGCTGATCGTGCCGGCCGTGGGGCGGTCGAGCCCCGCGACCAGGTTGAGCAGTGTGGACTTGCCGCAGCCCGAGGCACCCAGGAGGGTGACGAACTCACCGGGCGCGACATCGAGGGTGATGTCGTCCAGCACGAGCTGCTGTCCGGCGGGGCCCGCGAACGACTTCGAGACGTGCTCGATGCGGGCGGCGTGCGTGGCCGCCCCGATGCCGTCGGCGGCTTTGGCGAGGGTCGTGGCCATGGTCGTCACCTCCTGGGAACTCTTCGTGATCCGGGGTTACTCGGCGCCGAGTCCGGCGTCCTCGACGGCGGACCCGCCGGCGGCCTTCAGGACCTCGTTGAGCAGCGTGAGGTCGTAGATGCCGTCCAGGTCCGGCTCCTCCAGCAGACCCGCCTCGACGGCGTGCTCCGCCTGGGCGTCGAGCGTGGCGGCCAGCGGGTCGTCGGTGAACTCGATCGACTCCCACGCCGGGTCCAGCACCTCGGCGGGCAGCGCCTTGCCGGAGTCGGCCTCCAGCTGCTCGTTGGCGGCGGCCTTCGCCTCCTCCGGGTTGGCGTTGATCCACTTGTTGGCCTCGACGGACGCCCTCAGCACCGCCTCGACGGCCTTCGGGTGCTCCTCGAGGAACTCCTGGCGCACGATGATGTTCGTGATCACGAACTTCTCGTCCGGCCACAGCGTCGCCTCGTCCAGCAGCACCTTGCCGCCCTCGGCGACCAGCTTCGACGCGGTCGGCTCCGGCACCCAGGCGCCGTCGACCGACCCGGCCCTGAACGCGTCCGGGGTGACCTTGTTGTCGCTGCGGACGACCGTGACGTCGCCCTTGCCGCTCTGGGCGTCGACCTTCCAGCCCTGCTCGGCCGCCCAGTTGAGGAACGCCACGTCCTGGGTGTTGCCGAGCTGCGGGGTCGCGATCCGCTTGCCCTCGACGTCCTCCAGGGACCTCACCTTGTCCGGGTCCACCACGAGCTTCACCCCGCCGGACGCCGAACCGCCGATGATCCGCAGGTTCTTGCCCCCGGACTTGGTGTAACCGTTGACGGCGGGGGACGGGCCGATGAACCCGATGTCGAGGGAGCCGGAGTTGAGCGCCTCGATCTCGGACGGCCCCGCGTTGAAGACGGCGTACTTCGCCACCGTGGCGCCGAGTTCCTTCTGGAACAGGCCCTTGTTGTTGCCCACCAGCGCGGTGCCGTGCGTGAGGTTGCCGAAGTAGCCGATCCTGACGGAGTCGAGACCGTCGATCTTCTTCGCCCCGGCGGCGACCTTCACGGCGTCGTCGTCCTTGGCCTGGGAGCCGTAGCCGCAGGCTGCCAGGGTGAGCAGCGGGAGCACGGCCATGACCGCGAGGGCACGGCGCAGGGCGGAGGTGGCAGGCACGGGAGGTGTTCCTCTCGTAGGGCCCGGTGGTCACGGTCCTGGTCTCTCAGGCCATGGCCGGGAAGTCGGCGGGTTTTCGTCTGCGGCGGTGGGGGGTGAGGACGCGCGAGCGATGCGCGTACGTCATCGCGCACATCGGGCCACCCCGCCCTGCCCGCTGCCGAGGGCCCCGCTGCCGACGCGGCCGCCCTCCTTCGCGAACCCGGAGTAGAAGTCGGTGGGGTTCATGCTCAGAAGTCCCACCCGTCGTCCTCGGCCTCGTCCTTGACGGGCTCCGGTGCGGCGAAGGACTCACCGACCATGCCGGCGGTGAGCGTGGTGCCGTCGCTGGGGTCGATGAGGATGAACGAACCGGTGCGCCGCGAGTCCGCGTAGGAGTCGGCGGGCAGCGGCTCGGCGGTACGGATCTTCACCCGGCCGATGTCGTTGGCGGTGAGCTGCCCGGGGTGCGGGTGCAGCGACAGGTCGTCCAGCGTCAGCCGGGACGGGATGTCCTTCACGATCGCCTTGACGGTGCGGGTGCCGTGCTTGAGCAGTACCCGGTGGCCGACGGTCAGCGGCTGGTCGGCGACGTGGCACACGGTGGCCTCGACGTCCTGCGTGGTGGCCGGGGCGTCCTTGCTGGGGACGATCAGGTCACCGCGGGAGATGTCGATGTCGTCGGCGAGCAGCAGCGTCACCGACTGCGGCGTCCAGGCGACGTCGACCGGCTCGCCCAGCAGGTCGATCCCCGTGACCGTCGTCGTCCGCCCGGACGGCAGCACGGTCACCTCGTCGCCCACCCGGAACGTGCCCGCCGCGATCTGCCCCGCGTAGCCCCGGTAGTCGGGGTGCTCGGCGCTCTGCGGCCGGATCACGTACTGCACGGGCAGCCGCGCGTGGCAGTGCGCCAGGTCGTGGCTGACCGGCACGGTCTCCAGGTGCTCCAGCACCGTGGGACCGCCGTACCAGTCCATGTGCGCGGACGGCTCCACCACGTTGTCGCCGACCAGCGCCGAGATCGGGATCGCGGTGACCTCGGGGACGCCCAGCTCGGTCGCGTACGCCGTGAACTCCTCGGCGATCGAGGCGAACACGGACTCCCGGTAGTCGACCAGGTCCATCTTGTTGACGGCGAGGACGACGTGCGGCACCCGCAGCAGGGCGGCGATGGCGGCGTGCCGGCGGGTCTGCTCGACGACGCCGTTGCGGGCGTCGACCAGGATCACCGTCAGCTCGGCCGTGGAGGCGCCGGTGACCATGTTCCGCGTGTACTGCACGTGGCCGGGGGTGTCGGCGAGGATGAACCGGCGCCGGGGCGTGGCGAAGTAGCGGTAGGCCACGTCGATGGTGATGCCCTGTTCCCGCTCGGCCCGCAGGCCGTCGGTGAGCAGCGCCAGGTCGGGCGTCTCCTGGCCGCGGCTGGCCGACGCCCGCTCCACGGCCTCCAGCTGGTCGGTGAGGACCGACTTGGAGTCGTGCAGCAGCCGGCCCACCAGCGTGGACTTGCCGTCGTCGACGGAACCGGCGGTGGCGAACCGCAGCAGCGTGGTGGCCGCGAGCTCCTCGGTCGTGATGGTGCTCATGGTTAGAAGTACCCCTCGCGCTTGCGGTCTTCCATCGCGGCCTCGGAGAGCTTGTCGTCGGCGCGGGTGGCACCGCGCTCGGTGAGCCGGGAGGCGGCGATCTCGGTGATCACCTTCTCGATGGTGTCGGCGTCGGAGTCCACCGCGCCGGTGCAGGACATGTCACCCACGGTCCGGTAGCGCACCAGCCGCTTCTCGATCCGCTCGCCGTCCTTCGGGCCGCCCCACTCACCGGCGGTCAGCCACATGCCGGAGCGCTGGAACACCTCGCGCTCGTGCGCGTAGTAGATCTCCGGCAGCTCGATGTCCTCGCGGGCGATGTACTGCCACACGTCCAGCTCGGTCCAGTTGGACAGCGGGAACACGCGGACGTGCTCACCGGGGGCGTGCCGGCCGTTGTACAGGTTCCACAGCTCGGGGCGCTGGCGGCGCGGGTCCCACTGGGAGAACTCGTCGCGCAGCGAGAACACCCGCTCCTTGGCGCGGGCTTTTTCCTCGTCGCGGCGCCCGCCGCCGAAGACGGCGTCGAACCTCTCGCTCTGGATCTTCTCGGTGAGCGGCACGGTCTGCAGCGGGTTGCGGGTGCCGTCCGGGCGCTCCTTGAGCACCCCGCGGTCGATGTAGTCCTGCACGGAGGCGACGTGCAGCCGCAGCCCGTGCTTCGCGACCGTGCGGTCGCGGTAGTCGAGGACCTCGGGGAAGTTGTGCCCGGTGTCGACGTGCAGCAGCGAGAACGGGACCGGCGCCGGGGCGAACGCCTTCAGCGCCAGGTGCAGCATGAGGATGGAGTCCTTGCCGCCGGAGAACAGGATCACCGGCTTCTCGAACTCGCCCGCCACCTCGCGGAAGATGTGCACCGCCTCGGACTCGAGGGCGTCGAGGTGGGAGAGGGCGTACGGGTTGTCCGTGCCCTCCTCGACGGTGGCGACGGTCGTCATGCCAGTCCCCTTTCGCTGAGCGCGGCGTACACCGACGCCGCGGACTCCTGCACGGTCTGGTTCTGGGACTCGATCCGCAGATCGGGTGTCTCGGGCTCCTCGTACGGGTCGTCCACACCGGTCAGCCCGGTGAGTTCACCCGCGGCCTGCTTGGCGTACAGGCCCTTCACGTCGCGTACGGAGCACACCTCGACCGGGGTCGCCACGTGCACCTCGACGTACGGCGTGCCGTTCGTCTCGTGCCGCTTGCGGACCGCGTCCCGGCTGTCCGCGTACGGCGCGATGACCGGGACGAGCGCGGTGACGCCGTTGCGGGCGAGCAGCTCGGCGACGAAGCCGATGCGCTGCACGTTGGTGTGCCGGTCCTCGCGGGTGAAGCCGAGGCCCGCGGAGAGGAACTCGCGGATCTCGTCGCCGTCGAGCACCTCGACCCGGCGGCCCCGCTCGCGCAGCCGGCCCGCCAGCTCGTGGGCGATGGTGGTCTTGCCCGCACTCGGCAGACCCGTGAGCCAGACGGTGGCTCCGGTCGTCACGTGGTTCTCCCTGGATGTCGATGGTCCGGTGGTCGTCGTCATGTCAGCCGTGCAGCCCGCACTCGGTCTTGGCGCGGCCCGCCCAGCGGCCGGCGCGTGCGTCCTCGCCCTGAAGCACCCGGCGGGTGCAGGGCGCGCAGCCCACGGAGGCATAGCCGTCCATCAGCAGCGGATTGGTGAGGACGCCGTGCTCGTCGACGTACGCTTGCACGTCTTCCTGTGACCACTTCGCGATGGGGGAGATCTTCACCTTCCGCCGCTTCTCGTCCCAGCCGACGACCGGGGTGTTCGCCCGGGTCGGGGACTCGTCGCGGCGCAGGCCGGTCGCCCAGGCCTGATAGCCCTTCAGGCCCTCCTCCAGCGGCTTCACCTTGCGCAGCGCGCAGCACAGGTCGGGGTCGCGGTCGTGCAGCCTCGGGCCGTACTCGGCGTCCTGCTCGGCGACCGTCTGCCGCGGGGTCAGCGTGATGACGTTCACGTCCATCACGGCCTCCACCGCGTCCCGGGTGCCGATGGTCTCCGGGAAGTGGTAGCCGGTGTCGAGGAACACCACGTCCACGCCGGGCATCGCACGGGAGGCGAGGTGGGCGACGACCGCGTCCTCCATGGACGAGGTGACGCAGAAGCGGCTGCCGAACGTCTCGGCCGCCCACTGGAGGATCTCCAGCGCGGAGGCGTCCTCCAGCTCGCGGCCCGCCCGCTCGGCGAGCGCCTTGAGTTCCTCGGCCGTACGCTCTTCCTGAACCGCCGTCATATCGGTTCCCCTCCGGTGGAGTCGGGCTGAAGACCCCGGGCGAGGAGCCCGAGGAACTTCAACTGGAATGCGCGGTTGCACGCCCCGCATTCCCAGGCGCCGTGGCCTTCCTCATGGGGGCGCAGGTCCTCGTCGCCGCAGTAGGGGCAGTGGAACGGGACGGCGCGCTCGCTCATGACAGGGCCTCCTCGGAGGCGCGGGCCGCCCAGCGGGCGAAGCGCTCGCCGTCCTCGCGCTCGGCCTGGTAGCGCTTGAGGACGCGCTCCACGTAGTCCGGCAGCTCCTCGGCCGTGACCTTCAGACCGCGCACCTTGCGGCCGAAGCCGGGCTCCAGGCCGAGCGCGCCGCCGAGGTGCACCTGGTAGCCCTCGACCTGCTCGCCCTCGGCGTTCAGCACCAGTTGGCCCTTGAGGCCGATGTCCGCGGTCTGGATGCGGGCGCAGGCGTTCGGGCAGCCGTTGAGGTTGATGGTGAGGGGCTCGTCGAACTCCGGGAGGCGCCGCTCCAGCTCGTCGATGAGCGAGGCGCCGCGCGCCTTGGTCTCGACGATGGCGAGCTTGCAGAACTCGATGCCGGTGCAGGCCATCGTGCCGCGCCGGAAGGTGGAGGGCCGGGCGGTGAGGTCCAGCGCCTCCAGGGACTCGACGAGGGAGTCGACCTGCCCCTCCTCGACGTCGAGGACGATCATCTTCTGCTCGACCGTGGTGCGCACCCGGCCCGAGCCGTGCGCCTCCGCCAGGTCGGCGACCTTGGTCAGGACCGTGCCGTCGACGCGGCCGACGCGCGGGGCGAAGCCGACGTAGTAGCGGCCGTCCTTCTGCCGGTGCACGCCGATGTGGTCGCGCCAGCGGCTGGTCGGCTCGGCGGGCGCGGGGCCGTCGGTCAGCTTCCGCTTCAGGTACTCGTCCTCCAGCACCTGGCGGAACTTCTCCGCCCCCCAGTCGGCGACCAGGAACTTCAGGCGGGCGCGGTTGCGCAGCCGCCGGTAGCCGTAGTCACGGAAGATCGAGATGACGCCCTCGTAGACGTCGGGCACGTCGTCGATCGGCACCCAGGCGCCCAGGCGCACGCCCAGCTTGGGGTTGGTGGACAGGCCGCCGCCGACCCACAGGTCGAAGCCCGGCCCGTGCTCGGGGTGCTCGACGCCGACGAAGGCCACGTCGTTGATCTCGTGCACCACGTCCAGCACCGGCGACCCGGAGATCGCGGTCTTGAACTTCCGCGGCAGGTTCGAGTACGCCGGGTTGTTCAGGACCCGGCGCTTCATCTCCTCCAGCGCCGGCGTGCCGTCGATGATCTCGTCCTCGGCGATGCCCGCGACGGGGGAGCCGATCATCACCCGGGGCGTGTCGCCGCAGGCGGTGACCGTGGACAGGCCGACGGCCTCCAGGCGGTTCCAGATCTCGGGGACGTCCTCGATGCGGATCCAGTGGTACTGGACGTTCTGCCGGTCGGTGATGTCGGCCGTGCCGCGCGCGAACTCCTGCGAGATCTCGCCGATGACCCGCAACTGCGCGGTGGTCAGCGCACCGCCGTCGACACGGACGCGCAGCATGAAGTAGCTGTCGTCCAGCTCCTCCGGCTCCAGGACGGCCGTCTTCCCGCCGTCGATGCCCTGCTTGCGCTGGGTGTACAGCCCCCACCAGCGCATGCGTCCGCGCAGGTCACTGGGGTCGATCGAGTCGAAACCCCGCTTGGAGTAGATCGTCTCAATGCGTGTCCGCACATTGAGACCGTCGTCGTCCTTCTTCACCTGCTCATTGCCGTTGAGCGGGGTGAAATGACCCGCGGCCCACTGTCCCTCTCCGCGGTGACGGCTCACCTTGCGGCGGGGAGTCGCGGCGGCAGGATTCTGCGCGGGGGCAGGCTTCTGCGGGGTGGCGGCCATGGTTGATACGTCCTTCGGGACAGGCGGGAATGCGGCTCTGACCTGCGCAGGTGTGCGCACGGGCAGGAGTGCGCGTCATTGCGCGGGGAGTGCGGCGGAGAAGGGGATGTCGGGCGGTGCTGGGTGCTCTCAGCGCGCCGGACAGATGGCGCTGGACATGCGGCCGAGGTCGACGTGCCGCCGACTCACCAAGGCGATTCCAGTTCCAGGCATGACGGAAGCGTGGCACGGCGATCTGGACACAGTCCAGCTTCGTCCAAAATTCGGACACCCTTGTCTCGGAATGAGAGACAAGGGTGTCCTTGGTCACAAGCGCCGCAGGCGGTCTTGTCCGTGCTGGTCAGGCGGGGTAGGCCCCGGCCCACGGACCCGGCGTCGACGCCTCCGGCTCCTCCTCGACCTTGGTGTCGAACAGGGTGAAGCCGCGGCGCCGGTAGTTGTCCATGGCGTGCTCGCCGTCCTTGCTGCAGGTGTGCAGCCACACCCGCGTGGTCGGCTTCAGCTCCGGCCGGCGGTCCGCCAGGTCCCAGGCGCGGGCGGTGCCGTACGACAGCAGGTGCCCGCCGATGCGCCGCCCCCGGAAGGCGGGCAGCAGCCCGAAGTAGACGATCTCGACGACCCCGTCCCCCTGGGCCTCCAGCTCCACGTACCCGGCCGGCGTGCCCCGGTCGTAGGCGACCCACGTCTCCACCTCGGGCCGGTCCAGGTGCTCCAGCCACCGCGCGTACGTCCAGCCCAGCCGGTCGGTCCAGCGGATGTCCCCGCCGACCGAGGCGTACAGGAAGCGGCTGAACTCGGGGGAGGGCACCTCGGAGCGGACGACCCGCACGTCCCCCTCGGGCACGGCGGCCGGAAGGAGATCGGTGGGCGCGGTCTGCTCCAGGGACCAGGTGGTCACGGAGATGGTCGTCATGCCCGAAAGGGAACCACCCGGCACGAGCTTCTGTCGAACGCCTGACCAAGGCGCGGACGGAGCCCGGTGCCGTGTCAGGCGGCGTTCGCCCCGTCGACCGCCTTGCGCAGCCGTTCGTCGGAGGCATGCTTGTTCCGCCGCTCCACGATCCGCCGACTCGCCCTCCGGGCCCCGGCCCCGCCATCGCGAAGGCGCTCGGTCACCACGACGGGACGACCACCCGCCCGGCCACCGAAGCTGGAGGAACCCGGAGCCGATACGCCCCGGCGACCCCACGCGGTGACCGCCGTGGTCGGTGTCTCAGGCGACCGATGCCCTGAAAGGATCAAGGGGATCGGTCCCTGCCGCGTCGAAGAGCTGCTCCAACGCCTCGTGCCCGTGACGCCTGCGGAACTCGATCTCGGCCGTTGTCACGGGCAGGGTCCACAGGATGCGGGCGTGACCTCCGGGAACGGGACAGTGTTCCAGGTCGGGGCCGTGAAGATAGGGGAGGCTGATCAACAGGTGATCGCAGGTCGATCCCGGCACCCACGGTTCACCGATCGGCATACTGTGCTCCAGGTCGAGCTGATGTCCTGCGCAGTGGTAGTAGGCGATCATCGCCATGAGCTCGATGAACCGCTGGTCGCGGACGTGAGCGGTCATGACGAACTCAAGTCCGTGACCGTCCTTCTCCGTCGCGGCCCAGCACCCAGCGGTCACATAAGCCCAACCGTCGCCGCGGGGGCCGGGGCCCACGACGAGAACTCGCAGACAGGGCATCACCGCTCGCCGTTCCGGACCGAGGCCGTGGTCGACGCCCTCCACGGAGTGTCCCTCGAAGAACGCCCGGACATGTGACTCGACAGCCTCCACGGCCGGCACCCTCGTACTGCTCACCGCGCGATCATCCCAGACCACGATCGACGGACCCTTGACGGCTTGCCCCGCGTCACGGAGTTGCGGGCGTCAGCACGCATGCGCGGTACCTCACCATGCGAGCCCGCCGGCCCCGAGGCCGCTCGTACGCCGGAAGAAGACGCCCTCCCCTCGGAGCAGGTCCCGAAGGCCCTCGTGGCCGATGTCGTCGACCACCCCCTCGGCGACCGGGAAGCCGGCCGGCCCGGACTTGGCGATCTCCTTGATCTCGCGCCGCTCGGGGAGGGAGAAGGTCCTCGGCCGGAGTCCCCTGAAGCGGCACTAGACGACGGCGACCCTTGGGTAGCGGCCGATGACGTCGCCCGCCCGCCGCCTCACGTCGGCGCCTGCCAGCAGGGCCAGGTGGCCGCGGGTCTCGTCGGGACCCCAGTCGCCCGTGTCGTTCCGGTGCAGTTCATACGTCGCACGGAACTGCTCGGGCGTGCCGATCACCACATCGGCCTGATACTGCACCAGGATCTGCTCGCCCGCCGGCTCTTCGGTCAACAAGGCCGTCGTGTAGTCGGTGACCGCGCACAGAGCGGAGAACAACTCGTGGTGGGCGGCGGCACCGCCCCGGTCGGCTGCCATCAGGTGTACGCCTCCGTATTCGCGCGCCATGTAGGAGAGGGCGACCAGCGCCGCGGCGCGTGTCCTGTCCTCGGGCAGCAGCCCGGTGATCGGCTCGCTGTCGCCGAGGCAGGTCGCCGCCGCGGCACGCACCACCTTCGAGCCGACCTCGACCTCGGTCCCCATCGCGATCACCGCGATCGCATAGGCCAGCAGTTTCGCCCGCTGATCCTCGTCGGCGAAGTCCGAGGCGCGTGGACGCTGCGCGGCGTCGGTGTAGCGGACCCTTCCCGCGCCGAGGCGTGCCTGCCGAGCGTCCACCAGCATCCGCAAGGGGTTGCGCCGCACCGACTCGTCCACGTCGAGCGAGGTGGTCACGGCGATCGTCAGCCAGTCCTTGGTCGCGAGGATCCCTGCCACGTCCGGGGGAAAGGAGGGGCCACCGAGGTCCCAGCGCTCCAGGAGGATTTCCCCGCGGCTGACGTGGACGGACAACCGGTCCTCGTGGACGACGGCGGAGAGCGAGGGCAGCGGGACCACCCCGTCGAGCAGGTCCTGCCCCAGCCCGAGGGCTGCGTAGAGGTCCAGCGTGGCGACTTGCCACCGCCCCCTTCTCCGCCGCAGCCTGGCGACCTCGTAGGAGGGGTTGACGAGGAACACGAGGTCGTCGCGCTCGTGGGCGGGCAGCTTCAGCAGCCGTGCGCGCCACGACTGATGGGGAAGAGGCGTGAACCCGTCCGGTGAGGCCACCTCCACCTGGGTCGGCGGCCGACAGCCGGGGTGGTGCAGCGACGCCACGGCGTCCTCGCCCGTCACCTCGACGACCAGGGCGGCAGCCTCCCGCCGTCCGAACCGCCGTCCGAACCGCCGCCCGCACGTCTGGCAGTCCACGGGACGCAGGGCGGCCCGCAGTTCGGCCAGCGCCTCCGGCCCGAGGCCGGTCCTGGTATCCGGGGCGACCAGTAGCTTCGACCGCGCCATCCCCGCTCCCCCCTCCACAGCGACTGGTGAAGGACCGTACCCACCGGCGGCACGGTCTGCCCGCTTGTACTGCCTCAACCGACGTCGACCTCGTCACGCCGTACGGGGGTCCTCCCTCCGGCACGTCGAGCGAACCCGCCGAACGGCGCCGTCACGCCACCGCGGGGCGAAGGCCGTCCGATGCGGCACTAGTCCAGGGACCGGTCCACGGAGGCCAGCGGCAGGGCGAACAGCATCCGGCCGGACTGGGACCACACGTCGCCGCTCTCCTCCCCGTAGGACAGGGACGCCGCCGGGCCGCTCCAGCAGCGGTGCGTCCCGTCCGCGCCGCACCGGGTGGGGCGCGCCCCGTCCGTGTCCTGCCGCCACAGTGTGCCGCGCTCGTCCGGCGTCCCGGTCGTCCGGCCCAGGTACCAGGCCGACCGGTACGACAGCACGCCGCGCACATCGGTCAGCTCCGTCTCGTACACCCCGACCGGGTCCGCGTCGAGCAGTCCCGCACGCTCCGGCCCGGTGCTGAACGCGTACCGCCACAGCCGGGTCGGCCCGTCCTCGTCCGCGGGCACCGCCTCGTGCGCGACCAGACTGTCGGGCGCGGTGCTGCGGTCCAGGGAGATGCCGCCCGGCCGGGGCGCGCCGGCCCCGGCCGTCCGGTAGGAGGCGACGGCCGGCAGCACGTACCGCGCTCCCGCCGCCGACCAGCCGCCGGGCACCCGCCCGACCGACGTGCCGTCCACGGTGGCCCGCTGGACCCGTGCCAGGTCGTACACGTACAGCGCGCTGTCGTCCGCCGGACCCGCGGTGACCAGCAGTTTGTCCTGGTACCAGACCATGCCGGACACGGCGGAGCCCAGCCCGCGGTAGTCGCGGCCGCCGTCCACCGGAACGGCCAGCAGGGCCCAGGTGTAGCGGAGGTCGTCCGGATCGCCGGCGTCCACGAAGGCGACGCGGGCCAGACCGTCCTCGGACGGCGTGCCGGTGCCGCGGCTCCACCCCGAGAGGATCACCCGGTGCCCGCCCCAGCGGCCGTCGTCGTCCGCGTCCCCGGAGGTGGTGACCGCGCCGGACCGCCAGCCGTCGGTGTCGGCGCCCGGCCAGCAGTACGCGCGGGTCGCCGCGGGCTCCACCGGCAGGGCCCGCCGGTCGTCGTCCGTGCAGTCCTCCGCGCCGCCCAGGGAGCCGTCGGGATCGGCGAGCACGGAACCGACACCGACCGGCCGGCCCATCCCGGCGGAGAGCCGGTCCAGCGCGTCGCGCGGCACGTGGTGCTCGGTCAGCCGCAGCGGCGCGGTCTCGGCGGACGCGGTGAGCGGCTTCAGCGCCCCGGGGTCGCCGGCGTCGGTGGCCTGGGAGGCGCTGATCATGGTGGCGGCCGCGGTCAGCGAGAGGGCGGTCCCGGCCAGCGCCGCCCGCAGCGCCCTGCCCCGCCTGCGCCGACGGTGTCTGCCGCGATGCTTCATAACGTCCTCCCGAGACGAGCCAACTGCGTCCGGTGTTCCGAGGGTTGACCGTGGAGCAGCTGGGGTGGCCCGTAGCGGGATGCTACGGCAGCCGGCCGGCCGGGGAGCGGAAGACCCTGCAAATATGCGAAACAGCGACCTTCCGAGCCACTCCGGAGCACGTCTGTACGGCCCCGCGCGGTCTTGACGGGCGGGGGAGTCAGTCCTCCCGCACCGGCCGCCGTCGGCGGCCCGGGACCGGGGCCGCCGAGTGGGGGAACAGGCCGTCGGGGTCGTCCGGGAGGACGAGCTCCACCTCGGCGGACTCCGTGAAGCGGTAGGGGCGGTGGTCCAGGAGGGGACCCAGGTAGCGGCGCACGCGGGACATCTCCGCGCGGACCGTCACCGTGCGGGCCGGGTCGCCGAAGACGTCCCGGGCGAGGTCCGCGGCACTGCGCCCCGCGCGGTGCACGGCCAGCAGGTACAGCAACTCGGCGTGCCGGGGGCTCAGTTCCCGGGTCCAGGAGCCCGCCCCGCCGGACACCTCCACCGACCGTCGGCGCGGCCCCCTCAGGTCCAGCACGATCCGGGTCGCGGCACGTGTCACCGGTTCGTCCGCCGCCCGCACCAGCCAGCCCCCGGCCAGCGGCTCCAGCGAGCAGCGGCCCAGCGCCGGCAGCCACCGCATGCCCGCCGACACCGACGCGGGCAGCGCCAGCCGCTCCGTGTACGGCATCCCCGTCACCGCCGCCGTCCACCCCTGCCGGTCCACGACCAGCGCCCGCCCGTCGATCCGCGCCAGCACCGGCGCCGCCACCGCCCGCAGCCGCTCCAGCGACCGCAGGTGCGTCTCCCGCAGCCGCGCCTCGGCGAGCTTGGCCACCGAGTCGACCCACGCCAGCGTGGCCGGGTGCATCGTCTCCAGCGGCCCGCTCACATCCACCACGCCGATCAGCCGCCCGTCGCGGGGGTCGGTGATCGGCGCCCCGGCACACGTCCAGGTGGCGTGCGACCGTACGAAGTGCTCGGCGGCGAACACCTGCACGGGGCGCCGCGTCACCGCCGGCGTCCCCACCCCGTTGGTGCCGACGACCTCCTCGCGCCAGTCCGCGCCGATCTCGAAGCCCAGCCCGTCGGCCTTGCGCAGCACCGGCGCGCTGCCCTCCCGCCACAGCACCCGGCCCTCCTCGTCGGCCACCACCATGATGTGGTGGGCGACGTCCGCGACCGACAGCAGCCCCTCCCGCAGCACCGGCAGCACCTGCCGCAGCGGCGACGACTCCCGCCGCCGCTGCACCTCCTCCCAGGACAGCAGCCCACTGCGGAAGTCGTGCTCCGGGTCCACACCACTGCGCAGCATCCGCTCCCAGGACTGCCCGATCACCGGGCGGGGAGCCACGGGCGCCCGCTGCCCGGAGAGCGCGGCGGAGCGGACCTCGTCGAGCACCCGCGCCGCACGCGCCGTGTCGACGGCGGCCAGCTGCGTCACGTCCATCGGCGAGAGCGCCACCGGTCGGTCCTCCAGGAAGAGAGCTGTCGGGACTCATACTGCCGTCTGCCCCGGGGACGAACGCCCGGTACGGCCACGGCGACAACAAGTTGCAACCCCCTGCAACCCTGGTGAAGAGCCCTCGACTGTCCGAAACTTGGACGACGCCGTCCCGAGCGGCGTCCACGGCTCGTAAGGGGCCTGTGCGGCGGGGGGTGGTGCCGTGTCGGCGCAGCACCACCCCCGCGTCGCGCCCGCCACCGCTCAGGACACCGGCCGGGCCCGCTCCACCACCGACGCCAGGTCCAGCGTGTGCGGCAGCGTCCCGAACGCCGCGCCCCCGTCCCCGCCCAGCCGCGCCGCGCAGAACGCGTCCGCCACCTCCGGCGGCGCGTACCGCACCAGCAGCGACCCCTGGAGCACCAGCGCGAGGCGCTCCGTCAGCCGCCGCGCCCGCCCCTCGACGCCCTCCAGGTCCGCCAGTTCGGTCAGCAGGTTCTTCATCGCGGCGTCCAGCCGGTGATCCGCCCCGCGCGCCCGCCCCACCTCGCGCAGATAGGCGTCCAGCGCCGCCGGCTCCCGGCGCAGCGCCCGCAGCACGTCCAGCGCCTGGACGTTCCCCGCGCCCTCCCAGATCGAGTTCAGCGGCGACTCCCGCACCAGCCGGGGCATCCCCGACTCCTCGACGTACCCGTTGCCGCCCAGGCACTCCGCCGCCTCCACCGCGAGCGGCGCGCACCGCTTGGTCACCCAGTACTTCGCCGCCGGCACCGCGATCCGCAGCAGCGCCCGCTCCTGCTCGCCGCCGTCGTCGTACGCCGCCGCCAGCCGCAGCGCCAGCGTGGTGGCCGCCTCCGACTCCAGCGCCAGATCGGCCAGCACGTTGCGCATCAGCGGCTTGTCGACGAGCTTCCCGCCGAACGCCTCCCGGTACGCGCAGTGGTGCACCGCCTGCGCCACGGCCTGCCGCATCAGCCCCGCCGACCCCAGCACGCAGTCCAGCCGGGTCGCCGCCACCATCCCGATGACGGTGCGCACCCCGCGCCCCTCCTCCCCGACCCGGCGCGCCCACGTCCCGTCGAACTCGACCTCGGCGGAGGCGTTGGACCGGTTTCCCAGCTTGTCCTTGAGCCGCTGGATCAGGAACACGTTGCGCGTGCCGTCCTCCAGCACCCGCGGCACCAGGAAACACGTCAGACCCCCGGGCGCCTGCGCCAGCACCAGGAAGGCGTCCGACATCGGCGCCGAGCAGAACCACTTGTGCCCGGTCAGCTCGTACGCGCCGTCCTCGGCCAGCGGCCGGGCCGCCGTCGTGTTCGCCCGTACGTCGCTGCCGCCCTGCTTCTCCGTCATGCCCATCCCGAACAGGGCACCGGGCTTCTGCCTCGCGGGCCGCAGGGCACGGTCGTAGACCACCGACGTCAGCCGCGGCTCCCACTCCGCCGCCAGGACCGGGTCCGTGCGCAGCGCGGGGACCGCCGCGTGGGTCATCGACAGCGGGCAGCCGTTGCCGGCCTCGACCTGCGTCCACACCACGAACGCCGCCGCCCGCCGCACATGCCCGCCCGGCCGGCCCCAGGCCGCCGTCAGCCCCGCCGAGACGCCCTTGCCGAGCAGCCGGTGCCAGGACGGATGGAAGTCGACCTCGTCGATCCGGTGACCGTAGCGGTCGTGGGTGCGCAGCCGCGGCGGATTCTCGTTGGCCAGCACCCCCCACTCCTGCACCTGCGCGGACCCGGCGGTCCGCCCCAGCCCCGACAGCTCGGAGAGGCCCTCGTCCCGCACGTCCGGCGCCAGATGCCGCTCGACCGCCTCCACCAGCGCCCGGTCGGCGCCGAACGCGTCGTACTGAACCAGTGGGGGAGCCTGATTGGTCACGCTGTGCGTGGTGCCTGCCATGTCCACGAACGTACCCCGCGGTACGCCGGCCTCACCCGCCGATCCGGCCTGCGGGTGAGTGCGACCTGGCACGACGGATACCTTTAGGTCGTGCAGCCAGCAAGTGAATCCCCCGACGCGCCCTCCGGTCGCCTCCACCGGGCCCGGGCCCTCTACCGGAACGTCTCCAAACGCAGGACCGCCTGGCTGCTGCTGAAGGACACCGTCAACTCGTGCATGGAGTACCGCATCCTGGGCCTGGCGGCCGAGGCGGCGTTCTTCACGCTGCTGTCGGTGCCCCCGCTGCTGCTCAGCCTGATCGGCCTCCTCGGCTACGTCGACGCCTGGACCGGCGCCGACACCATCCAGAGCGTGCAGCGCAACCTCCTGGAGGCCTCGCGGACGGTGCTGTCCGACCGGGGCGTGAAGGAGATCGCGGAGCCGATCCTGCGGGACGTCACCAAGGGCGGCCGGCCCGACGTGATCTCCCTCGGCTTCCTGATCGCCGTGTGGTCGGGCTCCCGCGCGGTGAACGTCTTCATCGAGACCATCACCGTCATGTACGGCCTCGACGGCGTGCGGGGCATCGTCAAGACCCGGCTGCTGGCCTTCCTGCTGTTCATCGTGGCCCTGCTGATCGGCTCCGTCGCGCTGCCGCTGATGGTGGCGGGACCGGACGCGGTCGTCCGGGTGGTGCCCTGGTCGACGACGCTCGTCCAGGTCCTGTACTGGCCGGTCGTGATCCTGCTCTCCGTCGCCTTCCTGACCACGCTGTACCACGTCTCCGTGCCCGTGCGCTCCCCGTGGATCGAGGACGTGCCCGGCGCGCTGGTCGCCCTCGCCATGTGGGTGCTCGGCAGCTTCCTGCTGCGGCTCTACCTGACCAACACCGTCGAGGGCCCCACCATCTACGGCTCCCTCGCCGCCCCCGTCGCCGTCCTGCTGTGGATCGGCGTGTCCGCGTTCGCCGTGCTCGTCGGCGCCGCGGTCAACGCGGCCATCGACCGGGTCTGGCCGGCCGCCGCGACGGCCGCGGCCCGCGAGGCCAACGAGCGGCTGCGGCAGGCGCAGGTCGCCGAGTACGTCGCCCGCACCGCCGCGGCCGGCGAGGCCGACCCCGACATGCCCTCCGAGTTCCCCGAACGCTGGTCCCGCTTCCTGCCGCCGGAGGACGTCACGGCCCGGCTGCGCACACATGTGAAGTCCACCCACCAGAGGCACGGCGAGGGCCCGTCGCACGAGGAGAAGTGAGCCGTTTCCCGCCCCCGCCCGGCTCGTCCCAGCCCCTCCGGCGTTCGAGGAGCGGGGTCCGGGGCGGAGCCCCGGGTCCGGGACGGGAAGGGGCGGAGGGGGCGAACCGACCCAGGCTCACGCCTTCCAGACGCCGGCCGCCGCCTCCTCCGCCACGAAGTCGGCGAAGTCCCGCGGCTCCCGTCCCAGCACCCGCCGCACCCCGTCCTCCAGCCGCGCGTTGCGGCCGTCGAGCAGCGTCTCGAACACCTCCGTGAGGAACGCGGCCTCCTCCTGCGGCACCCCGAAGCCGACCAGCGCCTCGCCGTAGTCCCGCGCCGGCACCGCCCGGTACGTCAGCGGCCGCCCCGTCGCCGCCGCGATCTCCGCGACCGCCTCGCCCCAGGTCAGCAGCCGGGGCCCGGTGAGGGACAGCGTCCGCCCCGCGTACCGCTCCCCGTCCGCCACCGCGGCCACCACCACCTCCGCGACGTCCCGCACGTCCACGAACGGCTCCGCCACCCCGCCCGCCGGAAACACCAGCTCCCCGCGCCGCACCTCCTCCACCAGCGGCCCCTCGCTGAAGTTCTGCGCGAACCACGCGGCCCGTACGACCGTCCAGTCCGCGCCCGACGCCCGCAGCGCCTCCTCGGTGGGCAGGGCCTGGTCCTCGCCCCGCGCGGACAGCAGCACCAGCCGCCGTACGCCCAGCCCGACCGCCGTGCCGGCCAGCGCGCCGACCGCCTCGGCGGTACCGGGCGCGCCGACGTCGGCGGGGTGGACGAGATAGGCCGCGTCCGCGCCCCGCAGGGCGTCCGCCCACGTCGACCGGTCCGCCCAGTCGAACCCGGTCGCCCGCGACGCCGCCCGCACCGTCAGCCCCGCCGCCCCGGCGGCCCGCACCACCCGGCTCCCCGTACGCCCCGTCGCGCCCGTCACCACGATCGTCATGTTCTCGATGTCCCGTGCCATGCCGACGAGTCAACTCCCGTGCCCCCCGCGGAACCATCGCCGAACGGCTCACTCCCATAAGCCCGCGTCTACGCTGACCCCATGGACGCTCTCACCGGCCTGCTCGAGGGCCCGCGCGCCCGGGGCGCGTTCATGATCCGGGCCTGCTTCGACCCGCCGTGGGCGATTCGCGTGGAGGACCGCGCTCCGCTGACGGTGATGCTGCTCGTGCGCGGCGAGGCGTGGATCGTCTCCGACGCCGGGGAGCGGCTGCGCCTGCGCCCCGGCGACCTCGCCATCGCGCGCGGCCCCGACCCGTACCTCTGCGCCGACGACCCGGCCACGCCCCCGCAGGGGCTGATCCTGCCCGGTGGTGAGTGCCACCACCCCGACGGACGCCCCCTCAACGGCGTCATGGACCTCGGCGTCCGCACCTGGGGCGACCGGCCGGACGGCGGGACGGTGATGCTGATCGGCACCTACCGGATGCGGGGCGAGATCGGCGGCCGGCTCCTCGACGCGCTGCCGCCGCTGCTCTCCCTCACCACCGACGTCTGGGACTGCCCGCTCACCCCCTTCCTCATGGACGAGGTCGTGCGCGACGCCCCCGGCCAGGAGGTCGTCCTGGACCGGCTGCTCGACCTGCTGGTCATCGCCGCGCTGCGGGCCTGGTTCGCCCGCCCGGAGGCGGAGCCGCCCGCCTGGTACCGGGCCCGGGCCGACCCGGTCGTGGGCCCGGTCGTCCGCCTGCTCCAGGACGACCCCGCCCACCCGTGGACGGTCGCCGAACTCGCCGCGAAGGCCGGCGTCTCCCGCGCCGCCCTCGCCCGCCGCTTCACCGGACTCGTCGGCGAACCGCCGATGACCTACCTCACCGGCTGGCGCCTCGCCCTCGCCGCGGACCGCCTCCGCGACACCGACGACACCCTCGGCGCGATCGCCCGCCAGGTCGGCTACGGCAGCGCCTTCGCCCTGTCCACGGCCTTCAAGCGGGCGTACGGCGTCAGCCCGCAGGAGTGGCGGAACCGGGCGGCGTAGCCTGGGGGCGTGTACCGGGAGCGGGCGTCACGGCTGACGGGCGCGGTCGTGTGGACCAACAGCCCGTCCACCGGCGGGGAGGGCCGGGTGCTCCCCGACGGCTGCATGGACCTGCTCTGGCACGAGGGGCGCCTGCTGGTCGCCGGCCCCGACACCCGTGCCCACCTCACCGAAGGCCGGCCGAGTGCCTGGGCGGGCGTCCGCTTCCCTCCCGGCACCGCCCCCGTGCTGCTGGGCGTGCCCGCCCACGAACTGCGCGACCGCCGCGTCGCCCTGTCCGATCTGTGGCCGGCGGCCGACGTGCGCCGCGTGACCGCCCGCGTCAACGCGGCGGACGATCCGGCACACGGCCTGGAGGACCTGGCCCTGCGCCGGGCGGCGGAGACACCCCCGCCCGACCCGCTGCCCGGCCTTCTCGTGGCGGCCCTCGACGCGGGCCGCCCGGTCGCCGCGACCGCCGACGAACTGGGCCTGAGCGCCCGCCAGTTGCACCGCCGCTCGCTGGCCGCGTTCGGCTACGGCCCGAAGACCCTGGCCCGTATCCTCCGGATGCGCCGCGCCCTCGCCCTGGCCCGGGCGGGCGTCCCCCTCGCGGAGACGGCCGCCCGGACCGGTTACGCGGACCAGGCCCACCTCTCCCGCGAGATGCGGGACTTGACGGGCCTGCCGCCGGGCGGGCTACTGGCCGCCCACGGCCAGCGGCGCGAACAGGTCCACCCCGTTCCCGTCCGGGTCGAGGAGGACGGCGTACCGCTGTCCCCACACCGCGTCCCACGGCTCGAGCTCGAAACGGCTCCCGGCGTCGACCGTCTCCGCGAAGAGCGTGTCGACCTCCGCGGGGCTGTCGCACCGCAGTGCCAGTGAGGTCCTGCCCCCGCCCGACGGCGGCTCCCATCCCGTGTGGAAGGACCGGACCACCTCCTCCGTGTCCAGCAGCAGCCGCAGCCCGCCCGGCAGCTCGGCCTCCACGTGTCCCTGCTCCTCGGCCCCCTCCGGGAAGGCGAACCCGAGCCGCCGGTAGAAGGCGACGGAGGCGGCCATGTCGGAGACGACCATCCCGATGGCATCGAATCGTGCGCTCATGCGGCCCACCGTAGGGCCGCGCCCCTACGACGGTCTTGAAGGAATCGGACACGCGAGTTCGGACCGGACGAGTTCGAGGAGCCGACCGGTCCAGTTGCGGCCCCTGCCGCGGTCGTCGCCCCAGAAGGCGGAGTCGGAGTCGCCGTAGACGATCGTCGCGTCCCCAGTGCCGAGGAGGACGCGGGCCAGTTCCGGATGCCGGGTGAACTCGGCACGCAGCAGCGCCGTCATGACGGCGGTCCGCCGCCGCTCCCAGTCCTCGCTCCGCTCGGCGTCGGCGGCCAGGTTCCGGGCGCCGAAGGCGCCGTCCGCCATGCGGTAGGTGATCCGGTTGCCGATCATCCGCACATGCTGGAGGACCGCGACGCCCGTCCGGCATCGGGTTTCCGGCGCCCGCCGCATAGGCTCCCGCCCATGGCCGCTCCCGCACTCCTCGTGTACACCCGCACCACCGACTACCGGCACGACTCCATCCCCGCCGGTGTCGCCGCCCTGCGCGCCCTCGGCGACCTCACCGTCGACGCCACCGAGGACCCGGCCGCCTTCGAGGAACCGCTCGACGGCTACGCCGCCGTCGTCTTCCTCTCCACCAGCGGCGAGGTGCTCACCCCGGCCGGGCGGCGGCGGCTCGCCGCGTACGTCGAGGCGGGCGGCGGGTTCGCCGGGGTGCACGCGGCCGCCTGCACGGAGTACGACTGGCCGTACTACGGCGAACTCCTCGGCGCCCGCTTCCAGGGGCACCCGGCCTTCCAGCCGGGCCGCGCCGTGATCGAGGACCACGACCACCCGGCGACCCGGCACCTGCCCGCCGTCTGGGAGGTCACGGACGAGTGGTACGACTTCCGCACCAATCCCCGTGGATCGGTCCGGGTCCTGCTCTCCGCCGACGAGTCGTCGTACGACGGCGGCGGCATGGGCGAGGACCACCCGCTGGCCTGGTGCCGCGAGCAGGGCGCCGGCCGCGTCTTCTACACCGCCCTCGGCCACGCCGCCGAGGCCTACGACGACCCGGCCTTCCGCGCCCACCTGCGCGGCGGGATCACCTGGGCGGCAGCTCCGCGCCCCGTTTCGACGGAGGCCGGGGCGGGCGGGCGGGTCAGTCCGGGCGGCGGGCCGACGTGACCGGGGCGGCTTCCGCCGGGGCCCCGGTGCCGGACGAGGTGATCACCTCGGAGCGGCGGCCGTCCCGGTTCAGGAGGCCGCCCGTGAGGGCGAGGCCGAGACCGGCCACGGCGAGGGCGGCGCCGACCAGGGCGGGGGAGGTCCAGCCCCAGCCCGCCGACAGGGCCAGCCCGCCGAGCCAGGCGCCGCCCGCGTTGGCCAGGTTGAAGGCGGAGTGGTTGGAGGCCGCGGCCATCGTCGGGGCGTCCTTGGCCTTGGCCATGAGCAGCATCTGGACGGGCGTGGTGATGAGGGAGCCCAGCGCGCCGATGAAGGTGATCGTCACCAGGGCGGGCCAGGTGCTGTGGACGGTGAAGGAGAACGTCACCAGCGCCGCCGCGAGCAGGGCGAGCCCCGCGTACAGCGTCGGGCGCAGGGCGCGGTCCGTGAGCGGGCCCGCGACCAGCGTGCCGAGCGTCATGCCGACGCCGTAGAGCGCGAGAACCAGGGTGGTCGAGGACTCGGCGATGCCCGTCACGTTCGTCAGGATGGGCACCAGGTAGCTGTAGACGGCGAAGAAGCCGCCGAATCCCACCACGGCGACGGCCAGGCCGATCGCGACCTGCCGGTTGCCCATCGCCCGCAGCTCGTGCCGGATGCCGGACTGCCCGCCGCGGGGCTGGTGGGGGACGAAGAGGGCCAGCGCGGCGAGGGCGGCGAGGCCGATGACGGCGATCGCGAGGAAGGCGGACCGCCAGCCCAGCTGCTGGCCGAGGGCCGTGCCGGCCGGGACGCCGACGATGTTCGCGACGGTGAGCCCGAGGAACATCTTCGAGACGGCGCGCGCGGCCCGCTCGGGGGCGACCAGCCGGGAGGCGACGACGGCGCCCACGCCGAACAGCGCCCCGTGCGGCAGCCCCGTCAGGAAGCGCGCCCCGAAGAGCGTGCCGTAGCCGGGGGCGAGCGCGGACGCGACGTTGCCGGCCACGAACAGTCCGGTCAGGAGCAGCAGCAGCCGCTTGTGGGGCATGCGCGCCCCGATGCCCGTCAGTACGGGGGCGCCGACGACGACACCGAGCGCGTAGGCCGAGACGAGGTTGCCGGCGTCCGGCACGGAGACGCCGACCCCGTCGGCGATCTGGGGCAGCAGCCCCATCGTGGCGAACTCGGTCGTGCCGAGGCCGAACGCGACGACGGCCAGGGCGAGCAGGGCCAGTGGCATGGTGCGGGGAGACCTTTCGAAGACAGCGGGCCGGATCGGGGGAGGGGGAAGGACCGAGGTCGTCCCCGGCTCTCGTGGCCGGTCGCGCCGAGCACCATTGCCCCGCGCACCCCGGGACAGGGGAAGCCCATAAGGAGCGGAGCAAGAACAGCGGCCCGCGCATTCCAAGATCGAGCCGCATATCGCCGTGAGCTGTGTCACGGCGTACCGGGCGGGGCGCCGCCCTCCGGTTCCGCCTGGTCCTCTCCGGTCCCGCCTGGTCCTCTCCGGTCCCGCCCGGTGCCCTTCGGTCCCCTCCGGTCCCCTCCGGTCCCCTCCGGTCCCCTCCGGTGCCCTTCGGTCCCCTCCGGTCCTGCCCCGTCCCGTCCTGGGAGCCGGGTTCCGCCGTCGGCCGCGCGGCGGGGGCGGCTCGTACCGGAGCGCGGTGCCGTCCGTCAGCCGTGACCGCCCGGACGGGGCCCGGGAGGCGCCGTGCTGGCGCGTTCCACCAGCCGGGTCGACAGTTCCGTGCGGGTGCTCTCCGGGCGGTGGCCGTCCATCATGCGCAGCAGCAGCCGCAGGGCCGTCGCGGCCATCTCGGACAGGGGCTGGCGGACCGTCGTCAGGGCCGGGGTGAGCCAGCGGGCCTCGGGCAGGTCGTCGTAGCCGACCACGCTCATGTCGTCCGGTACGCGCAGACCCCGCTCGGCCAGGACCTCGTAGACCTCCAGCGCCATCCGGTCCGCGCAGACGAAGACGGCCGTGGGCGGCTCGGGCAGGTCGAGGAGTTCGCGCACGTGGCGGCCGGCCGCGTCCTCACCGGAGCCGGCGTGCCGGACGTACTCGGGGCGGTGCCGCACACCCGCCGCGGCGAGGGCCGAGCGGTAGCCGGCGATCCGCGCGTCGGCGCACAGCGTGTGCCGGTGCCCGGCCACGACCGCGATGCGCTCGTGGCCCAGGGCCAGCAGGTGTTCGGTCGCCGTCACCCCGCCCCGCCAGTCCGCCGCCCCGACCGAGACGACACCCGGCGGCGGTTCGAGCACCGGGTCGATCATCACGAACGGGATGCGGTGCTGCTTGAGCCACGCGTACTGCGGGTCGCTCAGCTCCGCCAGGTGGAACAGCACTCCCGACGATCCCCGCAGGACGAGTTTGTCCAGCCAGCCCCGCTCCGGCCGCTCCGCACGGCTCCGCGTCAGGGCCGCCGAGACGACGAGCTCGAGCCCCACGTCGTCCGCCGCCTCCTCCGCGCCGTGCAGTACCGCGCCCGAGCCGGAGGTCTCCAGGGAGTGGACCACGAGGTCCACCAGACGCGGTGCCCTCCCGCCGTCGAACCGGGGTCTCCTGATGTAACCGAGCCGGTCCAGTGCCTCGGTGACGCGGCGGCGGGTCTCGGGCGCCACGTCCTCGCGGCCGTTGACCACCTTGGACGCGGTCGGCACCGACACCCCCGCCTCACGGGCCACCACCGCCAGCGTCGGCCCGGCCGTCACGCCGGCACTCCCCGCACGGACCATCGAGTACCCACCTCTCCCAATAGAAAGCGCTTCCTACTGTAGGTCCGGCACACCGGAGCGGGAAGAACTCTCACGCGTACCCAGGAATACCGAAGGGCGTCGCCGCGCTCTCGTGTCACCGGCGGGTCCGTCCGGTGCGTGAGGCGACGCGGCGCGGTGAAGGGCTGGTGGGTGAATGACGACAGACCGAAGCGACCCCGTGACCAGAACCCCGTACGGAGCCGTGCGCGGCCGCTGGGAGCGGAACGTGGCCGTCTTCCGGGGCATCCCCTACGCGGCACCCCCCTTCGGCCCCCGCCGCTTCCGCCCGCCGGTCCCCCCGGACCGCTGGGACGGCGTACGGGAAGCCGCCGCCTTCGGGCCGACGGCCCCCAAGCCCCCGTACTCGGAGGCCTTCGCGCAGTACCTCTCCGACCCGGTCGTCCCCGGCGACGACTGCCTCAACCTCAACGTCTGGACCCCCGACCCCGCCCCCGGCGCCCGCCTCCCCGTCCTCGTATGGCTTCACGGCGGCGCCCTGACCAGGGGCTCCTCGGCCGTCCCCGTCTACGACGGCCACACCTTCGCCCGCGACGGCGTGGTGTTCGTGTCGGTCAACTACCGCCTCGGCGTCGAGGGTTACGGCCTCTTCCCGGACGCCCCCGCCAATCCCGGCCTGCGCGACCAGCTCGCCGCGCTCCACTGGGTCCACGAGTCGATCGGGGCCTTCGGCGGCGACCCGGACCGCATCACCCTCGGCGGCCAGTCCGCCGGAGCGATCAGCACGGGCGCGCTCGTCGCCGCCCCGCAGACCCGGGGACTGGTCCGCCGGGCCGTCCTGCAGAGCGGCCCGCCCGAGACCACCGACCGCGACAAGGTGCGCCGCATGGTCCGCCGCATGGCGAACCGCCTGAGGATCCCCGCCACCGCCGAGGCCTTCGCCGCCGCCGACCGCGGCCAACTGCTGCGCGTCCAGGCCGACGTCGGCCGACTCGGCAGCCCGATACTCGGCGGCCCCGCCTTCGGCATCGTCACCGACGGCGACCTGGTCCCGCGCGACCCCCTGGAGGCACTCACCGACGGCGCGGCCCCCGGCGTGGAGCTGCTGACCGGCTGGACCCGCGACGAGTACCGCCTCTGGCTCGTCCCCGGCGGCCTGGTGGAACGCGTCGACCGCCTCGGCGCGGTCGCCCTCGCCGGTGCGATGGCCCGCTGCCGCTGCGGCAGCGAGGTCCCGCGCGGCTACCGCACCCTGCGCCCGGACGCCGGCACCGCGGAACTCGTCGGCCAGCTGGTCACCGACCACCTGCTCCGCATCCCCCTGCACCGGCTCGCCGACGGCCGCCGGGACCCCTCGTACGTCTACGAGTTCGCCTGGCCCTCCCAGCGCCCCGGCATGGGCGCCTGCCACGCCCTGGAACTCGGCTTCGTCTTCGACAGCGGCGACGAACCCGCCGCCCGCAAACTCGCGGGCGAGGGCGCACCGCAGGACCTGGCCGACGCGATGCACGGGGCGTGGGTGCGCTTCGTCTCCGACGGCTCACCGGGCTGGGAGCGGTGGAACCCGCACCACCCGGTGCAGGTGTACGGCGACGGCGACCCGCACGTCGAACACGGCCCCCGGGACCGCGAACTCGCCCTGTGGAGCACACCCGCCCCCGACCGCCCCGCACCGGCTTCGCCCCCCGAACTCCGCTCGGTCGTACGCCGCCTGCGCCGCGCGGGCGCACTGCGCCGCGACTGACCCGGGCGTGCGGCCCCGTGGCCGGGGAGGGAGGTGGTTCACTTGCTGCCGTTCCCCGGCCGTCGAGGGTACGGAGCGGTTCCGGGCCCGCCTGCGCCCCGTGCCCTGGCCGGCCAAGGTGACCGCTCACCGTGCGGACCCGAACGCGCCGTACCGAACCGTGTGCCGGAAAGGTGGGTCCCACCTCTCCGGCTCGCGAACGCCCAGCTCAGTCGAGACAGAACTCGTTGCCCTCGATGTCCTGCATGGGGATGCACGCGTCGTTGCCGTCGTACAGCGTCTGCACGTGCACCGCGCCGAGCGGGACCAGTCGTGCGCACTCGGCCTCGAGCGCGGCGAGGCGCTCTTCACCCACGAGTCCGGTGGCGACCCGCACATCGAGATGCAGCCGGTTCTTGGCGGCCTTCCCCTCGGGAACGCGCTGGAAGTACAGCCGCGGGCCCACACCCGTGGGGTCGACGCAGGCGAACCATGCATCCCGCTGTTCAGGGGGCTGCGACTGCTTGAAGTCGTCCCAGGTGGCAAACCCCTCCGGTGGCGGCGGCACGACGTACCCCAACACCTCGCACCAGAAACGAGCGAGGCGCTCAGGCTCGGCGCAGTCGAAGGTGACCTGGAACTTCCTGATCGTCGGCATCGGCGCACCGTACCAAAGAGGGATTCCGCGGCTCCGCCCGTTTTCAAGGGTCGTACGGGAACGCCCCGGGCCGGGCCGACGGCTCCGAACCGGCCCGGCAGGCCCCGCCTACCGGCTCGCGGGCCGCATGTCGCCGTCGTACACGGTGCGGTAGTCCGGGACGACGGTCCGGGAGGCCGGAGAGACCTTCCCGACCTGGGCGAGGAAGGCGTCGAGGTCCATCGCCGGGTCGCGGACCGGGGAACCGCTCAGCGGCAGTTCGAAGTTGTCCCAGTGGACGGGGACGACGACACCGGGGGAGTCCAGGGCGTCCAGCAGCCGGGGCACGTAGCGGTGGGTGGTGCCGGTGACGCCGGGCAGGGCGATCATCGCGAGGTCGGGGCGCAGGCCCCGCACCGCCCGCTCGGAGAAGTCGCTGGCCCCCATGAGGAACGCCGACGGGCCGCGCTCCCCGGCCGTGACCTGGAAGGCCAGGGTGTCGCCCTCGGGCAGGTCGGCGATGGTGCGGGGAACCGTCGCGGGCGGGGCGTTCAGCGTGCCCGGGGCGAAGTACGAGCAGTTCTTGTTGCGGCTGTGCAGGCTGGGTACGACCTCGACGGTGACCGTGCCGATGTCCAGCACCTCGCCGCCCTTCACCACGGAGATCTGCTTCGGGTCGACTCCGAGGGCGGTGAGCAGGTGGTACGTGGTCTCGGTGCCGATGACACGGGCGCCGGTGGTCCTGGCGATGTACGGCACGTCACCGAGGTGGTCCCAGTGGGAGTGGCTCACCAGCACCAGTTCGGGACGGCCGATGTGCGCGTCCACGACGGCGGGGTCCGTCCTCAGTTCGGTCTCCGGGTCGAGACCGCTGCCGAACAGCCCGGTGGGGAAACGGGTGACGTAGGGGTCGAAGAGCACGGTGCTGCCGCCGACGTCGATGCGCCAGCCCGTGGTGCCGAGCCAGCGGAACGACACGGAACGGGCGGCCCGGTCACCGCTTCCGCCGCGGCCGGTGGTCGCGGACGCCGTGGCCGCCGTGGTCGCTGTGGCAGCTGTGGCAGCTGTGGCAGCCGTGGCCGGGATCAGCGGGGACGCCGCACCGAGCGCGGCGCCCCGCAGCACCGTACGGCGGTCGAGCCTGCGGCCGGAGGGGGCGTCTGGTCCGTCCGGGGCGTGTATGTCCTGGGTCATGGCGTCAGCAGATCAAGAGGTGAAGTCCCGTGTCCAAGACCGGAGTCCGGCACTTCCGATACGTGAACGCGTATGTGCCCCGGTCAGCGGCCGTCGCCGCGGAGGAAAGCGGCCGCGATTCCGGCGGCCCGGCCGATCGCCGCGTCCACCGTGGCACGGGACGCGGTCAGATCGTGGGTGCGCGCGAACACGGCGATCGCGTAGCACTCGCCGTCCGGGTAGCGGGCGACGCCCGCCTCCATGTGCAGCCCGGGCAGTGTGCCGGTCTTGGCCGCGACCGCGACGTCGTCCGGGAAACCCGACACCAGCCGGTGACGGAAGACCTGCCTGCCCATCAGATCGCGCACGAGCGCACAGGCCTCCGGCGGCCCGGCGGCATCGGTCCACACGAGCCGGAGCAGCCGGGTGATCTCACGGGGTGTGGAGGCCGTGGTGTGGCGGGGGTCCAGCACCGCCAACCGTCTCTTCCTCTCGTCCGGCAGGGCCGGGTAGCGCACGGCGAACTCCCTCTCGTCGCGTGCCCCGACCTCCGCGAGCATCGACTCCAGCAGGTCCCGCGGGCCGCCCACGATCCGTGTCCGGTCCAGGCCGAGTTCCTTCGCGAGCAGCCTCACCGTGTCCAGGCCGACCCGGTCCAGCAGCAGGTCGGCGGCCGAGTTGTCACTGACCGACATCGCGAAGTAGGCCAGGTCGCGCAACGACAGCTCGACGTCGTCCAGGCAGCCGGCGGTGCCCCAGCCGCCGAGCCGGTCGGCCGAGGTCACCCGCACCCGCTCCCTCGGATCGAGCTGGCCGGCCACGACCTGCCGGGCGAACTCCAGCACCAGCAGCACCTTGAAGATCGAAGCGATGACGACGTCGTCGTCGGCGCCCACGGCGACCTCACGGGCCTCCCGCTCGCCACCGGCCTCCCCGGCGGCCGGCATGCGCGTACGGACGGGAACGGCGTGCAACTGCCCCCTCGCGCCCGCTTCGGCGAAGACCCGCCGGATTCGGTTCTCGGTCGCTGTTCGCGTGCTGGTTTCGGCCGTTGTTCGCGTGCTGATCACTGCATCCTCGGACATGCGTGTTCCCCGTCATCGGGCGGTCGGGCCTCCGGCCGACCGCTCCGTCCCCCTTGCGGCGGCTTCCGCATAGGATCCTTGACCGTGGATCTCTTGCGCCACCTGCGTCTTTTCGTCACCGTAGCCGACGAGCTGCACTTCAGCCGGGCCGCCGAGCGGCTGGGCATGGCCCAGCCGCCGCTCAGCCAGGCGATCCGCCGACTGGAGAAGGAACTCGGAGCCGAACTCTTCGACCGCTCGCAGCGCGCCGTCCGGCTCAGCGCCGCCGGAGCGGCGCTGCTGGAAGAGGCCCATGAACTCCTCGCCCGGGAGAAGAGGCTGCGCACCCTGGCCCGCCGTGCCGCCGACGGCGGCCTCGGCACCCTGCGCGCGGGCGTGCCGCCCGACACCACGGCCGCCGTACTGTCCGCGCTGCTCTCCGCCTGCGCCGAACACGCCCCGGAGCTCTCCGTCGACCTGCAGGAGGTCACCACCGTGGAGCAGCTGCGGCTGCTGGCCTCCGGCGGCCTGGACGTCGGACTCGTGCACCACCCCGTCGACGCCACCGAACTACGGCTCGGCCCCGCCGTCTCACTGGACCTGGGCGTCGTCCTCCCCCGAACCTCCCCCCTGGCCCGGCTGCCGGAAGTGACGCTCGGCGACCTCTCCGGCCACGACCTGGTGCTCTTCCCCCGCGCGCACGCCCCCGGCTGGCACGACCGCATCCTCGACGTGTGCCGTGCCGAAGGCTTCGTCCCCGGCCGCCTCCGCCACGCCTCCAACCCCGAGTTCCTGCTCGCCCTCGTGACGGCGGGGCACGGAGTCGCCTTCGACCAGGGACCGGCGGCCCGCAAGGAACCCCGCGTCGCCTGGTCCCCCCTGGCGGGCCGCCCCCTCACCCTGCGCATCGGCGGCGCCTGGCCCGCCGGCCGCGGAGCCCACCCGGCCGCCCGCCGCTTCGCCGAACTCGCCGCCGAGGTCCTGGCCCGCCACCACACCGCCACCCCACGGCGCGGGAGCACCACGCACCCACCCGACGACACCCCGCGTCCGTGGTCGGTGGTGTACGGCTGAACACCCGCACACCGGCCGGTGCCCTACAGCTCGGACTCACCCCACGAGGTGACGTGCACGGTGTCCCCGACGGACAGCCTGCCGGTGCGGACGACGGCGTACTTGGTCCCGTAGGCGACGCCGCCCTCGGTGGCGCGTCGGTAGTCGGCAAGGGTACGGAGCGGCTCCGGGCCGGCCCGCCGCCCCGTGCCCTGGTCGACCAGGGGGACCGCGCAGCGGATGGCGAGCTTGGCGTAGCCGAGTTCGGTGTCGCCGATGCGGAGGCGGTGGGCGCGGTCCTCGGTGTGCGGTTCGTCCCAGCCGTCGATCACGATGTTGGGCCGGAAGCGGTTCATCGGCAGGGGCGGGAGGCCGCGTCCGGCCAGTTCGCGGTCGAGCAGGCCGAGGGTGGCGCGGGAGAGGACGTGCAGGGCGCAGCTGTCGGCGTAGGCGGAGGTGCCGGGGGTCCGGCCGTCGGTCACCCGGTCGTGCTCCGGCGGTACGCGCACGAGCCGGCTCGGCGCGCGGAGCACCTCCGAGAACCAGTCGGCTGCCGCGTCACCCTGGTCGATGCCCTGGTGGACCGCCCCGAACAGGTCCACCTTCCGCCGGGCCCCGGCCGTGTCCACACGGAGCTCCAGCGCCTCGACGCCCGGTGCGTGCAGCGCGATCCGCTCGCCCCCGTCACCGACCGCGGGCCGGACCAGGGCGAGCCGGGGATCCCGGCGCTGGGTCCGCCCCACCCCCTCCTCGCCGACGACCATGAACGTGCGGTCGTGCGCGAGCCCGGCGGGGGTGAGCAGCGCCTCGCCCACCGATGTCCCGGCGCAGCCCTTGATCGGGTAGTACGTCAGCTCGACAACGCTGGCCATGGTGGCGTTTCCGTTCTGTTCCGTTGCTTCGCCGACTGCATCAGCAGGAGCCATGCTCAAGACCTGTGGATCGAGATCGGGGAGCACGCGAAGGGCGTACCTTCCCGAGTGATCGACTGGTGGTCATCGAGCAGGTCGGCGTTCGCAGCGCTGATCGGGAAGGCACGCTCGTGCTCAGCGTAGTAAACGACGACGACACCACGCCGAACGGCTCCCTGATCGACGAGACCGTCCGGGTCGGCGCTCGCTTCGAAGGCGGTCAGCTCGTCGAACGTCCCGAGCTCAGCGCGGCGTGAGTACTCCGACCGGCGTATGACTGTTCCTGACTCCAGGGTCTGACTCCGTTTTGGGCGCATGCACCCAAAGGTGCATGTACTCCCACTTTGGGGACGGATGTGTCCGCGCGAGGGTGCGTGACAGCCTCCGGGATGTCACAACCGGTCCACGAAAAGGGAGTCGGCCTCATGACCAGCAGTGCGTTGCCACCTACCCCTACACGTCCTGTGACCACTGCACCTGTCCCGCCATGGGCCCGGCGCGCAGCGGCGTCAGGAACGAGCGGCCCACGCGGGGGGAAGGTCAGAAGCTCCAGCTGTAGAGGCCGCCACCCGTATTCACCGCAGACGCTGCGAGGCGGGCAACGCCCTGCAAGACCGCAAGGAGGTCATCGTCGGTCATATCGTCGCCGTCCTCGGACCGGAGCCGCGTAGTCCAGCGCCCTGCGAGCTCCTCGAGTTCGGCGGGACTCGCTTTGCCGAGCGCTCGGGTCAGCCGCTTCGGCAGAGCGAACACCTCGACGCCATCGTTCAAGGGGGCGGTGACCCACTCCGGCCACGGCCGCCACGCATGGAGCTGCTCAAGCGGCGGGATCTCGGCCGAAGGCGCCTCGAAGTACATGTCCCACTCGGCGATGGCGCTGTCCGGCTCAATAAAACGGCAGGTCACAGACTCAAAGCTCTCGCCAGGTCCCTGCAGGCGCGTCAAGGCGGCCGTCTCGTCGTCAGGGGCGAGGAAGAACACTACGTCGTGGGCCATTCGAGCATGATGGCAGCCCGCGGCAGACGAGGGCGCTGCGTGGTCGGTCTCAGCCGTCTGATCGACGGACCACCTCGGCTGCGCATGCGGTCCTGACGGCCCCGACGGCGGCCCTCGACCGTGTCCGGCTGGAGCCCCCGGCCGCCCAAGTGACGCAGGCGACGTCGTGTTCGGGGGAGTGGGTGAGGAGGCGACGAGGGCAGGATTCGAACCTGCGTCCACCCGGGATCAGAGCCGGGCGCTCCTCCGCAGAGCTTCCCCGTCGCCACCGTGATCATTGTTTGGGCCGCTGTGCGGGTCAACTGATTTACAGGGCGGACGCGCGCAGGGGCTGCTACCGGTCACGTCCACTCCTGGGCGGCGGCACGCTTGTCCTTGCCGGAGAAGACTCCTGCCGACCGCAGGGCGCCGGCCATGAGCGGGTCGGCGACGGCGACTCCGTGCACCAGCTCGGGCGTCCGCCGGAAGGCGACGGCCTCGGCCGCCGGCCTGGGAGCGGTCCAGGCGCCGGCCACCGGGTCCACCCGATGCCGGGCGCAGACCGCTTCGACGAGCGAGCGCGGGCATTCCTTCTCCCCCCGGAGCACTTCCCAGGGCAGGGGAAGCTCTGCCCAGACGTAGGTGTCCGGGTGGAGCCCGCCGCCGCTCATGCGGTGCCAGTACGCCACGTCGGCCGCCATCAGGCGGGGCACCTTGCCCGGGCAGATCCGGTCCAGGACCTCGTCCTGCCCCAGCTCGGTCAGCAGCGCGAACCAGTGGGCGCGGGCCGTGTTCCACGCCTGTGCGGCCTGGTTCCACGTCGACGAGTCGTCTCCGCGGCGCACGATCATCGTGTCGCGTTCCAGCGGATGCCGGTTCCAGGCGTCCTCCAGCAGATCCGCGACCTGGCGCAGGAATCCGTTCCACCGGACCAGCAGCCGGGTGAGGTCCCGGTCGGACACGTGGGCCAGCACTTCGGTCGTGGGGTGCACATGCGCTACCGCGTACCAGCAGGTCCGCTCGGGGAGATCCCTCAGGCGCTGGAACAGGGCCTCGGCGACCTCGTCGTAGACCCGACGCTGCCGGCCGTTGGTGAAGACGCTGCGCATGTAGCCGCGCGCCGTGACGTAGGCGATGAAGGCCGCCGTGTCCGGGTCCGTGGCGAACAGTTCGTACGGCAGGGCGTGGGCGAGGGCGCCTTTGCCGGTGACGGTCACCTCGCGGCGGTGCTGTTCGTGGATGAGCCGGGCCAGCTTGGCTTCCATCCGGCGCAGTAGCCGGAAACGCTTGTTGTACTGGCGTTTTGAGATCTCCCCGAGGCCCGCCGCCGTGCGCCCGGCTCGGTTGAGGCGGTCCATGCCGAAGTCGTTCTGCCCGTACGAGCGGCCTATCTCCTCACCCGCCCGCCGGATCACCGCCTCGATCCGGGCCGGATCGTCCCCGGCGCCGTCCGGGAGTTCCGGTACGTTCGTGAAGAGGCTTGCCGCCCGGGCGAGCTGGCGTTGTGCGCCGACCGGACGGGCGAACTCCTCCCGCATGGAGGTGTAGCCGTGCCAGAGGTTGCGCAGCGAGTGCTCGGCGGCCTTGGCGAGCGCCGCCTCCGTCGCCGTATCGAGGTCCGTGCCCTGGGCGGCGTACATGTCCTGGATGAGCCGGGCCACGTCTTCCGGACGCTTGCGCAGTGTGAGCGACGCGTGCAGCTCACGGAGGACCTGTTCGAATGCGGGCGACGGCATGAGCCTCACCCTGTCATTCCCATGACCAGGCCTCCACTACTTATCCGCATGCCGCCGGTGGTCGGCTCGACGTTCCGGGGATCTCCTGGACAGGAGCGATCCCGCTCTACGCCGACGCCGGGCCGGTGTCCTCCGAGGGTACGGACAGGAAGGCCGCCCAGGCCTTCGGGGTGACGGTGAGGTGGGGAGCGTCCGGGGTCTTGGAGTCGCGGATGTGGATGGCGGTGGAGTGGGTGGCGACTTCGAGGCAGTTGCCGCCTTCATCACCGCTGTAGCTCGACTTGCGCCAGGTGTAGGCGACTTCCACGCAGTTGCCGCCGTCGCTGCCGCTGTAGCTCGACTTGAACCACCTCAGTGCGGTGCCACTCATTGGTCTCCTAGAAGACGGTCCAGCAGATCCCTTGTGTCCTCGGGGGTGAGGGCCTGTGACCGCAGCATCGCACACTTCTGCGTGAGGATCGCCACCTCATCGGGGTCCGCGATCAGTTGGCTGCCGCGTTGGTTCTCCGTGTAGGCGAGTCGCTGGTGCTCCGGTGTCTCCAGCAGCACGAACGGGCCGTTGAGACCTGCGTGACTTGTCCGGTCCAGAGGCAGGACTTGAATCATGACGCCGGGTAGTTCCGAGCATGCTCGCAAGTGGCGAAGTTACTCGGTCCAGACGTCCTTCCCGCCGATAGGCGCGCGTACCACCGGTTCCCAGATGACGAAACAGGTGATCGGCGCTTCTCTGCCCCGCAGGATCGCCTGACGTTCCATACGGGCTGCCGTCAGCCGAGCGATTGTGTCGTCGTCGTAGAACGGCACACGACTGCGGAACACGGCCCACGCATACGCCTCCGTCTGAAGCAATCCGGGCAGCACCTGGTTCTCGTACGACGAGATCGCGATGGCCTCCCGTTCCCTGTCCAGGAACTCCTCCGCCCACAGCGGAACCAGGTCCACTTCGGGCATCCGGCTCAGCGCGACCGACAACGCGCCCTTGGTGCAGAGGAGTTCGTCGAGTTGCTCGGCGAGGTCCGGCTTCAACGGCCGTCTGCCCTGTTCGATCGACGCGATCTGCTGCTCGCTGATGACGAACCGTTCGCCCAGCGAGCGCTGGGTGTGGCCGGCGGCATTGCGGTACAGGGCGAGCAGTGCGCCCACCATCTTCATTGCCGAGGCGTTCCGCCGTGTCGTGGTGCCCATGAGGTCGAACTCCCCACCCGTGCGCGTACGTTCACTGTCGCGTACGCGTACTTACGGGCCGTACGGGTGCGCGGACTGTTCCATGGTGGGTACGGAGAGTCATTCTCGTCCCGTGAATCAGGAAACTTCACCCCCGATCCCGTCCCCCTCCCCACGGGAGCGTTTCTTCGGCCGTGAGCGTCGCTCCGTGCCCGGTGCGCGGGCGTTCGCGCGCCGGGTGCTGGAGGACTGGGGCGCGCTCGGGCGCACGGACGATGTGCTGCTGTGCGTCAGTGAATTGGCGACCAACGCCCTGCTGCACGGCGTACCGCCCGGCCGGGGATTCCTCCTGCGCCTCCTGCCGTACACCGACGGCGTCCGCGTCGAGGTGCACGACAGCGGGGGCGGTGTGCCCGCCGTGCCGCAGGGGGAACTCGACGAGGGCGGGCGCGGGCTGCTGCTCGTGGCCGGGGTGGCGGACACGTGGGGGGTGGGGGAGCGGGCCCCCGGGAAGGTCGTGTGGTGCGAGTTCGCTACGGGGTCCGCAGTACCGACGCCACCGACGCGATCGTCTCCGGTCCCACCCGGCAGCACCCTCCGATCAGCCGGGCCCCCGCCTCACGCCAGCCCTTCACCTGCCCGGCACTGAACGTCGACCGGCCGGTCCACGCCCGCGCCCCGGCGTCCCACGTCTCACCGCTGTTGGGGTAGACCACGACCGGTTTGCCGGTGACGCGGGCCGCGAGGGCGACGGCGTGGTCCGCGTCCTGCGGGGTACAGCAGTTCACGCCGACCGCGATCACCTCGTCCGCCCGCGCCGCCAGTGCGAAGGCCTCCTCCAGTGGCTGGCCGGCGCGGGTGCGGTCGCCGGACACCGAGTACGAGAGCCAGGCCGGTACGTCCAGGCCGCGCAGCGCACGCAGCAGGGCCTTTGCCTCGTCCGTGTCGGGGATCGTCTCCAGGGCGAGTACGTCCGGGGCGGCCCCCGCCAGGACCTCCATGCGCGGGCGGTGGAAGCGCTCCAGTTCCGTCACGCCCAGCCCGTACCGGCCCCGGTACTCCGAGCCGTCCGCGAGCATCGCGCCGTACGGGCCGACCGACGCCGCCACCCACAGCGGGCGCGTCACCCGGGCCCGCCGGGCCGCCGTACGGGCGCACTCCACGCTCAGGGCCAGCAGACCGGCGGCCTCCTCCCGGCCGGTCCCGCGCCGCGCGAACCCCTCGAACGTCGCCTGGTAGCTCGCCGTGATCGCCACGTCCGCGCCCGCCTCGAAGTACGCGAGGTGGGCCGTCGTCACCGCCTCCGGGTCCTCGGCGAGCAGCCGGGCCGACCACAGCTCGTCGCTCAGGTCGTGTCCGGCCGACGCGAGCTGGTTGGACATGCCACCGTCGAGGACGACCGTGCCGTCCGCGAGTGCCTCGGCGAGGGCGGGAGAGGTGCTCATACCGACGACGCTAGTCGAGGTGGTTCCGTGCACTGCGGTCCGTCGGCCGGGAGGGCGTGCTGATCCGTGCGGTGATGTCCGCCGCACGCGGCATCGTCGGGCGCGCACCGGCGGGGGCGCACCCCCATGGGGCTCATGCCTTTCTGCGGGTGATCGCCTGTGTGACGGCCACCGCGGTCGCCAACAGGCCCGCGGCGACGGTGAGCTGGACGCTCGTGGGCGCCACCGCGGACGCCGCGTCCGGCGCGTTCTGCAGGCGGGTGAGCATGATGTTGACCGGGGAGACGCCCTTGCCCAGGAGAAGGGCCAGCAGGAGCACCAGGGCGAGGACGAGTGCGTGGCCCCGGCGCCGGAACACCAGCCGTGAGCAGACCAGTCCGACGGCCATGCCGGTGAAGGCGCAGACGAGTTGGGCCACGGTCCCCAGTACCAGGTCCGCAAGGCCGGGTGCGTGGGTCCCGGACAGCAGTGGCAGCACCAGGCCGGTGGCCGTGAGCAGCAGGCACCACACGGCTGCCGTTCCGGCCGTCGCGAGCAGGACGCGCAGATGGCCGCCGGCGCTGACGGCGACGATCGAGCGGTGCGCCCGGTCCTCAAGACCGGTCAGTGCCATGGTCAGCCAGACCGAGCACGGCAGCATGGCCCCGGCCACCGAGGCGTAGGTCGCGGTGAGCGGCCCGCTGTCGCTGCTGGTCAGCACGGCCACCAGGCCGAGGAACAGCAGCAGCGGCGCGAGGTAGCGCTGGGAGAGCAGCAGGACCGTGGACAGGTAGCGGATCAGGGCGATCACGGAGCGGGCCTTCTCCCATCGACCCGGGAAGCGGGTCCGTCCGCGGCTCCGGTCAGGCCGGCCACCGACCACCGGTGCCGCAACGCCGTCAGCAGTACGGCGTCCGAGTGCTCCCGCGTCACCCGCAGGACGACCTCTCCGTCGCGCCGGGAGGTGGCCATCACACCCGGCAACGCGGACCAGTTCACCTTGTCCGGCACGGCACCGTCGGGCGGCACGGTCAGGACCAGCTCGACCGTCGAGGCGCGGCTTCGGGCAGGCCGGGCGCCGCGCCGGGTGAGCAGGCCGTCGTGGATGACGCAGGTGCCGTTGGCGTGCGTCTCGGCGATGGCCTCGCGGTGGTCGGTGAAGACCACCGCACCGCCCCGCCCGGCCACCTCGCCGATGAACTCGGCGAGGACACCGTGGGCCGAGACGTCGAGACCCGACCAGGGTTCGTCGAGGACCAGCAGGTCGGGCCGGACGAGCAGGGCCTGGGCGAGCGCCACCTTCTGCGCGTTGCCCTTCGAGAGCGTGCGCAGCGACGCGTTCCGCCCGCCCACCAGGGCCAGCCGCTCCAGCAGGTGCTCGCCCCGGGCGCGGGCGGCGGAGGCCGACAGACCACGGATACGCCCCAGGTGCGTGAGATAGGAGATCGCCGAGATGCGGTCGTGGGCGGTGAAGCGGTCCGGTACGTAACCGATGTGCGGTGGCCGGCCCGACACGCTCCCGGTGGTGGGCCGCGACAGTCCGGCGAGGATCCTCAGCAAGGTCGACTTCCCCGAACCGTTGGCGCCCACGACCGCGAGGACGTCGCCGGCCGAGACCCGCAGGTTCACGTCGCGCAGGACCCACCGTCCTCCGCCGTGACGCTTGCCGACCGCCTCACAACGTAACAACCCGACTCCTCGACGTGGTCTGCGCGCCGGCTCCTCCGGCCTGGCGAGCGAGTGCGGCAGTGCAGCCGACAGGCGGATGAAGCCCCTGGTGGACGGGTTCCCGACCAGGAGAACCGTCTCCACCGGAGGCCTCGGGTGCTTGTCTACCCGGCGGGTGCCGACGTGTCCAGCGCGCGGCCGGCTCCGGTGGTGGCACCACCGCCGTCCACCGGTACGGCCGCCGGGGCACCGGTCACGGCGCGCCCTTCGGCCCCGGCGCTGGGATGCTGGGAGAAAGCCCAGCCGGACAGGGCGGTGAGTGCCATGACGGGGCTTGAAGAGGACGTCCCGCCCGCTGCGGACGAACGCGCCGACCCACACGGGGACCCGTTCCTGCGCACCCGGTTCGCCGTGCCCGCGCTCCCGGTGACGTACCTGCGGCGGGAGCGGCTGACCAGGCATCTCGACCAGGCCCTGCGGACGCCGCTGACCATGGTCAACGGCGCGGCGGGCGCGGGGAAGACCCTGCTGGTCGCGGACTGGGCGGAGCGGCTGGACGGGCAGCCGGTCGCCTGGCTGACCACCGACGCGGCCGGGGACGGGCCCGGGATGTTCTGGGCGTACCTGCTGCGGGCGCTGCACACCGTCGGTGTCCCGCTGCCCGCGGACATCGGTGTCCCGGCGGACGCGAACCGGGTGAGCCCCGTCCTGCCGGCCCGGCTCGCCGCCGGGCTGAGTGCCCGGGAGCGGCCCGTGGTCGTTGTGCTCGACGAGTTCGACCGGGTCACCTCCCCGGAGATCGCCGGGCAGCTGGAATTCGTGCTGCGTCACGCCGGGCCGGGACTGCGGCTGGTCCTCGTCACCCGTACCGAGCCGCTGCTGCCCCTGCACCGCTACCGGGCCGCGGGCGAGCTGACGGAGATCAGGGGCGCGGAGCTGGCCTTCACCCCGGACGAGGCCGCCGGGCTGATGGAGCTGCACGGGCTGCGGCTGCCCCCGGCCGCCGTCCGCGCGCTCGTGGAGCGCACCCGGGGGTGGGCCGCCGGGCTGCGGCTCTCGGCCCTGGCGGCGGGACAGAGCCCGGACCCGGAGGCGTACCTCGAGGAGTTCGAGGCGGACCGCAGCACGATCGCCGACTTCCTGCTGGCGGAGGTGCTCAAGCGGCAGGACGCCGAGACCCAGGACCTGCTGCTGCGGGTGAGCGTGCTCGACCGGTTCTGCCCCGGCCTGACGAACGCGGTCACGGGACGGGACGACGCCGAGGCCATTCTGGCCCGGCTGAGCCGGGACAACGCCTTCGTCGAGCACCTCGGGCACGGGCTGTACCGGCTCCACCCCCTGTTCGCCGAGATCCTCCGCGCCCACCTGCGGATGTGGCGACCCGGTCTGGAACCCGGGCTGCACCGGCGGGCCGCCGAGTGGCTGCGGCGGTCCGGACACCTTCCGGAGGCACTGGGGTACGGGGCCGCCGCCGACGACTGGGAGTTCACCGCCGGTGCCCTGGTCGACGACCTCGCCATCGGCCAGTTCTTCACGGGGCCGCGCTCCGACGTGGTGACCGGGCTGTTCTCCCGGATGGGGCGGGAGAACACGGGGCCGGCCCCGGAGCTGGTGCGGGCGGCCGGCCGGCTGGCCCGGCGCGAGGTCGACGGCGGACTGGTCCATCTGCGCCGCGCGCAACAGGAGCTGGCGGTGCCGGCCGAGTACGACGGCGCGGCGGCGGCCCGGTTGAGCTGCGCCCTGCTGGAGGCCCTCGCCGCCCGGCTGGCCGGTGCGCCGGACCGGGCGGAGAGCGCGGTCCGGGCGGCCGAGGGGCTGTGGGAGGCGGTTCCCGACGACCTGCTGGAGCGGCATCCCGAACTCGGCGCGCTGCTGCTGGACCACCTGGGCTCCGCACGGCTGTGGGCCGGGCACTTCGAGGAGGCCCGGGCCGCCCTGTCCACGGTGACGGACTGTGCCCCGGGCGCGGCCACGGCACTCCCGCGCGAGGACTCGCTGGGCCGGCTCGCCCTGATCGACTATCTGAACGGCTGGCTCGGCAGGGCCGAACGCAAGGCGCGCGAGGCCCTCCTGGAGACGGAGCGGTTCGGGCTGCCCCGGCCGTCCGGCTCCGGTGTCGAGCGGCTCGTCCTGGCCGCCGTCGCCGTGGACCGCGACGAACTGGGGCGGGCCCAGGCCCTGCTCGACACGTCGGCCGACTCGCACCCGGCGATGCGGGACCCCGTACTGGAGGCCGGACGGGCGCTGACGACCGCGCGCCTGCATCTGGCGCGCGGCGATCCGGGGGCCGCGCTGAAGGCGGTGGAACCGGAGGTGCCGGCCGACGTCGTCTCGCCGTGGGCGCGGGGGGAGACGGCGCTCGTCGCGGCCGCCGCCCATCTCGCCGAGGGCCGTACGGAGACGGCCGCCGGGCTGCTGCGGGAGGTGCCCGACGATCGGCCGGCGTGCGCGGTGAGGGTCGCGCGGGTCCAGCTCGCCACCGGTCGGACCGCGGCGGCCGTACGGCTGCTCGACCGGGTGCGTCCGGAGGGGCGGGCCGGTCCCGCGGTGACCGTCCGGGCCGCGCTGGTGCGGGCGCAGGCGGCGGACGAGGCGGGGGACGGCGCGACCGCGCGCGGACTCGTGGCGCGGGCGCTGGCGGAGGCGCGCCGGGAGCGGCTGCGCCGGCCCTTCCGCGAGGCCGGGCCGTGGATCCGGCCCTATCTGGGCACGGCGTCGCCGTACTGGCTGACGGACGGCCGGCTCGTCCCCGGCACCGGCCGCCCCTCCCCGCGACGGCCCGAACCGCCGCCACCGGTCGTCGAGGATCTGAGCGGGCGCGAGTGCGACGTCCTGCGCCGCCTGGCCCTGACGATGTCCACCGAGGAGATCGCCGCCGACCTGTACGTGTCGGTGAACACGGTCAAGACCCACCTCAAGAGCGTCTACCGGAAGCTGTCCGTCAACCGCCGCAACGAGGCGGTGCGCCGCGCCCGCGAACTGGACCTGCTGTGACGAAGGGAATGCCATGGCCCACTGGCGGGCGCTGATCGTCCTGGGGACCGCGCAGTTCCTGATGGTCCTCGACACCTCGGTCATGAACGTCTCCATCAGCCAACTGGTCGACGACTTCGACACCGAGGTCACCGCCATCCAGGCCGTCATCACCCTGTACGCGCTGGTCATGGCGGCCTTCATGATCATCGGGGGGCGGCTGGGGGACATCCTCGGGCGGCGGCGCGTCTTCCTCGGCGGGCTCGTCGTCTACGCCACGGGCTCGGCCCTGACCGCCGTGGCGCCCACCCTGTGGGTGCTGCTCCTCGGCTGGTCGGTCGTCGAGGGACTCGGCGCCGCGCTGGTGCTGCCCGCCATGGCGGCCCTCGTCGCCGAGTCCTACCGGGGCCGCGACCGGGCCGTCGCGTACGGCGTCGTCGGTGGACTGGCCGGTGCCGGTATCGCCGTGGGCCCCCTGCTGGGCGGCTGGGTGACGACGTACCTCACGTGGCGGCTGGTCTTCGCGGGGGAGGTCGTGGTCGTCCTGGCCGTCCTCCTCCTGCGCCGCGCGATCACCGAGGCGCCGAGGACCGGGGCGCGGCCCCGGCTGGACGGCGTCGGCGCCGTGCTCTCCGCGGCGGGCCTGGCCCTCGGGGTGCTCGGGGTGCTGCAGAGCGGCACCTGGGGCTGGGTGCGACCGCGCAATCCACCCTTCACCGTCCTCGGTTTCGCGCCGACGCTGTTCGTGGTCGGGGCCGGAGTGGCCGTCCTCGCGCTCTTCCACCGGTGGGAGCGGCACCGGGACGAGCGCGGCGACGAGCCGCTGGTGCACCTGTCCCTGCTGCGCCGACCCGCCCTGGGCTCCGGACTGATGTCGCTGGTGAGCCAGAACCTGATCCTGCTGGGGCTGTTCTTCACCATCCCGCTGTACCTCCAGGTCGTGCAGGGCTTCGACGCCTTCGAGACGGGGCTCAGGCTGCTGCCGGTGTCCGCGACGATGCTGGTGACCTCGCTGGGCGCGGCCCGGCTGGGGCGCACGGTCGGACCGCGGCGCGTCGTCCGGCTGGCCCTGCTCACCGTCGCGGCGGCCGTCCTGTGGCTGCTGGCCACCATCGACCCGGTCATCGACGACGCGAACTTCGCCGGGGCGATGGCCCTGCTCGGCGTCGGCATGGGCCTGTTCGCCTCGCAGCTCGGCAACGTCGTCCAGTCCGCCGCGGGCGAGGAGGAACGCAGCGAGGCCGGCGGGCTCCAGTACACCGCGCAGAACCTGGGCTCGGCCCTCGGCACCGCGCTGATCGGATCGCTGCTCGTCGGCTCTCTGGCGCACGCCTTCACCGCGCACGTGGAGGACGACCCCCGGCTGTCGCGGGAGGCCCGGCAGCAGGTCGGCGTCGCCCTGGAGGCCGGGGTCACCTTCGTGCCCACCGAGCAGGTGCGCGCGGCGGCCACCCGCGCCGGGCTGCCGCCGTCCGAGGTGGACGCCGTGACGGACTCCTACGCGTCGGCGCAGCTCGACGGCCTGAAGGCGGCGGTCCTCGCCACCGGCGGCATCACCCTCGCGAGCTTCCTGGTCACGCCCCGGCTGCCGGGCCCGCCGCCCGGGCACACCAGGACCGGCGGGCGGAACGGGACCGGCCGGAGGACGCCGTGACGTCCGGCACCGGGCGGGCCGCCGGGCACCGGGCGCACGCCGACTACACGGGCGGCGTCTACGGATCCCTGCTCGCGGCCTCGGTGATCGTCGGGGCCGGCACGCTCGGCTCGTTCCCGCGGCTGGAGATGGTGCTGCTGCTGTTGCTCACCGGCGGGGTGTTCTGGATCGCGCACGTGCACGCGCAGTTGTTCGGGGCACGGCTGGCGCAGCGCACCCCGGACCGGCACGTCGTGCTGCGGGTGTGCCGGGAGGAGTGGACGATCGTCAAGGCCGCCGTGCCGCCTGCGACCGCCGTGGCCGTCAGCCCCGTGCTCGGCCTCGGTGTGCAGGCCACCCAGTGGTTCGCGCTGTCCGTCGCCGTGGCGGGGCAGGTGGGCTGGTCGGCGGCGGCCGCCCGCCGGGCCGGCGCCGGCCGGCGCCTGATGGCCCTGTCGGCGGCGGTGAACCTCGTGCTCGGCCTGGTGATCCTCTCGTGCAAGCTCTGGCTGAAGCACTGAGAGGAGCGGCCTCTCACCTGTACCGGGTGAGCCGGGCCGCCGCCCGGCGGCGGACGATCGCGGGGTACGGGCACGGCCCGCCCGTCCCAGGCCACCCGGGGAGCGGCTCATGCGCTACGAGATCCGTGTGGAAGGACATCTCTCGGAACCGCTGATCAAGGTTTTTCCGGAGCTCGACCACGTGACGATGTCCGGCCAGACCCTGCTGTTCGGGCACGTCGTCGACGAGGCGCACCTGTACGGGCTGCTGGCCCGCTGCCAGTCCCTGGGCCTGCGCGTCCTGGAGATGCGCCAGACGCCGGAGTGACACCCCCGGCCGGCCGGGTCACGGGCTCTCGGCGCGCACCCGGCCGGACCGCACGGCCTCGCCCAGCGCCTCGAAGTCCCGCTCGTTGCGGTCGGCGTAGTCCTGCGCGAACCCGGCGAGCGCCCGGTCGAAGCGGTCGCCGCGCCCCAGGTAGGCGGCGATGGCGACCGGATCGCCGGAACGGGCGTGGGCACGCGCCAGGCTCGCCCCGCACAGCCGCGCGAACAGCCGCAGCAGCCCCGGGTCCATGGTCTCCGGCCGGGCGATGCCCTTCCAGTCGCGCAGCTGCCGTACGTAGAAGTCCCGGGGGCGTCCGTCGAGGCCCACGGCGTGCGTCCAGCCGAGCAGGATGTCGCCGGTCGTCTGGATCAGCCGCTGACCCGCCACGACCCGGCGGCCCTGGTTGTCGTACCGCTCGCCCTCCGTGTGCGGGGCGAGCACCGACTCCTGCGCCTCCTTGGCCTGCAGCAGCAGGGGATCGTCGTCGTCCCGGCCGAGCAGGAGCACGATCCAGCAGCGCGTGCCGACACTGCCGACGCCCACCACCTTCCGGGCCGCGTCGACCAGGTGGTAGCGCCCCAGCAGGTGCCGGCGCTCCGACGACAGCGAGCGCGCGTACCCGTCCAGGACCTCGCGCAGGGCCTTCTCCTCCGTGGAGAGGTCGGCCGACAGGTCGCGCAGCGGGGTGATCAGCGGCGGATCCGGGGCGATGCGCCGCCCGCGGGGCGTGACGCGGGTGAGCTTCTCGAAGGCCTGGAGGTGGGTGCGGGTCCGGGCGCGTGCCGCCGCCCGGGCGGCGCGGCGCCGGACCTCGCGGTCCGTCGACGACGACATCAGCTCCCGCAGCCGGTCGGCGTCGTCCTGCGCGTACCAGATGTCGAGGGTGCGCATGCCGGCGAACTCCCGCATGCGCCGGCGGTAGGCCTTCACACAGGCCCGCACGGTTTCGTCCTGCGCCTCGACCGGGAAGCCGTTCGCCCGGCCGGCGACGGCGAAGCTCGCCGCCAGCCGCTTGACGTCCCACTCGAAGGGACCGGTGTGCGTCTCGTCGAAGTCGTTGATGTCGAAGACCAGGTGACGCTCCGGGGAGGCCAGCAGGCGGAAGTTGAGCAGGTGGGCGTCTCCGCACAGCTGCACGGTCAGGCCGGTGTCCGGGACGGCCCCGAGGTCCGCCGCCATGATCGCCGCGGCTCCCCGGTAGAACCGGAAGGAGGACTCGAGCATCCTGCCGTGGCGGACCGGCACCAGTTCGGGCAGCCGGGTCGCCGACTGCCGCTCGATCACGCCGACGGGGTCCGGCCGGTCCTGGGCCGCCTCGAACCGGCCGTGGGACGAGCGCGGCACCCGGCCGCGCGCCTCCCTGCCGTACGCGGCCCGCTCGGCCGGGGAGGGGCAGGTGCCGAACGCGCTGCTCGGTACGGCCATCACTGTCTCCCGCCTGCACCGCGAACGAAGACTGCCCGCCGCCCATCCCACCGCGCCCGCGCCCCGACCGGATCACCCGTCGTGGGTGAGGCGGTGGGCGCCCGTCGAGCGGACGCTGAGCACGGGGCCGGATGACATGTCGGGCACGGGCGGCCCGGAACGGAGGAATGAGATGAGTGGTGCGACGTACCTCGCGTACGACTATCCGCTGCTGAGCGCCTTCTGGACCATCCTGGTCTTCTTCCTGTGGATCATGTGGTTCGTCCTGCTCTTCCGGGTCGTCATGGACATCTTCCGCGACGACGACCTGAGCGGCTGGGCCAAGGCCGGCTGGCTGGTCTTCACGGTCGTCCTGCCCTTCCTGGGCGTCTTCGTCTACGTGATCGCCCGCGGCAAGAACATGGGGCGCCGCGAGATCGCGCAGGCGCGCGCCCAGCAGGAGGCGTTCGACAGCTACGTCCGCGAGACCGCCAGGGGCACCGGCGGCCGCACCAGCAGCGTCGACGAACTCGCCCGGCTGTCCGAGATCAAGGCCCGTGGCGACATCTCGGACGACGAGTTCCGCAGGGCGAAGGAACTGGTCCTGAGCGGCCACGGCCCGGCGGAACACGCGGGTCCGTTCGCTTCGTCCGCAGGGCGCTGACCGCACGACACCGAATCGAGGCACCGCAATGACAGCGACACACCCGACACACGGCGCACGCGGCGCGACCGGCGCGCACGCGCCGTCGGCGAAGCGGCAGTGGGCGGAAGGCCTGACGGTCTTCGCCGCCGTCACCCTCATGATCGTGGGGGTGCTCGACATCCTCCGGGGCATCATGGGCATCGCCGAGGACGACGTCTTCGTCACGACGCGGAACTACGTCTTCGAGTTCGACCTCACCGCCTGGGGCTGGATCCACATGGCGCTCGGCGTCCTCGCGGTGCTCGTCAGCCTCGGCCTGGCCCGGGGAGCCATGTGGGCCCGCGTCGCCGGCGTGACGATCGCCGGGCTCCTCGTCATCGCCAACTTCCTGTCCCTGCCGTACTACCCGGTCTGGTCCGTCGTGATGATCGCCTTCTCCGGGTTCATCATCTGGGCACTGTGCGCGCCGCGTTCGGGCACCCGCGCCGAGCACTGAGCCACGGCACCGTGTCCCGGACCGGCGTCCGGCGGGACACGGCGTGGGCGCGGCTGGCCCTGCTCGCCCTCGCGGCCGGCGTGCTGGTCCCGTTCGTGGCCGCCGGTCTGCGCAGCGTGCTCTGGGCGCTGCTCGGCCTCGCCGGACTGGCCCTGGCGGCCGTGGGACTGTGGTGGACCCTCGCCCACTCCGGCGCGGTGCGGATCGCCGGCGCGGCGCTGTGCGCGGCGGCTCCGCTGACGGTGCTGGCGCTGTACGCCGCGGGCGGGATGCTGGGACCGGCCGCGCTGTCCCTGGCGCTGTGGGCGCTGGCCGTCGGCGCGGCGCGGACGGCGGTGGCGCCCGGACGCGCCGAGCCGGTGTCCGCCCCGCCGCCCGGCCGTCCCTGGGCGGTGATGAACCCGCGCTCCGGCGGCGGCAAGGTCGACCGCTTCCGGCTGGCGGACCGGGCGCGCGCGGCGGGCGTCCGGGTGGTGCTGCTCGGGGACGGGCACCAGGACGTGGCCGGGCTCGCCGAGGACGCCGTGCGCGACGGGGCCGACCTGCTGGCGGTGGCCGGCGGGGACGGCACCCAGGCCCTGGTGGCGGAGGTGGCCGCCCGGCACGACGTGCCGTTCATGGTGATCCCGGCCGGCACCCGCAACCACTTCGCGCTCGACCTCGGGCTCGACCGGAACGACCCGGCGAAGGCCCTGGACGCCCTGGCGGACGGCGTCGAACTCCGCGTCGACCTCGGGTTCGCCGCGGACCGGGTGTTCGTCAACAACGCCTCCTTCGGCACGTACGCGGCGGTCGTGGGCGAGCCCGGGTACCGGGAGGAGAAGCGGCAGACCACGCTCCGGATGATGCCCGGGCTGCTGTCCGGCCCGTCGGCGCCCCGGCTGCGGATGCGGGCGGACGGGGCCCGGGCGGACGGGCTGCAGGCCCTGCTCGTCAGCAACAACCCGTACCGGCGGGCGGTCGACGCGTCCCGGCCGGGGCGCAGGGAGCGGCTGGACTCCGGACGGCTGGGGGTACTGGGTGTACGGGTGGAGAGCGCGGTGCGGGCCGCGGGGCTGGCCCGCGGTCCCCGCGCGGCCGGTCTGCTGCGGCTCACCGCCGGGGAGCTCGTCGTGGAGGCGGACACCCCGACCGTCCCGGCCGGTGTCGACGGGGAGCACGTGCTGCTGCCGGCCCCCGTGGTGTGCCGGACCGCTCCCGGAGCGCTGCGCGTGCGCGTTCCGCGGGGTGCGGTGAGTACCCGGCGGGGGAGCGGGGCACCCGACTGGCTGCGGGTGACGAGGCTCGCGCGGGGGCGGCGGGAGGACGGTCCGTAGGACGGCGGTCGAGGTCGTGGCCGTAAGACGACGGTCGAGGCCGTGACCGTGGTGCCACGGTCGCGGTCGTGACCGGGAAGGCGGTGGACATGTGCCGTTGGCTCGCCTATTCGGGCACCCCCATCCTGCTCGACAGCATCCTCTACAAGCCGGTCCACTCACTGATCGACCAGAGCCTGCACTCCAAGATGGGCGTCGAGACGACCAACGGCGACGGCTTCGGCGTGGGCTGGTACGTGTCGCACAAGGACAGCCCCGCCGTCGTCCGGGACATCGGCCCGGCGTGGAGCGACCGCAACCTGCGGGAGATCGCCGAGCACGTCGTCTCGCCGCTCTTCTTCGCCCACATCCGGGCCTCGACCGGCACGGCGGTGCAGCAGACCAACTGCCATCCGTTCCGGCACGGCCGCTGGATGTGGATGCACAACGGGGCGATCGCCGAGTTCCACCTGGTCAGGCGCGACCTCGCGCTGGCCGTCGCCCCGGATCTGTTCCCGTACGTCGAGGGCTCCACGGACTCGGAGATGATGTTCTACCTGGCGCTGACCTTCGGCCTGGCGGAGGACCCGCCCGGCGCCGTCGCCCGGATGGCCGGCCTGGTGGAACGCGTCGGCCACGAGCACGGCGTGGAGTTCCCGCTGCAGATGACGGTCTCGGTGACCGACGGCGTGCGCCTGTGGGCGTTCCGCTACTCCAGCCAGAAGGAGTCGCGCTCGCTGTTCTACAGCACCCGCGTGGACACCCTGCGCTCCCTCCACCCGGACCTGGCCTTCCTGCGCGACATGTCCGACGACGCTCGCCTCATCGTCTCCGAACCCCTGGGCAACCTGCCCGGCGCCTGGAACGCGGTCCCGGAGGGCACGTACGGCGTCGTCCAGCCGGAGGGGGACCGGATGGACACCTTCACGCCGCTGGCGGCCTGAGGCCCCTGACGGAACGGCTGTGACGGGTTGCCGGGGCCGCCGGGTCCGACGGGCCGTCCTCGCCCCGAGCGGCCTGATATCGGATCGCGGGGCGTGGCCGCCGGCTGGCACGCTGCCCGCATGGACCAGGCGGAAGCGCTGCTCATCGGAGGACGAGCCGGTGCCGGCAAGACGACCGTGGCGTGGGAGGTCTCGGCGCGGCTGCGGGCCGCGGCCGTCTCCCACGCGATCGTCGAGGGTGACTACATGGGGCAGGTGCATCCGGCGCCGGAGGGGGACCCCGACCGCTCGGGGATCACCGAGAGCAATCTGACCGCCGTCTGGGCCAACTTCGCCCGGCTGGGTTACCGGCGCCTCGTCTACACGAACACCGTGAGTGTGCTGCCCGAGGCGACGGGCATGTTCGAGCGTGCCATGGGGGCGGGGGTGGGGATCGTGCGCGTCCTGCTCACCGCGTCGGACGCCACCGCCCGTGAGCGGCTGACGGGCCGGGAACTCGGTTCGGAGCTGGAGCGGGAGCTGGCGGGCAGCGCCCGCAAGGCGCGGCTCCTGGACCGGCGGGCCCCGGCGGGGACGGTGCGGGTGGTGACGGACGGACGGTCCGTCGCGGACATCGCGCGGGAGGTGGTGGCCGCCACCGGCTGGGCCGTCGGGCCGGCACGGCCGTGACCGGTCCGTCCCGTCGGACCCGTTGACCTCTCCGTGACACGCCCTTACCTTTTCGACGTTCGTCATCTCAGATGATGTTCGGCACATCGAACAGCGAATGCATGTCATCTTCCCCACGAGAGGCAGTCCGCATGAGCCGCACCGCCGACCTGCCCGACCCGCCCCCGCCCCCCGCCCGCAGACTCCTGCTGAAGGGTGCCCTCGCCGCGGGCGCCCTGGCCGCCACCACCCCCGTGGCCGCCCACGCCGCCGCCCACCCGAAGGCAGCCCCGTACGTGAACCCGCTCGTTCCCCACCGCGCCGACCCGCACATCACCCGGCACACCGACGGCTTCTACTACTTCACCGCCACCGCACCCGAGTACGACCGGATCGTCCTGCGCCGCTCCCGTACCCTCAACGGGCTCGGCGGCGCCCCCGAGTCCGTGATCTGGCGGGCGCACCCCACCGGCGACATGGGCGCCCACATCTGGGCGCCGGAGATGCACCGCGTCGCCGGCAAGTGGTACGTCTACTTCGCCGCCGCGCCCGCCGAGGACGTGTGGGCGATCCGCATCTGGGTCCTGGAGAACGCCCACCCCGACCCCTTCAAGGGCACCTGGGTCGAGAAGGGGCAGATCAAGACCGCGTGGGAGACCTTCTCCCTGGACGCCACCACCTTCGCCCACCGCGGCACCCGCTACCTCGCCTGGGCCCAGCACGAACCCGGCATGGACAACAACACCGCCGTCTGGCTCTCCGAGATGGCGAACCCCTGGACCCTGACCGGCCCCCAGGTGCGGCTGACCACCCCCGAGTACGACTGGGAGCGCATCGGCTTCGCCGTCAACGAGGGGCCGTACGTCCTGCACCGCAACGGCCGGCTGTTCATGACCTACTCGGCCAGCGCCACCGACCACCACTACTGCGTGGGGCTGCTGACCGCCGACGAGGACAGCGACCTCATGGACCCGGCGAGCTGGGCCAAGTCACCCGTCCCCGTCTTCACCAGCAACGACACGACCCGGCAGTACGGGCCCGGCCACAACTGCTTCACCGTCGCCGAGGACGGCCGTACCGACGTCCTCGTCTACCACGCCCGCCAGTACAAGGAGATCACCGGCGACCCGCTGGACGACCCCAACCGCCACACCCGCGTCCAGAAACTCGGCTGGAAGGCGGACGGCACCCCCGACTTCGGCGTCCCCGTGGCCGACACCGCGACGGGGGAGGGGGCGTGACATGAGACGCGCGTACGCCGTACTGCTCGCCCTCTGCCTCGCGCTCGCCGGTGCCCTGGCCACCGCCGGGCCTGCCCAGGCCGCTCCGCAGACGATCGCCAACGGCACGCAGTTCACCGACCGTTCGGGAAGTCCCGTGCACGCCCACGGCGGCGGCGTCCTCAAGGTCGGCGCGTACTACTACTGGTTCGGCGAGCACCGCAACGCCGACAACACCTTCCGTTCCGTGGACGCCTACCGCTCCACCGACCTGAAGAACTGGGAGTTCCGCAACCAGGTCCTGACCGAGGCGAGCCATCCCGAACTCACCACCGCCAACATCGAGCGGCCCAAGGTCATGTACAACGCGTCCACCGGCCAGTTCGTGATGTGGATGCACAAGGAGAACGGCAGCGACTACAGCGAGGCCCGCGCCGCCGTCGCCGTCTCCGGCACCGTGGACGGCGACTACACCTGGCGGGGCAGCTTCCGGCCGCTGGGACAGCACATGTCCCGCGACATCACCGTCTTCACGGACACCGACGGCACCGGCTACATGGTCTCCGCCGCCCGCGAGAACTACGACCTGCACATCTACCGGCTCACCGCCGACCACACCGGCATCGCGAGCCTGGTCGCCAACCCCTGGCCCGGCGGCCACCGCGAGGCCCCGGCCCTGTTCAAGCGGAACGGCGTCTACTTCATGCTGACCTCGGGCGCCACCGGCTGGAACCCCAACCAGCAGCAGTACGCCACCGCCACCAGCCTCTCCGGCCCCTGGTCCGCGATGCGCAACGTCGGCGATTCGACCGCCTTCGGTTCCCAGACCGCGTACGTCCTGCCGGTGCAGGGCACCTCCGGCACCTCGTACCTGTACCTGGGCGACCGCTGGGGCAACTCCTTCGGCGGGACCGTCAACGACTCCCGGTACGTGTGGCTGCCGCTGACCTTCCCGTCGTCCACGTCGATGTCGATGTCCTGGTCGCCCGAGGTCACCGTCGACACGGCCGCCGGGACGGTCAACGGCACCGCCGCCACCTATAACACGCTGATCGCGCGGCACAGCGGCAGGTGCGCGGACGTGACCGGCCAGTCGCTCTGGCAGGGCGCCCAGATCAAGCAGTACGACTGCAACGGCGGCGGCAACCAGAAGTACTGGTTCAAGTCCGTCGGCGGCGGCCACCACCAGCTGGTGGTCCGCGGCAGTAGCCTGTGCGTGCAGGAGAACGCGAGCACGGTCACGCAGGAGGACTGCGACGCCTCCGCCACCGGCCAGCAGTGGTCCGTCACCACCACCGGCTCCTACGTCACCGTCATGTCCCGCGCCACCGGCGAGTGCCTGGACGTGAACGGCGCGTCCACCGCCAACTCCGCCGCGATCATCACGTACACCTGCAACGGAGGGACCAACCAGCAGTGGACACGCGGGACATGAGACGGGGCCGCGCGCTCGGCCGGACCGCCGTGACGGCGGCCGTGGCGCTGGGCATCGGCCTGTCGGCCGTACCGGCCCAGGCACAGGCCCAGCAGCACAGGGAGCGTCCGCCCGCCCCCGGCATCGAGAACTGCACGGCCACCGCCTGCCACTTCGACCTGCCGCCCGGCACCTACGACGTACGGGTCACCCTCGGCGGCGACCTGGCGTCCAGCACCGCCATCGGCGGCGAGACCCGGCGCGCCCTGCTCCCGGAGACCGCCGCGGCGGCCGGGGAACGTGTCGTGCGGAGCTTCACCGTGAACGTCCGCACACCCGAGGGCGAGCCCCTCGGCGCCGAGGGCACCCCCGGCCTCGACCTCACCGTCGGCGGAACCGCGCCCGCACTCGCCGGCATCCGGGTCACCCCGGCCCGGCACGCCCGGCAGGTCCTCCTGGTCGGCGACTCCACGGTCTGCGACCAGCCCGGCGACCCGTACTCCGGCTGGGGCCAGCAACTGCCCCAGTACCTGCGCAAGGGACTGTCCGTGGCCAACTACGCGGACTCCGGGGAGAGTACGGTCAGCTATCTCGGGAACCCGCTCCTGTGGGACACCGTCCGGCCACTGATCCGGCGCGGCGACCTCGTCCTGATCCAGCTCGCCCACAACGACAAGACCACCGACGAGGCGACCTACCGGGCAGGCCTCGAGACCCTGGTGGCGGGCGTGCGGGAGCGGGGCGGCGAGCCGGTGCTCGTGACCCCGGTCGTGCGGCGCTGGTTCAACGCCGACGGCACCCTGAACAACAACACAGCCCTGCTGGTCAACGGGCTCGGCGTCGACCACCCGGCCGTCGTCCGCTCCGTCGCCGCCGACCGGGACGTCCCGCTGATCGACCTCACGGCGCGGACCAAGGCGCTGGTGGAGTCCCTCGGCGTGGAGGGCTCCAAGGCGCTGTACCTCTCCAACGAGAAACGGGACAACACGCACACCTCCGTGCACGGCGCCACCGTGTACGCGGACCTGGTCCGGGAGGAACTGCTGCACCTGCGTCTGGTGCCCAAGGGCAAGGTCAGGGTGGGATGAGACCCCTGGGGCGCTCCGACCGGAACCGGGGCGCCCCAGGCCCGTGCCTCCCCGCGGGACACGGACAGTTCGGCCGGCGCCGAAGCGTCCCGCTCCTAGCGTTGCCGCATGAACGAGAACCCGCAGACCGCCACCCCCTCCGCGGCCGTCACCGGCATGGTCGACCACGTCCTCGCCCTGGCCGCCGGCTGGACCCGCTGGAACGGCGAACCCGTACACGCCGACGGCCGCGTCCACACCCCGCACAAGGCGATCCGCCGCGTCGCCGACCACCTGATCGACCACCTCGCGGAGCTGGAGGCCCGGCTCGCCGGTGAGGAGCCGCAGCCCGACCACTGGCACGCCTCCCTGATCACCACCGAGGCCGACCTCGCCCCCTTCACCCCGCAGGACCTCGACGAGGCCCGCAGCCGCCTCACCCGGCTCGCCCGCGTTTGGGCCAACCGCCTCGACGCGCTCACCGACGAACAGCTCGACGACTCGCCCGGCGAGGGCTGGAGCTTCCGCGAACTCGCCCGCCACCTCACCGAGTCCGCCTACTACGCCGACGCCGTGGGAGACCTGTCATGACCGCCTTCGCCGACCTCCACCACGCGGACGAGCCCCTGCTGCTGCCCAACGCCTGGGACCACGCCTCCGCCCACGCCCTCGCCGCCCACGGCTTCCGGGCCGTCGGCACCACCAGCCTGGCCGTCGCCGCGGCGGCCGGGCTGCCCGACGGGGCCGCGGCCACCCGGGAGGAGACGCTGCGGCTCGCGCTCACCCTCGGCTCGGGGCCGTTCCTGCTCTCCGTCGACGCGGAGGGCGGCTTCGGCGACGACCCGGACGAGGTCGCCGAACTGGCCCGGGAGCTCTACGTGCTGGGCACCGCCGGCATCAACCTGGAGGACGGACTCGGCCCCGCCGACCGGCACGCGGCGAAGATCGCCGCCGTCCGGGCGGCGGCCCCCGGCCTCTTCGTGAACGCCCGCACCGACACGTACTGGCTCGGCGACGGGGAGGACACCACCCGCCGCCTCGACGCCTACGTCCGGGCGGGCGCGCACGGCGTGTTCGTCCCCGGCCTCACCGGCCCCCGGGAGATCGCCGCCCTGGTGCGCGGTCTGGACGGCGTCCCCCTCAACATCCTCTACTCGCCCACCGGCCCCTCCGTCCCCCACCTCGCCGACCTCGGCGTCCGCCGGATCAGCCTCGGCTCGCTGCTGTACCGGCGGGCCCTGGGGGCGGCGGTGGAGACGGCGGCCGGCATCAGGGCGGGCCGGGAACCGGCGGGCACGGCACCGTCGTACGAGGAGATCCAGTCGCTGAGCCGGAGGGACCGCGGCGAGAGCGACGGCACGGCTTCCCCCGGGTGACGTCGGCACGCGCCCCCGCCGGTCAGTCCGCCGCGTCGCGAGGCCAGTTCACCAGAGCGATGTGCAGGGCGTCGACCACCCTGTCCCAGGACGCCCGGACGTCCCTGGGGTCGCCGAAGGCGCCGGCGGACTCCAGGGCGCAGTAGCCGTGGAAGGTGCTGCGCAGCAGGCGCACGGCGTCGGTGAGGTCGGGTTCCCGCAGGCCGTACGCCCGGAGCAGGCCGTAGGTGATCTCGGCGGTGCGGCGCAGGACGGGGGAGCCGGTGACCGGGAACTGGTGCGGGGGGAGCTGGGTGGCGGCGTAACGGCCCGGGTGGGCCAGGGCGTACTCCCGGTAGGCGTTCGCGAAGGCGGCCAGCGCCTCCTTGCCGGTCCGTCCGGCGACCGCCGCCGCGATCCGGTCGATCATCTCCCCGCCGGCCAGCAGGGCCAGCCGGGTGCGCAGGTCCCGCAGTCCGCGCACGTGGGCGTAGAGGCTCGCGTCCTTCACACCGAAACGCCGGGCCAGCGCGGACAGGGTGACGTTCTCGTAGCCCGCCTCGTCGGCGAGGTCGGCGGCGGCCGCGACGAGACGGTCGGCGGTGAGTCCGGCGCGTGGAATGGAGGCCTCCGAAGCAGACCCGACAGGAAGCGCCCAGCCTATCGAGCAGATGTGAGCGAGCCGCCGTGTCCGGGGCATCCAGCGCTCATCCGCAAGTTGTTCAACGTTCATGCGCCTCCTCGATCCTCCACACGCGGCGTCGTCGCGCCGCGGTATCGAGGAGGCACTTCATGGGTCACGGGCACGCACACGGGCACCATCACCACCATCACGGACACGACCACCAGCACGAGACGACGGCCCCGCTGCCCGCCGCCTTCGACACCTCGGTGCCCGACGAGGCGCTGAACCCCGAGCAGAAGTCCCGCCGTACGCTGCTGCGCCGGGCCGGGCTGCTCGGCGCGGGCCTCGCGGCCGGCACCGTGCTCCCCGCCGGCGCCGGCGCGGCCACGCCCGCCCACGCGGCGGGTGACGGCGGCCGCGGCAAGAGCAGGAGCAAGGGCTTCCTGTGGCTGGCGGGCGACCACCACATCCACACCCAGTACAGCAGCGACGGCAAGTACCGCGTCACCGACCAGGTCCGCCAGGGCGCCCGGCACGGCATGGACTGGCTGGTCATCACCGACCACGGCGGCAGCACCCACGCCAGGATCGGCGTGGACAAGGTCAACCCGGACATCCTCGAGGCCCGCGACGCGTACGAGGACACCCTCGTCTTCCAGGGCCTGGAGTGGAACATCCCGGCCGCCGAGCACGGCACCGTCTTCGTCCACCCGGGCCGCAACGAGGTCTCCGTCCTCAAGCAGTTCGAGACCGACTACGACGGCAGCGTCAAGGGCGCATCCTCCTCCACCCCGGCCAACGAGGCGCTCGCCATCGCCGGGCTGAACTTCCTCGCCGAGCAGGTCAGACGGCGCAAGGTCAAGGACGCCCTGATGCTCGCCAACCACCCGGCGCGCAAGGGCATCGACTCCCCGCACGAGATCCGCGCCTGGCGCGACGCGACCGGCACCGGCGACCGGCAGATCGCCGTCGGCTTCGAGGGCGCCCCCGGCCACCAGGCGGGCGGTCTGCCGGCGCCGCTCGGCCCGGGCGGGGCCCGCGGCATCTACGACGGCGGCCCGAGTGCCAACTCCTTCGCCGGCTACCCGCTGGAGAGCTACCGCACCTGGGGCGGCTTCGACTGGATGACCGCCACCGTCGGCGGCCTGTGGGACAGCCTCCTGGCCGAGGGCCGCCCCTGGTGGATCACCGCCAACTCCGACTCCCACCAGGTGTACGGCGACACCGGCGCCCGCGGCGGCGGCGACTTCAACGCCAACGGCCGCTATGACGACCCGGTCTACGCCGGACAGATCGACCTCACCGAGAACGACTACTGGCCCGGCCAGTACAGCCGCACCCACGTCGGCGCCGACGGCTTCTCCTACGCCGCCGTCATGGACGGCATCCGCGCCGGCCGCATCTGGGTCGACCACGGCCAGCTCATCAGCGGCCTCGACGTCCGCGTCTCCGGCGGCAGCCGCTGGGCCACCCTCGGCGGCGCCCTGCACGTGCGCAAGGGCACCAAGGTCACGCTGACCGCCGACATCGCCCTCGCCGGCGGCAACAACTGGGCCGGGTTCACCCCCAGGCTCGCCCGCGTCGACGTCATCCAGGGCGACGTGACCGGCCCGGTCGCCGACAAGGACACGTTCACCGCGCCCACGGCGAAGGTCGCCCGGTCGTACGACATCGACAAGTCGGCCGGCACCGTCCGCGTCACCTTCGACCTCGGCCGCGTCGACCGCCCGGTGTACGTCCGGCTGCGCGGCACCGACGGCAACCGGTCCGCCGTCGGCGCCATGGGCGCCGAGGTCGACCCGGCGGGCCCCGCCCTCGACGTCGTGGGCGACGCCGACCCGTGGCGCGACCTGTGGTTCTACTCCAACCCGGTGTGGGTCCTGCCGTCGTGACGCCGTACGCCCTCACCGTGGACGCGGGCATCGAGGACCTGCTCGACGCCGACCGCCTGCTGCACCGGATGGCAGCCGGACTCGACCTCCCCGAGGACACGTTCGGCTGCACCCACCTGGTGCGCGACGACCGTCCGCGCGTCGTCGTGTCCCTGTCCCTGCCCTCGCGGCCGCTCCCGGACACCCTCCGGGAGCGGCTCGCGGGGTACGGCGCCGTCTCCCCGGGCCTGCCCGACGAGGTGGGGCGCGCGGTGCTCTACCCGGGTGTCTCCGCCCTCACCGGCACGATGACGGTCGGGGAGCTCGTCGAACGCTCCGCGATCGCCCGCGTGACGGTCCTGGGCACGCCCGGGCCGCCCGACCCGGACACGCGCATGGTGACCCGTGACCACGTGCGGCCGCTGTGGCAGCGGGACGAACTCGTCCTCGCCGCCACTCCGGCCCTGGGCGGCACCCTCGTGCCGTTCGAGGTCCCGGACCCCACGCCCTGCTGCGCGGACCACTGAGCCCCGTCAGTCGCGCGGCTCCGGGAAGACGGAGGAGGACCCGGCGGGCCCGGGCCACAGGTGGTACCGGGGAACCGGACCTTCGGCAAGGGCTTCGGAAGGGGGCTTGACGAAGGTCCGGACGCGGCCCGGGGCCAGTGGCTCGGCGCGGCCCGGGATCAGCCGCCCAGGACGTCCCGCACGAAGGCGTTGGTGAACTTGCGCCGCGGGTCCAGATCGTCGACGGTGTTCCGGAAGTCGTTCATCCGCGGGTAGCGGGCGCGCAGCTCCGCCGCCGGGGTGGTGAACACCTTCCCCCAGTGGGGCCGCGCGTCGAACGGCGCCAGCGCCTCCTCCACCCGCCGCACCACCGGCAGCACCGCCCGCGTGTCCTCGATCCAGGTGAAGTGGACGGCCACCGTGTCCCGGCCGTAGGAGGGGCCGAGCCACTGGTCGTCGGCGGCGACGGTGCGCACCTCGCACGTCTGCAGCACCGGGGCGACCGTCTCCCGGATCCCGTCCAGCGCGTGCAGCGCGGCGAGGGCCGACTCCCGCGGCATCAGGTACTCCGACTGGAGTTCCGCGCCGCTGCTCGGGGTGAACTCCGCCCGGAAGTGCGGCAGCCGCTCGTGCCAGGGCCCCGGCACCCCGAACTGCTCGGTGCAGTTCACCGCCGGCATGCCCGGCACCGGGTGCATCTTCTCCGTCGCCGGAGCCGCCCAGGGGAAGTCCGGCAGCGGCTGGTCGGTGCGCCGCTTCACCCACACCTGGCGGAAGCCCGGCGCCCGCCAGTCGGTGAACAGGCTCACGCTGTACGCCGCCGACATCACCGCCTCGAACGTGGCCTGGTCCAGCCCCTCCAGGGGCATCTCGGTGAACACGCGCTGCTCGACCTCGAAGGCCGGCTCCAGGCCCAGGGTGAGCGCGGTGACGACACCGAGCGCGCCCAGCGAGGTGACCACACCGCCGAAGAGGTTCGTCACCCCTTGCGTGAACCGCCCCCTGGAACCGTCCGCCACCACCATCTCCACCGCGCGCACGGACGAGGCCAGCGGCCCGTTGCCGACGCCGGAGCCATGGGTGCCGGTGGCGACCGACCCGGCCACCGAGATGTGCGGCAGCGACGCCATGTTCGCCAGCGCCAGCCCGTGCCGGTGCACCTCGCGGGCCAGCTCGGCGTAGCGCACGCCGCCCCCGACCCGTACCGTCCGGGCGGTCGTGTCCACGTCGATCTCGGGGGGCAGCGCGTCGAGGGAGAGCAGGACACCGTCCTCGCCGGGCTCGACGATCTCGTTGAAGGAGTGCCCGCTGCCCAGGACCCGCACCCGCGAGCTCCCGGCGACCAGGTTCTGCAGCGCGTTCGCGCTGTGCGGGCGGTGCAGCTCCTTGGCGGCGTACGTGATGTTGCCCGCCCAGTTGGTCACGCTCTCGGTCATCCCTCGTCCCTCCTGACCCTCGGGGCCGAAAAGGTCCCCGCCGGAACCTACCTCGCGCGTGGACCACGCCCTGTGGGGGGACCCGGCACCCCGGACGTCCGAGCGGGGGCATACCGTGAGGAGTCGTACGTCCGAACCGGGAGGAGAACAACGGGATGGGCAGCCGTACCGCGCTGGTCGAGGATCTGATGGAGCGGTTCCCGCACGTGCCGCGCGAAGCCGTCTTCAAGGAGGACCTGCTGCGCGGCGGTGTGGCCTTCGACCCGTCCGCGCTCAGTGACAACGAGGGCGGCGAGGTCAAACCGAAGTCGTACTTCATCTTCTCCTTCGACCACGGCACCCTGCCCGAGCTGGGCGAGGCCGCGCTGCGCCGCCCGCCGGAGGAGATCATCCTCACCGGCGGACCGTACGACCTGCGCCGCACGGTCGTGTCCGTCCGCGTGAACCCGGCCTCCCCCTACCGCGTCGCCGCCGACGAGCACGGCGTGCTCGGCCTCTACCTCGACGGGAAGCGCATCTCGGACGTCGGCGTGCCGCCCATGCCCGAGTACTACCGGCACACCCTGTCCAACGGGAAGTCGGTCATGGAGGTCGCCCCCACCATCCAGTGGGGCTACCTGATCTACCTGACCGTCTTCCGGGTCTGCCAGTACTTCGGCGCCAAGGAGGAGTGCCAGTACTGCGACATCAATCACAACTGGCGCCAGCACAAGGCGGCGGGCCGGCCCTACACCGGGGTGAAGGACGTCGAGGAGGTCCTCGAGGCCCTCGAGATCATCGACCGGTACGACACGGCGAAGGCGTCCACCGCCTACACCCTCACCGGCGGCGCGATCACCAAGACCGTCTCCGGACGTGACGAGGCCGACTTCTACGGCCACTACGCCAAGGCCATCGAGGAGCGCTTCCCCGGCCGCTGGATCGGCAAGGTCGTCGCCCAGGCGCTGCCCAGGGACGACGTGCAGCGGTTCAAGGACTACGGCGTGCAGATCTACCACCCCAACTACGAGGTGTGGGACGAGTACCTGTTCAAGATGTACTGCCCCGGCAAGGAGCGCTACGTCGGCCGCGACGAGTGGCACCGGCGCATCCTCGACTCCGCTGAGGTCTTCGGCGCGCGCAACGTGATCCCGAACTTCGTGGCCGGTGTGGAGATGGCCGAGCCCTTCGGCTTCAAGACGGTCGACGAGGCCATCGCCTCCACCACCGAGGGCCTGCGCTTCTTCATGTCGCACGGCATCACGCCCCGCTTCACCACCTGGTGCCCGGAGCCCACCACCCCGCTCGGCAAGGCCAACCCGCAGGGCGCCCCGCTGGAGTACCACATCCGGCTGCTCCAGGCGTACCGGCAGACCATGGAGGACTTCGGCCTCTCCTCGCCCCCCGGCTACGGCCCGCCCGGACCCGGCAACGCGGTGTTCTCCGTCAGCTCCTTCATGGACAGCCTCCCGGCGCAGGAGTCCGCCGGGGCGGTCTGAGGCACCGGGGCTCCCAGCGCCCTTTCACAAGGATTCGGAAGGCCGGCACCGAGACGTTCCGGCCTTCCGTGCGTAGGGTCCCCGCGAGGGGTGGCCACGCCGCCACGCAAAGTGAGGGAAGCGCTTGTCAGTTGTGTCGGGAACGTGAAAAGCTCTGCCACTGCCGCGAGGTTTCCCCAACTCCACTGCCCCTATGGCGAGTTGACCTCGTTCGTGATGCGGGAGTCCCATGCCCGACCTGCCGAGCCCCCAGGACGCCGTCGAGGCGGCGCTGTTCACCGAGTGCTGGGACGCGGCGCTCTCCTACGCCGACCTGTGCACGGCCGGGTCCGCCGCCGCGGCGGAACTGGCCCGCGAGGCCTTCGCACAGGGCATACGGGAGCTGCGCGAGGCCGAGTCGGGCAGCGTCCGCGGCCGCCGTCCCTCCCGGCTGCCCCGGATACCCCTGCTGCTGACGGCGGTCCGCAGCACGGCGGCCGCCTGGGAAGAGGCGGGGCAGGGACACAAGCTCGACCCCGACCTGCGGCTGTGGCTCCACTCCGACCGGGCCGCCCGCCACACCGGCCCGCCACTGGAACGCCCGGTCGCCCTGCGCGGACTGCGCGATCTGCAGCCGGCGGACGCCGAACTGCTCTGGCTGGCCGAGGCGGAGTCCCTGCCGCTGCCCCTGGTGGCCCGCCGGCTCGGCCTCGACCCCGCCACCGCGGCCGACGAACTCGCCCAGGTCGGCCGCCTGTTCCGGGACCGCTGCCACCGCAACCACCTCGACTCGCCCCTGGACGCCGAGTGCCGCAGCTACGCCCGGCTCCTCGACGCCGTCACCCGCTCGCCCGCCGCGGACACCCCCGACGACCTCTCCCGGCACCTCGCCACCTGCCACCGGTGCGCCGAGGCCGCCGCCTGCCTGCGGCTGCACGGCGGGGGACTGCCCGGCGCGCTGGCCGGCGGGGTGATCGGCTGGGGCGGCCTCGCCTACCTGGAACGCCGCCGCCGCGCCGCCGAGGTACGGCTCGGGGCCGGCCGCCCGGACCGACCCGACGCGGACGGCGGCGACCCGGCGGGCGGTACGGGCAGGACGCGCGTCGCCCGGCACGGTCTGCTGGTCGCCGCCCTCCTGGTCTCCCTCCTCGCGCTCGCGGTCTCCCTGATGCCGTTCGGCGGCACGGCCGACGAGGGCGCCGCACGCCCCGGCACCGACCGGCAACCGGTGGCCGACCCCGGACCCTCCCTGCCCTCCGCGCCCACGGCCTCCCCGGACACCCCGTCCCCGTCCGCCAAGCCGTCCGCCGGGCACACCCCCGAGCGCACCCCGGACCGGGAGAACCCCGATCCCGAACCCCAGGGCACCTCCTCCGCCACCGCCGACGGCGAACCGGCCGCCTGCCGGGCCGACTACGACCTGGTCAACCAGTGGCCCGACGGCTTCCAGGCCACCGTCACCGTCACCACACGCGACCCCCTCGACTCCTGGCGCGTCGGCTTCGCCTTCCCCGACGGCCAGCGGGTCACCCAGGCGTGGGACGCCTCGCTCGACCAGGACGGCTCCCACGTCACCGCCACCGCCGCCGACTACAACAAGTCGATCGCCGCCGGCGGGAAACTCGCCTTCGGCTTCCTCGCTTCCCGCGACGGCACGAACCGCCCGCCGTCCGGCTTCACGCTCAACGGCCGTACCTGCGCGACCGTGTGAAGCGGCGCGAGGAAAAACGACTTGACCGGCCGGGGCGGCCGCGGGCTAATGTTGCCCCGGATCACACGGTGGCCGTGCGCCGCCGTACCGGACCGTTCGCGGAGTGAGGAGGTGTCGACCGATGGCTGTCATTGCGCCGGGCGCTGCCCGCATTCAGGAATCCATCACGTCCACCTCCGTGGCCACCGGCTGACCTCACCCTTTTCCCGTCCGCGTACGAATGCGTACGCGCGGCCGCCGGGGCCACCCACCTGAAGGGTCACCCCCTTGAGTTCCAGTTCCACCTCCGTTTCCTCCGCGCTCGCCCCCTACGGCTGGGACGACGCCTGGGCGGACGCGTTCGCCCCCCACGACGCGGAAGGGCTACTGCCCGGCCGTGTGATCCGGGTCGACCGCGGCCAGTGCGACGTCGTCACCGCCGGCGGCACCCTGCGCGCCGACACCGCCTTCGTCACCCCGCACGACCCCCTGCGGGTCGTGTGCACGGGCGACTGGGTCGCCGTCGAACCCGGCGGGAACCCGCGCTACGTCCGCGCGTACCTGCCGCGCCGTACCGCCTTCGTGCGCTCCACCTCCTCCAAGCGGTCCGAGGGGCAGATCCTCGCCGCCAACGTCGACCACGCCGTCGTCGCCGTCTCCCTCGCCGCCGAACTCGACCTGGCCCGGATCGAACGCTTCCTCGCGCTCGCCTGGGAGTCCGGGGCGCAGCCGGTGGTCGTCCTCACCAAGGCCGACCTCGTGCCGGACGCGGTGACCCGCGCGCACCTCGTCCAGGACGTGGAGACCAGCGCGCCCGGCGTGCCGGTGCTCACCGTCAGCGCGCGGGACGGGGACGGACTCGACGTCCTCGCCGCGATCACCGCCGGCGGTACGTCGGTGCTGCTCGGGCAGTCCGGCGCCGGCAAGTCCACCCTGGCCAACGCGCTCCTCGGCGAGGACGTCATGGACGTCCGGGCCATCCGGGACGTCGACGGCAAGGGCCGCCACACCACGACCACCCGCAACCTGCTGGCGCTGCCCGGCGGGGGAGTCCTCATCGACACACCGGGCCTCAGGGGCGTCGGCCTGTGGGACGCCGGAGCCGGCGTCGGCCAGGTGTTCGCCGAGATCGAGGAGCTCGCCGAGCGCTGCCGGTTCCAGGACTGCGCCCACGAGAGCGAACCGGGCTGTGCCGTCCTCGACGCCATCGAGACCGGTGACCTGCCGCAGCGCCGCCTGGAGAGCTACCGCAAGCTGCTCCGGGAGAACCAGTACATCGTCGCCAAGACCGACGCCAGGCTCCGCGCGGAGATCCGCAAGGACTGGAAGCGCAAGGGCGCCATCGGCAAGGCGGCGATGGAGGCCAAGCGGGGCCGCCTGCGGTAGCGCACCTCCATGTCCGATTTCCGCCAGCCGGGACCTCCCGGCCGGCGGAGACTGGACGGTGTGAAGGACGAGGACAGCAGGTACGAGGCGGTGCGCAGCCGGGACGCCCGGTTCGACGGGGTGTTCTTCTTCGCCGTCGAGACGACCGGGATCTACTGCCGTCCCAGCTGCCCCGCCGTCACCCCGAAGCGGTCCAACGTGCGGTTCTTCGCGACCGCCGCCGCCGCGCAGGGCTCCGGGTTCCGCGCCTGCCGGCGCTGCCGCCCGGACGCCGTGCCCGGCTCCGCCGAGTGGAACGTGCGGGCCGACGTCGTCGGCCGGGCCATGCGGCTGATCGCCGACGGCGTCGTCGACCGCGAGGGCGTCGCCGGACTCGCCGCACGGCTCGGCTACAGCGCCCGCCAGGTGCAGCGCCAGCTCACCGGCGAGCTCGGCGCCGGGCCCGTCGCGCTCGCCCGCGCCCAGCGGGCGCACGCCGCCCGCGTGCTCCTGCAGACCACCGGCCTGCCGGTCACCGAGATCGCCTTCGCCGCCGGATTCGCCAGCGTGCGGCAGTTCAACGACACCGTACGGGCCGTGTACGCCACCACCCCCAGCGAGCTGCGCGCCTCCGCGCCCCACCGGGCGCGCACCGCCACCCCGTCCGCCGGAATCCCCCTGCGGCTCGCCCACCGCGGCCCCTACCCGGCGGGACCCGTCTTCGACCTGCTGGAGCGCGAGGCCGTCCCCGGCGTCGAGGACGTGAGCGGCACCCCGGGCACCCGCACCTACCGGCGCACCCTGCGCCTGCCCCACGGCACCGGCATCGCCGCCGTCGACGAACGCCCGCACACCGGGCGGGGCGCCCACCCCGGCGGCTGGCTCGACGCCCGCGTCCACCTCACCGACCTCCGCGACCTGACCACCGCCGTACAACGCCTGCGGCGGCTGTTCGACCTGGACGCCGACCCGTACGCCGTCGACGAACGGCTCGGCGCCGACGCCCGGCTCGCCCCGCTGGTCGCCGCCCGGCCCGGACTGCGCTCACCGGGAGCGGCCGACCCGGAGGAGCTGGCGGTGCGCGCGCTGGTGGGCCGGGACGAGGCCGCACGGCTGGTCCAGCGGTACGGCAAGCGGCTCGACGCCCCGTGCGGCACCCTCACCCACCTGTTCCCCGAAGCCGCCGTCCTCGCCGGGGCCGAGCCCGGCGGCACCCTGGGCGCGCTCACCGCCGCCCTCGCCGACGGCACCGTACGCCTCGGACCCGGCGCCGACCGGGACGAGGCCGAGGCCGCCCTGGCCGCCGTCCCCGGCCTCGACGACCGTACGATCGCCGGGATCCGCACCCGCGCGCTCGGCGACCCGGACGTGGCCCCGCCCGGACCCGGCGTTCCCGACAGCTGGCGCCCCTGGCGCTCGTACGCCCTGAACCACCTGCGCGCCGCAGGGGAGTTGGAGTGACCATGACGACCACGACCACGTACTGGACGCGGGTGGACAGCCCTGTCGGGCCGCTGCTGCTCACCGCCGCCCCGACCGGCGAGCTGACCTCGCTGTCCGTGCCCGGACAGAAGGGCGGACGCACGCCGGCGGACGACTGGCGGCGCGACCCCGGACCGTTCCGCGAGGCCGAGCGGCAGCTCACCGCGTACTTCGCCGGCGACCTCAAGGAGTTCCGGCTGGCCGTGAGCGCCGTCGGCACCCCGTTCCGGGAGAGGGTGTGGGCCGCGCTCGACGACGTCCCCTACGGGGCGACCGTGTCCTACGGCGAGATCGCGGCCCGGATCGGCGCGCCCCGCGCCGCCGTGCGGGCCGTCGGCGGCGCGATCGGCGCGAACCCGCTGCTCATCGTCCGCCCCTGCCACCGGGTGATCGGCGCCGACGGCTCGCTGACCGGATACGCCGGCGGGCTGGAGCGCAAGGTGCGGCTGCTCACCCACGAGGGCGTCCCGCTGCCGTGAGCCGAGGGGGTCAGCCCCAGAACACCGCGCCCAGCCAGGCCGCCGTGATCAGCTGGCAGGTGAACAGTTCCGTCAGCACGCTCCAGCCGCCCGAGCGCAGCGCCGTGCGCGCCGCCGCGACCGCCTCGCGGCGGCGGCCGAGGCGGAGCCGCTCGAAGAGGTAGACCCCGGTGAGGAAGCCCGGGACCGCGCCGATCACGGGCAGCAGGACGAAACCGGCGAACGAGCCGCAGCCCGCGTACGCCAGCATCCGGCCGTCGTCGCCGCCCGCCCGCAGCCGGCGGGGCGGCAGCGCCCAGCGCACCACCTGGGACAGGAACAGCACCACGGTCGCCCCCACCAGCACCCACCACGCGACGGGCCGCGGATCCTTCAGCGCCCACCACAGGACCCCGGCCCACACCAGCCACGACCCGGGCACCCCCGGCAGCAGCACTCCCCACAGTCCGAGCAGGAGCACCAGTCCGGCGAGCAGGAGGTCCCACGCTCCCATTCCTCCAGGGTGCAGGAGCACGGAGAGCGGCGCAGGGCGGAAACGGGCCGCGACGCCCTCGTCGCACAGCCGTCCCGCCGTTCACCCGACCGGCCGTCCGGGGCACGCCGCGGGACGGGGATTTTCCCGATGCCCCGTTCTCATCCGGCCCGTGCGGGGGACAATCGGGACCATGAGTCAGCAGGGGGGAAGGCCCACCGGTCCCGAGGACGACTGGTGGCGGCAGCTGTACGACGACGCCACCGACGACACGGGCCCCGCACCGGCGCCCGATTCCCTGGACGACCGCTTCGCCTCGGCGTCCGGCACGCTCGACGCGGGTGGGCCCGCCCCGGCCGGCCCACCCCCCGCCCCGACGGTCCCGGGCCCCCGTCCGGCCGCCCCCGCCGCACCGGCGGACCTCCCGCCACGACCCGCCGACCCCCCGCCCCGCGCCCCCTGGGAACCCCCGGCCGCCGCGGCCGCGGACCCGGTGACCTTCCCCCCGAGGACCCCCCGCCCGTCCCGGCCGCAACCGTCACAGCCCCCGGCCGCCTCCACCTCCGGCACGGCCTTCGGCCCCTGGACCCCCGCCACCGAGCCCCCGCCACCGCCCACGGCCCCGGAGCCCGCGGACGCATCCGCCCCCCGCCCCTCCCGCCTCGGACCACTCCCGGGCCCGCTCCCGTCCCGCGCCCACGTGGGATCCCGGCCGCCCACCTACGACGCCGAGCCCACCGCCCTCCCGCCGGCCGACCCCGACGCACTGGACGACCTGGTCCCGGACACCGTGCTGGACGGGGCCCGCTACGGCGCCTGCACCCTGCGCGCCGCCTCCGTGCGCGGGGACTCCGCGCGCTACCGGGGCGAACCGCGCCGCGACGCGCTGCTGACCGCCCGGTTCGGAACGGGGGAGCGGGCCCTCGTCCTCGTGGCGCTGGCGACCGGCGCCCGGACCGCGCCCGGGGCCCACCGGGCCGCCGCCGAGGCCTGCCGATGGATCGGCGAGGCGGTGGGCCGCAGCCACGCCCGCCTCGTCGACGACATCAGGGCCGCCCGGCGCGGCGACCTCAAGTCCGGCCTGCACCGCCTCACCGACCGCAGCCTCGGCAGGCTCCGCGCCGACGCGGCCGATCGGGGCCTCGAACCCGACGCCCACGCGGCCACCCTGCGCTGCCTCCTCCTGTCCGCCGACCCCGCATGCCGCACCCGGGTCTTCTTCGGCGTCGGCCCCGGCGGACTGTTCCGGCTGCGGGACGGCGCATGGCAGGACATCGAACCCGAGCCCACCGAGACCAGGGGCGAACCCGTCGTCGGCTTCGGCTCGCCGCCCTCCGAGACCCCCGACGGCGACCTCCTCACCATGGACCTGGGCATCCCCACGCCCCCGAGCCCGTACGAGCCCGCCCCCGAACCGCCCCGCGAACCCTTCCGCTTCCGCACCTCCATCGCCCGCCCGGGTGACACCCTGCTGATGTGCGGCACCGGCCTCGCCGACCCCCTGCGCGGCGAACGGGAGCTCCGCGCGCACCTCGCCGACCGGTGGTCCCGCCCCGAACCACCCGGCCTCGCCGCGTTCCTCGCCGACACCCAGGTACGCGTCAAGGGATACGCGGACGACCGTACGGCCGTCGCCGTCTGGGAGGCGTGAGCGCTCCCGGTGTGAATTCATGGAACCCGTCAGGCATCTTCGGCGCCGGAGGGGCAGACGGGAAACCATGGCCAAACAGAACGTCGCGGAACAGTTCGTCGACATCCTCACCCGCGCGGGGGTCAAACGCCTCTACGGAGTCGTCGGCGACAGCCTCAACCCCGTCGTCGACGCCGTGCGCCGCAACGCCGCCATCGACTGGATCCACGTCCGCCACGAGGAGACCGCCGCCTTCGCCGCCGGCGCCGAGGCCCAGATCACCGGCAGGCTGGCCGCCTGCGCCGGCTCCTGCGGACCCGGCAACCTCCACCTCATCAACGGCCTGTACGACGCCCACCGCTCCATGGCCCCGGTCCTCGCCCTCGCCTCCCACATCCCGTCCGGCGAGATCGGCCTCGGCTACTTCCAGGAGACCCATCCCGAGCAGCTGTTCCGCGAGTGCAGCCACTACAGCGAGATGATCTCCAGCCCGCGGCAGATGCCCCGACTGCTGCAGACCGCCGTCCAGCACGCCGTCGGCCGCTCCGGCGTCAGCGTCGTCACCCTCCCGGGCGACATCGCCGACCACGCCGCCCCCGAGAAGCCCCTCGAGACCGCCCTCGTCACCTCCCGGCCCACGGTCCGCCCCGGCGACGCCGAGATCGACCGCCTCGTCGACATGATCGACGAGGCGGAGAAGGTCACGCTGTTCTGCGGCGCCGGCACCAAGGGCGCGCACGCCGAGGTCATGGAGTTCGCGGGCAAGATCAAGTCCCCGGTCGGGCACGCCCTGCGCGGCAAGGAGTGGATCCAGTACGACAACCCGTACGACGTCGGCATGAGCGGACTGCTCGGCTACGGCGCCGCCTACGAGGCCACCCACGAGTGCGACCTGCTGATCCTGCTCGGCACCGACTTCCCGTACAACGCCTTCCTCCCCGACGACGTGAAGATCGTCCAGGTCGACGTGCGGCCCGAGAACCTCGGCCGGCGCTCCAAGCTCGACCTCGCCGTGTGGGGCGACGTGAAGGAGACCCTGCGCTGTCTGACGCCGCGGGTTCGCACCAAGGACGACCGGAAGTTCCTCGACCGGATGCTGAGGAAGCACGCGGACGCGCTGGAGGGGGTGGTGAAGGCGTACACGCGGAAGGTGGACAAGCACGTGCCGATCCACCCCGAGTACGTGGCGTCCGTACTGGACGAGCTGGCCGACGACGACGCGGTGTTCACCGTCGACACCGGCATGTGCAACGTCTGGGCGGCCCGCTACATCTCGCCCAACGGCCGTCGCCGGGTGATCGGTTCCTTCTCCCACGGCTCGATGGCGAACGCGCTGCCGATGGCGATCGGGGCGCAGTTCACCGACCGGGGCCGGCAGGTGGTGTCGATGTCCGGCGACGGCGGGTTCACCATGCTGATGGGGGACTTCCTCACCCTGGTGCAGTACGACCTGCCGGTGAAGGTGGTCCTGTTCAACAACTCCTCCCTGAGCATGGTGGAGTTGGAGATGCTGGTCGCCGGCCTGCCCTCGCACGGCACCGCCATGAAGAACCCCGACTTCGCCGCCGTCGCCCGCGCCTGCGGCGCCCACGGGGTGCGGGTGGAGAAGCCGAAGGAGCTGGCCGGGGCGCTGAAGTCCGCGTTCAAGCACAAGGGCCCGGCCCTCGTCGACGTCGTCACCGACCCCAACGCGCTGTCCATCCCGCCGAGGATCAGCAAGGAGATGGTGACCGGTTTCGCCCTGTCCGCCTCCAAGATCGTGCTGGACGGAGGCGTCGGCCGGATGCTCCAGATGGCCCGCTCCAACCTGCGCAACGTGCCCCGGCCGTAAGGGGGTTCACCGCTCCCGGGGCTTCCAGCCGCGTGCCGAGGTGTCGTACTCGTAGTGGGGCAGGCCCGCGATGCCGCTGGTGCGGAACGGGCGGCCCCGGTCGTCGACGCGGACCGTGCCGGTACGGCCCTGCGAGGACCAGTCCAGCTCCAGGTACCAGCGGCAGTCGCAGTGCGCGGTCCGGGCGGTGACCAGCAGCACCTCCGGGTCGGTCGCGGAGACCCGGTAGGGCATCCGCACGGCCGGGATCGGCGTACCGGCGTCGTTCCCGGCGACCGCGCGGGCGAGCGGCCGGTCCTTGTCCAGGTCCACGTCGAAGTAGCGCGGGGTGAGCGCGCCGCCGCAGCCCTGGTCCATGGCGTACGCGTTCCCCGGCGCGGGATCGGCGCGCCCGGCCACGCGGACGCGCAGCGCGGTGAGGACGACGGCCGTGTCGGAGGTGCCCTGCACCGACAGCTCCACCAGCGTCTCGCCCCCGTGCACGGCCGACTGCGTCGCCGCCCAGGTCCCGGCGTCCTGCGGGACCGGCGGCGGCGGGACCTGCTCCGGCGGCTTGGCCACGACGTAATCGTGCCCGCATCCGTACGCCCAGGCCTGGGAGTCGGCGGACCAGGTGAGCGGCGGCGCCCCGACGGGCGCGGACCCCTCCGGAGCCGTGGTGGGGGCGGAGGTGCTCCGTCGCGGCCCGGGGGAGGAGGGGCGTTCCTCCGGTGTCGTGGAGCCCGGGGCGGACGGGGTGGGTGAGGGCGTGCGACCGCGCGGCGCGGCGGGACCGGTCGTCGCGGACGCGCCCGGGGGAGTGGCGGTGGGCCCCCGCCCGGCGGAGGCGGACGGCCGCTGCCCGTCCGGCAGCGCGGACAGACTCCCCACGGTCGCGAGCAACGCGCATACGGCGGCCAGGGCGACGGCGGCCCGCCGGTGCCGCCGGTACCAGGGCCGCGGACGTCCCGCCCCCTCGTCCGACGGCCCGCTCACCACGTCCCCGTCACCCGAGGGGGGACCCGCGGGCCCGGGGGGTTCGGCGGTCTGCCGTACCGGGGCGGCAGCCGTGTGCGGGCCGTCGGCGGCACCGTGTCCGGCGGGTCGGCCACCGAGCCCGTCGGCCGGCGGCCCACCGGTGACCTCGTCGGGCGCGCCCTCCCCGGCAGCCGGCTCCCCGGGGGCGGCGCGCTCTGCTTCCGGGGTGGCGGGGGCGTCGTCGTCCGTCCGTTCCCGCGGCGCGGTGCGCTGCTCGCCGGAGCCGGAGCCGGAGCCGGAGCCGGAGTCGGAGCCGGAGCCGGAGTCGGAGCCGGATTCGGATTCGGAGCCGGATTCGGATTCGGAGCCCGGCGCCGCGTCCGCCTCGGCCGAGCCGGTCGCCGTGCGCGGACGCCGGCGTGCCTCCACCGCGCGGAGCCAGCGGTGGTGGAGGTCCACGCGTTCCGCCCGCGACGCGCCGCACAGGGCGGCGAAGCGCTCCACGGGCGCGAAGTCGACGGGGACCGCCTCACCCGCGCAGTAGCGGTGCAGCGTCGAGGTGTTCATGCCGAGGCGGCGGGCCAGCGAGCCGTAACTGCGGTCCGTACGTTCCTTCAGCTCCCGCAGCAGCGCCGCGAACTCCGCCACGTCGTCCTGTGCCGACACCGTCACCCCGCACTCGTATGACCCCGGCCGGGCCCTGGGACGGCATCCCAGGCACCCCCTGTACCTGCACGTCGGACGGGCTGGGACGGTTCCATGCCGGCGAAACCGGCGACGACGCTTGCGCCCGCCTCCTGAGACGGCTGATGCTCTTGGTACCGCGAACCGCCCGACGGCCGCCGGACGGACCGTCCGGGCCGTCACGGCGCACCGCCCCGTCATTCCATCACGCACACCTCACGGGGGACACCCATGCCCATGCGCACCCGCGCCACCGCCCTCACGGCGCTCACCGTCGCCGCCCTCGCCGTCGGTACGGCACTCACCGCGCCGGCCGGCGCCGCGCCGCGGAAGGCGGCCCCGCCCGCGTTCCTCGCGGCCTCCGAGCTCCCCCCGCACCCGTCGTCCGCCTGGACGGCGGGCCCGGTCACCGACGGCTTCCCGTCGGAACTCGCCTACTGCCTGGGCGAGGGCGTGCCCGCGTACGACTACCGGCACCGCGTCTTCCACACCGACCTGGACACCGGTGCCGCACAGGTCACCGTCGTCACGGGTTCCGCCGCCAAGGGCAAGGCGCTGGCCGCCCTGCTGGACGAGGAGATCCGTACCTGCGCCGACCGGATCGAGCGGTCCTCCCCGGACGTCGAGGCCGAGGGCCGGTACTACGGCTCGCTGCCGGTCGAGGAGGGCGCGCGGGTGCACGGGCTGCACACCGAGACCTCCTGGGGCGCCACGGACGTCCATCTGCTGTCCGTCGGACGCGACGGGAAGACCGTGACCGTCGTCGGCTGGGGGCAGCTGGGCGACTTCGGTGACGCCCCGGTGGGCGCGTTCAGGAAGACGACGACGAAGGCCGTCGACAAGCTGTACTGAGGCCGCACGGCCGCCACGACCACCATGGGAAGCCGGGGTCGTCCTCTCGCCACGGGGGTCGGGAGGACGGCCCCGCGCAGGTGCGTGGCCATCGCACTTCGGCCAACTACCGTTCGTGACCGCCCGGCATGACTGGCGTGTGGGTGACCGGGCAAGGATTCCCGTGAAGGTGTTCGAGCACAGGGGGAATCGACATCGGCACGCGGGCGGGGGTCATGAAGAGTCAGGCTTCGGCGGATCGGCTGAGGCGCACACTGGGCCGGGCGGATCTGCGGGCGGTGCCCGAGTCCCGCAGGGCACTGCGGGAACTGCTCAGGCACTGGGGGACACCGGAGCGCTCCGCGGTCGCGGAACTGCTCACCAGCGAACTCGTCACCAACGCGCTCGTCCACACCGACCACGAGGCGGTCCTGACGGCCACGGTGGGGCCCCGTGGACTGCGGGTCGAGGTACGGGACTTCGTGGACCGGGAACCCCGGCCGCGGGCACCGAGCACCGACGACGGCACGCACGGAAGGGGTTTGGTGCTGGTCGAGTCCCTCGCCGACGGATGGGGCGTCAGGAAGCACCGGGTGGGCAAGTCCGTCTGGTTCGAACTCGGCGCGGACGCGGCCTGAAGGGTGCGGACCGCACCCTTCAGGCCGCGACGGGGCCGTCAGCCGAACTGCTGCTCCAGGTCCTTGAGCTTGCGCTCCAGGGAGTCCAGGCGCGGCAGGGCCTGGGTGTCGTCCTCGGCGGTGAGGTCGACGGTCTTCGGGTCAGCGCCGGTGCGTACCGGCTGCAGGGAGGGACGCGCGCGGACGGGCAGGGACTCCGACGCCGATATGGCAGGCTCCGCGGAGACCAGGTCGGAGTCGCGCTCCACCGTGGGGGCCTCCAGCTCGCGTCCACCGCCACGGCCCACGAAACCGCGGTGGCCGCGGCTGATCGCCTTCAGCCGGGCCCGCTCCACGCGCTGCTGGTCCCGCCGGCGCTGCTTCGCCTCGTTCTTGCGGGCCTTGTCCTCGCGCACTTCCTCGACCGCCTCGTCGAGGCTGCGCACGCCCTCCAGCAGCATCAGCGACCAGGCCCCGTAGGTCTCCCGGGGGGCGCGCAGCCAGCGGACGATACGGATCTGCGGCAACGGGCGCGGCACCAGGCCCTGTTCGCGCAGGGCGGCCCGGCGGGTCTGCTTCAGCGCGCGGTCGAACAGGACCGCCGCCGACAGGGACATGCCCGCGAAGAAGTGCGGGGCGCCGTCGTGTCCGATGCCCCGGGGAGCGTGCACCCAGTTGAACCAGGCCGCGGCGAAGGCGAACGTCCACACGAGTATCCGCGAGCCGAGGGCCGCGTCACCGTGGCTGGCCTCGCGCACGGCGAGCACCGAGCAGAACATCGCCGCGCCGTCCAGACCGAAGGGGACGAGGTACTGCCAGCCGCCGGACAGGCCGAGGTTCTGCTCGCCGAAGCCGACCAGGCCGTGGAAGGAGAGCGCGGCGGCCACCGCCGCACAGCAGAACAGGAGAACGTAGGAGACGGTGCCGTACAGGGCCTCCTTGCGCCTGCGGCGCTCCTCGCTGCGCTCCCACGAGTCGTCCGCGCTCGTGCTCTTGACCGAGGAGCGCTTCCCGCGCGCCAGCACCGCCACCGCCGTCAGCATGCCCAGGAGCAGCACGACGCCCGGAAGCAGCCAGTTCAGCGATATGTCGGTCAGTCTCATCTAAGGGGTCCCTTGCATTGGGATAGGGCGTGTAACGCCCGCCATAGTGGCCCAATCCCAGCGGCCCTCAGGGGGTTTCGGGGCAAGAGGCCGCCAAGGAAGTGCGAGGGGGATGCCCAGGGCGGCGTTCTGCTCGAACTGCCGCATGAGGGGCGGGAGTTGAGTTCGAATAAGATTACCCGTACGGGTGGTTCCGCGGAAAGTTCCCGCGAGGGGTAGGGGAATCGTGAAGCTCCTGTGACCTCTGCGGCGTGCTCAACGGATGATCTTACGCGCCGGACGGGGGTGCCGCTGTCCGACGTGGTGTCAGCAGGCCCGCGCGACCGACGCGGTGACCCGCTCGGCCGTCCGCCCGCCGGCACAGGCGCGCGGGCAGGTGGCGCAGATGTCCGCGGGGCGCAGTGTGTAGAACATGCAGCAGCTGACCCGGTCCCGGGTGACGGGCGCCGGCTCCCCGTCGGGCCCGGCCGGCCGGCGGAAGGCCGCCGCGCCGACGTACGGCTCGGTCGCGCCCGGCAGCAGCAGCTCCAGCTCCCGCAGCCCCCGCTCCTCCTCGCCGAGCAGCTGGGAGACGTACCGCAGGCTCTCGACGATCTCGTCGGTCGCCATGCCCCACAGGGCCCGGCCGCGGCGCCGCATCCGGGGGCCGAAACCGGTCAGCACGGGTCCGAGGTGCTGGGCGACCGCCTCGCGCACCTCCGCCCGCAGCGCCTCCTCGTCGGGTACCACCCGGGCGCCGGGCAGCGCGGCGGCGGGGTCGCCGGGCAGGCAGGCGAAGCCGTCGGGCCGTACGGCCATGCGGCCCAGGGCGAGGCCGGCCGCGGTGCGGTCGTACGAGACGTGCGTCACGGGGTAGCGCGGCACGCGACGGTGCAGGAACCACGGCACGGTGATCAGCAGGCAGGCGGGCCAGGCGTAGCGGTGCAGACCGAAGCCGGCGATCACGTCCGGACGGCCCCGCTGCCCGTAGTCCCGCAGCACCTGGGTGTCGTCCCAGGCGAGGAACCGCTCCAGCTCGGTCCCGCCCTCGGCGAGCCCCGCCGCCGCGACCCAGCCGCCGCCCCGGGGCGCCGCCTCGCCGGTGCCGAGTTCGGTGACGCCCAGGGCGGGCAGCGCCTCCGCCAGGCGGGCGTACGCGTCCGCGACGGCCGAACCGGGCACCGGCATGGGGCCACCCCTTCACGTCTCGAGGAGCAGGGCAATAAAGGTAAGGCTCACCTTACCGAACATCGTGACGATGTGAACCGGCGCCTCCGTGCGTTTATCGTGCTTGACGGACAGGTGACAACCCGCCGTAATGACCTCAAGTACCGAAACGTCCGCAGGAGGACCTTGTGAAGCAGGGCACGCAGGGCTCCGCAGCGACGGGGGACGCGGTGACCGGCCCGGCCGCCACGGGCCGGTTCCGGGTGCCCGCGCAGCCGGCGGGGCCGGACGCCGACCGGGAGCGCGACCGGCGCGACCGGCCGGGCTGTGCCGACGGCGGTGGCGTGCGCGGTGAGCACACGCACGGCGAGCCCGCTCTCCCCCGGCCCGCCGTCCAGCGGTCCTCCGTGCGCGGACAGGTCCTCGACGCCCTGCGCACCGCGCTGGTGACGGGTGACCTGCGGCCCGGCGAGGTGTACTCCGCGCCCGTGCTGGCGGAGCGGTTCGGTGTCTCCGCCACGCCCGTGCGGGAGGCCATGCAGCAGCTCACGCTGGAGGGCGCGGTGGAGGTCGTGCCCAACCGGGGGTTCCGGGTCGTCGAGCGGGGCGCGCGGGAACTGGCCGAGCTCGCCGAGATCCGGGCGCTGATCGAGGTTCCGGTGATGATGCGGCTGGCGCGGACGGTGCCCGCCGAGCGGTGGGCCGAGCTGCGGCCGCTCGCGGAGGCCACGGTCCGGGCGGCGTCGGCCGGGTGCCGGGCCACGTACGCGGAGGCCGATCGGGTCTTCCACCGGGCGGTGCTCGCGCTCGCGGGCAACGAGCAGCTGGTCCGTATCGCCGAGGACCTTCACCGGCGGGCGCAGTGGCCGCTGGTGGGGGGTGCCCCCGGCGGGCGCGGGCGGGCGGAGCTGGTGGCCGACGCCCATGAGCACACGGCGCTGCTGGACGCGTTGATCGCGGGCGATGTGGATGTGGTGCGGTCGCTGGTGGGGGAGCACTTCAACGGGACGGTGTGAGGGTGCCGGGTTTTTCGCCCCGCCGCCCCTTCCCGTCCCGTCCCCGGGTGCTGCGCCCCCGGACCCCGCTTCGGCCCTGAACGGGCCTCGTCCTCGAACGCCGGACGGGCTGGCCTCCAGCCCCTCCGGCGTTCGAGGAGCGGGGTCCGGGGCGGAGCCCCGGGACGGGAAGGGGCGGCGGGGCGGCATCCCTACGCCATCGCGGCCCCCGGCGGCGCCAGCTGGCGGGCGAGCCACGTAGGAACGCCGCCCAGGAGGCGGAGGAGGCGGCGGGCCTCCTCGCGGAGGCGGGAGGCCTCCGGTTCGGTCTCCGTGTCGGCCAGGGAGACCAGGGCCGGGGCCGTGCCAACGAGGTAGCCCAACTCCTCGCGGATGCGCAGGGATTCGGCGAAGCCGTGCCGGGCCTCCGCCAACTCGCCGTCGCGCAGGGCGAGTCCGGCCAGGTGGCGCCAGGTGGCCGAGAGCAGCAGCGGGTCGGCGTGCGCGGTGGCGCCCGCGTGGGCGCGCCGGTACGCGGCCCGCGCCGCCTGCGGCGACCGGGTGAGGTTCTCGGCGATCAGTCCGCGCCGGAAGTCCAGCAGGGCCCGCCCCGCCGCGCCCGGGGCGATCAGCGCCGCCGCCCGGCCGAGCGCGGCCCGCGCCTCGTCGGCACGGTCGCGGACCTGGAACAGCGTGGCGGCGTAGGCCAGGTACCCGCGTTCACAAGCGGCGGCCCCCCGCTCGTCGTCGCTGTGCGCCGACGCCTCGGCCGTGCGCAGCGCGTCCTCGGCCTCCTCCCACCCCGCCTCGGTGTACAGGCACCGCTCCACCAGCAGCGACGCCCGCTGCAGCGCCGCGTCCGGGCCGGCCGGTTCGAGCAGGGCGGCGGCGTCGGCCCAGCAGGCGCGGGAGCGCAGCCGCCACACCGCCGTCTGGAGGGGATCGTCATCGGCGGTCGTTCCGTCACCGGACATGGCGGTATGCGCCACGTTGCCCTCCCCGAGCACGCCATCGAGCTGTTGAGTGGTGGCCGCATCTCAGCACGAACCACCCGGCCCGGCCAAGAGGGTGGGTGAAGGATTTCACAAAGTCCTGGATCGCGGACGCGCATCGCGCGCCCGAATCGCGCGCCCGCGTCCGGACGGGTTCAGTTCATCCGCAGCGCGAGGAAGAAGTCCAGCTTGTCCTCCAGCCGGGACAGGTCACGGCCCGTCAGCTGCTCGATGCGGCCGACGCGGTAGCGCAGCGTGTTGACGTGCAGGTGGAGACGGGACGCGCAGCGGGTCCAGGAGCCGTCGCAGTCGAGGAACGCCTCCAGGGTGGGGATCAGCTCGGCGCGGTGCCGGCGGTCGTAGTCCCGCAGCGGGTCGAGCAGCCGGGCCGTGAAGGCGCGCCGTACGTCGTCGGGGACGAAGGGGAGCAGCAGGACGTGCGAGGCGAGCTCCTGGTGGCCGGCCGCGCAGACCCGGCCCTGACGGGCCGCGGCCACGCGCCGGGCGTGCCGTGCCTCCTCCAGCGCCCCGCGCAGCCCCTCCGCCGAGTGCACGGCGGCGGAGACGCCGAGGGTGAGCCGGCCGTCGCCGTCGAGCCCGGCCGTGAGCGGGTCGCGCACGGACGCGAGGAGCGCGTCGGCGAGGATGCCGGTGCCGGGACCGTCGTGCTCGCCGGTCACCGCGGGCAGCGGTACGAGGGCGACCGCCTCGTCGCCGGTGTGGGCCACCGCGATGCGGTCGGAGTGCTCGGGTCCCGTGGACCCAGGGTCGACCAGGATCTCCTCCAGCAGCGCCCGGGCCACCGGCCCGCCGTCGACCTCCCCGCCGTCCCAGTCGACGCGGGCCACCACGACCTGCCAGTGCGGCGCGGCCCCGAGCCCGGGCAGCAGCACCGGCGCGGCCACCCGCAGCCGTGCCGCGATCTCGGCGGGTGCGGCGCCCGTCTGCACCAGCTCCAGCACCTCCTGCGCGAGCCTGCGCCGCACCGTGCGCGCCGCGTCCCTGCGGTCCCGTTCGACGGCGATCAGCTGGGTGACGCCGTGCAGCAGGTCCAGCCGCTCCTCGGCCCAGTCCCCGGCGTCCGCCTCGACCGCCAGCACCCAGTCCGACAGCACCGTCTCGCGCACGTCGTGCGGCGCGGGCGCGGAACGCCCGCTGCCGCGCACCGGGAAGAGGCTGTACGTCGTCTGGCCCTGCGTGACCCGGTGCGGGCCGCGCCGGCCGGTGCGGGAGGCCGCCAGCTGCTCCGCGGCCAGCCGCGCGCACACGCCGGCGGGCAGTGACGGACCCGCCGCCCTCGACCCCGCGATCAGCCGGCCCGTGGGCGAGAGCACCCACGCCCGCAGGTCCAGGTCCGAGCCCAGCAGGTCGAGCACGACCTCCGGGCCGCCGCCCGCCGGACCGGAGGTCATCATCCGCCGGTGCCGGTCCACCACGGCCGCCAGGTCACCGGCGCGCTCGCCGGAGACCTGCCGCACGACGTGCTCGGTGATGGTCGCGAAGGCCACCGACTCGTGCACCGCGAACAACGGCAGCCGGTGCCGCGCGCAGGCCACGACCAGGTCGTCCGGCACGTCGCCCAGCTCCGCCGTACCGGCCGCGACGGCGGCCACCCCGGCCTGCGCCAGGATCCGTACGAACGGCTCGGAGTCCGCCGCGTCCCGGCGCCAGGCCAGGCCCGTGAGCACCAGTTCCCCGCCGGAGAGGTAGCGGCTGGGGTCTCTCAGGTCGGTGGTCATCACCCCGCGCACCCCGCGCTCCAGCTCGTCCTCGCCACCGAGCAGCCTCAGGCCCAGCGCGTCGGTGTCCAGCAGTGCGCGCAGCCGCATTCTCGTCTCCGTCGTTTCTTGTCTCGATACCTGCGATGGACCGTGGAGGGATCTTCCGGAGAGGGCCCGTCGGGTGGCTGATCAGCGGTGTCGGCCGTGTCCTGGACCGTGGCCCCTGTTTCCGGAGGAAGGTGGGGAGGCTACAGAGGACCTCCGTTCATACGAATCTACAAGATGCCCTCGCTGGCCAGCCAACTCCTTCATGGTTTCCGTGACTGACCCCCGTGGACGGCACGGCGGTGTACTGGCCGCACTCCGAGTGAACCGCACAGGGACGAGCCGGGCCCGCCGCACACGGATTGGCTCGATCCGTACGCCCCACGAGACGAAGAAGAGAGCCGGTCATGGACTTCCTTCGCCCCGCCAGCTGGGAGGAGGCGCTCGCCGCGAAGGCCGAGCACCCCGCCGCTGTGCCGATCGCGGGCGGCACCGACGTGATGGTCGAGATCAACTTCGACCACCGCCGGCCCGAGTACCTCATGGACCTGAACCGCGTCGGCGACCTGTACGAGTGGGAGGTCGGCGAGGACAGCGTACGGCTCGGTGCCTCCGTCCCGTACGCGCGGATCATGGAGCACCTGCGCGCCGAGCTGCCGGGCCTCGCCCTCGCCTCCCACACGGTCGCCTCCCCGCAGATCCGCAACCGCGGCGGCGTCGGCGGCAACCTCGGCACCGCCTCACCGGCCGGCGACGCCCACCCGGCGCTGCTCGCCGCCGGAGCCGAGGTCGAGGCCGAGTCGGTGCGCGGCTCGCGGCGCATCCCCATCGACGCGTTCTACACGGGAGTGAAGCGCAACGCGCTGGCGCCCGACGAGCTGATCCGCGCCGTCCACATCAAGAAGGCCGAAGGACCGCAGCAGTACTCCAAGGTCGGCACCCGCAACGCCATGGTCATCGCCGTGTGCGCCTTCGGGCTCGCCCTGCACCCCGGGACGCGGACGGTGCGCACGGGCATCGGCTCGGCCGCCCCGACGCCCGTCCGGGCGCGGGCCGCCGAGGAGTTCCTGAACGCGGCGCTGGAGGAGGGCGGCTTCTGGGACAACGGGAAGGTCATCACCCCGTCCGTCGCGAAGCGGTTCGCCGACCTGTGCGCCGCCTCCTGCAACCCGATCGACGACGTGCGCGGCACCGCGGGCTACCGCCGGCACGCGGTCGGTGTCATGGCCCGCCGCACCCTGACCTGGACCTGGGAGTCGTACCGCGGCACCCGCCGCACCACGGAGGGAGCCGCGTAATGCGCATCGACTTCACCGTCAACGGACGCCCCCAGGAGGCCGACGACGTCTGGGAGGGCGAGTCCCTGCTGTACGTGCTGCGCGAGCGGCTGGGCCTGCCGGGTTCCAAGAACGCCTGCGAGCAGGGCGAGTGCGGATCGTGCACCGTACGGCTCGACGGCGTGCCCGTGTGCTCCTGTCTCGTCGCCGCCGGTCAGGTCCAGGGCCGCGAGGTCGTCACCGTGGAGGGCCTGGCGGACTTCGCCAGGCAGCGCGCCCGCGGCACCGGCGCCCGCGGCACCTCACTGGACGAGGCCCAGGGGTGGCAGGCCCGGGGCACCGACTCGCAGACCGGCGAGGGCACCGAACTCTCCCCGGTCCAGCAGGCGTTCATCGACGCCGGCGCCGTCCAGTGCGGCTTCTGCACCCCGGGTCTGCTGGTCGCCGCCGACGAGATGCTGGAGCGCAACCCCGATCCGACCGACGCGGACATCCGCGAGGCCCTGTCGGGCAACCTGTGCCGCTGCACCGGCTACGAGAAGATCATGGACGCGGTCCGCCTGGCCGCCGCCCGCCGGTCCGAGGGGGTCTGAGCATGCCGACGAACGGGATTCCCACCACGATCACGCAGGGCTCGGGCACCAGGGGCGGCATCGGCGAGTCCACCCTCCGCCCGGACGGCACCCTCAAGGTCACCGGCGAGTTCGCGTACTCCTCCGACATGTGGCACGAGGACATGTTGTGGGGCCACATCCTGCGCTCCACCGTTGCCCACGCCGAGATCGTGTCGATCGACACCAGTGAGGCCCTCGCCACCCCCGGCGTGTACGCCGTGCTGACGTACGACGACCTGCCGACCGACGTGAGGAACTACGGCCTGGAGATCCAGGACACCCCCGTCCTCGCCCACGGCAAGGTCCGCCACCACGGCGAACCGGTCGCGACCGTCGCCGCCGACCACCCGGAGACCGCCCGCCGCGCCGCCGCGAAGATCAAGGTCGAGTACCGCGACCTCCCCGTCATCACCGACGAGGCCTCCGCCCTCGCCCCCGACGCGGTCCTCGTCCACGAGAACCGCGACGACCACCACAGCGGTCACGTCCCGCACCCCAACATCGTCCACCGCCAGCCCATCGTGCGCGGCGACGTGGCCGCGGCCCGGCGCCGCGCGGACGTGATCGTCGAGGGCGAGTACACCTTCGGCATGCAGGACCAGGCCTTCCTCGGCCCCGAGTCCGGCCTCGCGGTCCCCGAGGAGGACGGCGGCGTCCACCTCTACATCGCCACCCAGTGGCTCCACTCCGACCTGCGCCAGATCGCGCCCGTGCTCGGCCTGCCCGAGGACAAGGTGCGGATGACGCTGGCCGGCGTCGGCGGCGCCTTCGGCGGACGCGAGGACCTGTCCATGCAGATCCACGCCTGCCTGCTGGCCCTGCGCACCGGCAAACCCGTCAAGATCGTCTACAACCGCTTCGAGTCCTTCTTCGGCCACGTCCACCGCCACCCGGCCAAGCTGCACTACGAGCACGGCGCCACCGCGGACGGCAGGCTGACCCACGTCGCGTGCCGCATCGTCCTCGACGGCGGCGCGTACGCCTCCGCCTCCCCGGCCGTGGTCGGCAACGCCTCCTCGCTCGGCATCGGCCCGTACGTCGTCGACGACGTCGACATCGAGGCCGTCGCCCTCTACACCAACAACCCGCCCTGCGGCGCCATGCGCGGCTTCGGCGCGGTCCAGGCGTGCTTCGCGTACGAGGCGCAGATGGACAAGCTGGCGGCCCGGCTCGGCATGGACCCGGTGGAGCTGAGGCAGCGCAACGCCATGGAGCAGGGCGCCCTCATGCCCACCGGGCAACGTGTCGACTCCCCGGCGCCGGTCGCCGAACTCCTGCGCCGGGTCAAGGCGATGCCCATGCCCCCGGAGCGCCAGTGGGAGTCCAGCGAGGGCGCCGACGTGCGCCAGCTGCCGGGCGGCCTGTCCAACACCACCCACGGCGAGGGCGTCGTCCGCGGGGTCGGCTACGCCGTCGGCATCAAGAACGTCGGCTTCTCCGAGGGCTTCGACGACTACTCCACCGCCCGCGTCCGCATGGAGGTGGCCGGCGGTGAGCCGGTCGCCACCGTGCACACCGCGATGGCGGAGGTCGGCCAGGGCGGCGTCACCGTCCACGCACAGATCGCCCGCACCGAGCTGGGCGTCGCCCGGGTGACCATCCACCCGGCGAACACGCGGGTGGGCTCGGCGGGTTCGACCTCCGCCTCCCGGCAGACGTACGTCACCGGCGGCGCGGTCAAGAACGCCTGCGAGCTGGTCCGGGAGAAGGTGCTGGAACTCGGCCGGCGCAGGTTCGGGTCGTACCACCCGGCCTGGGCGACTGCCGAACTCCTCCTGGAGGGCGGCAAGGTCGTCACCGACGGCGGCGAGGTCCTCGCCGACCTGGTGGACGTCCTCGGCGACGAGGCCGTCGAGGTCGAGGAGGAGTGGCGGCACCGGCCGACCGAGCCCTTCGACCTGCGCACCGGGCAGGGCGACGGCCACGTCCAGTACTCCTTCGCCGCGCACCGCGCCGTCGTCGAGGTCGACACCGAACTCGGCCTGGTGAAGGTCGTCGAGCTGGCCTGTGCGCAGGACGTCGGCAAGGCGCTCAACCCGCTGTCCGTGATCGGCCAGATCCAGGGCGGCACCACCCAGGGCCTGGGCGTCGCGGTCATGGAGGAGATCGTCGTCGACCCGAAGACCGCGAAGGTCCGCAACCCCTCCTTCACGGACTACCTCATCCCCACCATCCTCGACACCCCGACCATCCCCGTCGACGTACTCGAACTCGCCGACGACCACGCCCCGTACGGCCTGCGAGGCGTCGGCGAGGCCCCCACCCTGTCCTCGACCCCGGCGGTCCTGGCGGCGATCCGCGACGCCACGGGCCTGGAACTGAACAGAACCCCGGTCCGCCCGGAACACCTCACCGGGACCGTGTAACCCCCTGCGCCGCTGCGGGCAATCGCGCGGCACAGCGCAACAACCCCGCCGCCGCTGCGGGCAGTCGTGCCGCCGGGGCGGCACGGGTGGGCGCAGCGGCACCCCGACGCCGGGCAGGCGACCCCACCCCACGGTCACCACCACCCCACGGTCACCCCCGGCGCCGTACACCTCGTTCGTCTCGGGCCGTCCCCCGGGTCGTGCACCTCCCCAAATCCCGGCCCTGCCCCGAGCGGCAGCGACCGGGTGCCCCTATGAACCTTGGGAGCAGGCCCACATGACCCAGCAGCCACTCAAGCCGGCGACCACCGCCGGGGACGCGGGCGCGGGAACCCGCGTCCCCGCCGGCCGGTCCTGGCTCGACCGGTACTTCCACATCACCCGCAGAGGATCCACCGTCGCCCGTGAAGTGCGCGGCGGCGTCACCACCTTCATGGCGATGGCGTACATCCTCCTCCTCAACCCCCTGATCCTGTCCGGCCAGGACGCCGCCGGGAACACCCTCGGCCGCACCGCCCTGATCACGGCGACCACCTTCGCCGCCGCCCTCACCACGCTCCTGATGGGCCTCGTCGGCAGGGTGCCGCTCGCCCTCGCCGCCGGCCTCTCCGTCTCCGGAGTGCTCGCCTCGCAGGTCGCGCCCGTGATGACCTGGCCGCAGGCCATGGGCATGTGCGTGATGTACGGCGTGGTCATCATGCTGCTCGTGGTCACCGGCCTGCGCGAGATGATCATGAACGCGATCCCGCTCGCGCTGAAGCACGCGATCACCATGGGCATCGGCCTGTTCGTCGCCCTGATCGGCTTCTACAAGGCCGGCTTCGTGCACCGGGGCGAGGCGACCCCGGTCACCCTCGGCCCGGCGGGCGAACTGGCGGGCTGGCCGGTCCTGTTGTTCGCCGTCACCCTCCTCGCCGTCTTCATGCTCCAGGCGCGCGGCGTCCCCGGCGCCATCCTGATCGGCATCGTCGGCGGCACCGTACTCGCCGTCACGCTCAACGCGTTCGGGGTCGTCGACCCGGAGCAGTGGGCGAGCGGCGCCCCCGAACTGCACGGCGGTGCGGTCTCGATGCCCGACTTCTCGGCCTTCGGGGCCGTCGAGTTCGGCGGCTGGGGCGAGGCCGGCGCGATGACGGTCGGCGTGATCGTGTTCACGCTCGTCCTCGCCGGCTTCTTCGACGCGATGGCGACGATCATCGGCGTCGGCACCGAGGCGAGGCTCGCCGACGACAAGGGCCGGATGCCGGGCCTGTCCAGGGCGCTGTTCATCGACGGCGCCGGCGGTGCGATCGGCGGTGTGTCCGGGGCGTCCGGCCAGACGGTGTTTGTCGAGTCGGCGACCGGCGTCGGCGAGGGGGCCCGCACCGGCCTGTCCTCCGTCGTCACCGGGCTCTTCTTCGCCGCCTGCCTGTTCTTCACCCCGCTGACGGCGATCGTGCCGGGCGAGGTCGCCGCCGCCGCGCTGGTGGTGATCGGCGCGATGATGATGACGAACGCGCGCCATGTCGACTGGGCCGACCGCGCCACCGCGATCCCGGTGTTCCTGACCGTGGTGATCATGCCGTTCACGTACTCGATCACCGCGGGTGTGGCCGCAGGGGTCATCTCCTACACCGCCGTCAGGACCGCCCAGGGCAAGGCGCGGGAGATCGGCGCCTTCATGTGGGGCCTGACGCTGGTCTTCGTCGTTTATTTCGCCCTCACCCCGATCGAGAGCTGGCTGGGCGTGCGCTAGCCGCCGTTCACGGGCACCTGTCACGCAACCGCAGTCGAGGAGACCGAGACATGCTGGACATCGCCGAGGAGCTGGACCGGTGGGCCGGGCAGGGCCGTGACTTCGCGGTGGCCACCGTGGTGGCGGTCGGCGGCAGCGCGCCCCGCCGGCCCGGAGCCGCGCTCGCGGTGGACGCCGACGGCACGGCGATCGGCTCGGTCTCCGGCGGTTGCGTGGAGGGCGCGGTGTACGCGCTGTGCGAGCAGGCGCTGAGGGACGGCGACACCGTCCTGGAGCGCTTCGGCTACAGCGACGAGGACGCCTTCGCCGTAGGGCTGACCTGCGGCGGGACCATCGACATCCTGGTCACACCGGTACGGGCGGCGGATCCCGCCCGCCCGGCGCTCGCGTCCGCGCTCGCCGCCGCCGCGCGGGGGGAGGCGGTGGCGGTGGCGCGGATCGTGAGCGGACCGGCGGAGCTGACGGGCCGCGCGCTGACGGTCCGCCCGGATGGTTCGTACGAGGGCGGCTTCGGCGACCGTCCGGAGCTGGACCGCACGGTCGCCGCCGAGGCGGGCGCCTTCCTGGACGCCGGCCGCACCGGCACCCTGGAGATCGGGGAGGAGGGCTCGCGTTGCGGAGCACCGCTCACGCTGCTGGTCGAGTCCTCGGTCCCCCCGCCCCGGATGATCGTCTTCGGTGCGATCGACTTCGCGTCGGCACTGGTCCGGGTGGGCAAGTTCCTCGGCCACCACGTCACGGTGTGCGACGCGCGGCCCGTCTTCGCCACGCAGGCCCGCTTCCCCGAGGCCGACGAGATCGTCGTCGAGTGGCCGCACGAGTACCTGGAGCGCACGCCGGTCGACGCGCGCACGGTGCTGTGCGTCCTGACCCACGACGCGAAGTTCGACGTACCGCTGCTGCGGCTGGCGCTGCGGCTGCCGGTGGCGTACGTCGGCGCCATGGGCTCCCGCCGCACCCACCTGGACCGCGACGCCCGGCTGCGCGAGGTCGGCGTGACCGAACCGGAGCTGGCCCGCCTGCGGTCACCGATCGGCCTGGACCTGGGCGCCCGCACACCGGAGGAGACGGCGCTGTCCATCGCGGCGGAGATCGTCGCGAGCCGGCGCGGCGGCAGCGGCGTGCCCCTCACCGGGGCCCACACCCCGATCCACCACGACAGCGCGTCCGGGCCGGTGGTCCGGTCCGGGTCGGTGGCCTGAGCGCCCCGGAGCCGTCACGCCTGCCGCAGCAGCCGGTTCACCGCCCGCCCGAACAGCCGGCGGCCCGCCCCCGCCAGTACCGCGTCGCAGAAGGAGGGCAGGAAGCGGACCCGGACGTCCTCCCGCCAGATCACCCGCGCCCGGCCGCCCGGCCCCGGCCGTACCTCGATCTCCGCCCAGCCGGTGACGACGCGGCCGCGTTTCTCCAGACGGCAGTACCCCGGTGAGCCGTCCTCCGGGGGCTGCCACACCGTCACGTCCATCGGGTCGTCGAAGGAGAGCGGGCCGAGGCCCGTGCGGGCGACGACCCTCGTGCCCTCGCCGACGGGCGGGGGAGTGGTCACCGTCATCCGGGTCAGCGGGACCGCCTCGCCGTGGCGGGACCACGTCGTGAGTCGGCGCCAGGCCTCGTCGAGGGGGAGGGGCGCCGTGCGCTGGAGCTGGAAGGTGGCCACGGGGGAATCCTAGGAAATCCCCCCGGCCCGTCGGCACGTCCGGGTAAGGGTCACCCGCCCGGCCCAGTCCCCGGTGGCACCGGCCCGCGCGCGCCCGGCGGCAGCACGCGGTGACGACGCTCACCGTGTTCCGAGGTCGTAGGAGGTGCCGTCGGCGACGGCCCGGAGTTTGTCCGGGTTGGCCACGTTGTGGAGGGCGGTGATGCGACCGTCGGCGTCGAAGTCGAAGGTGACGGTGGCGATCACGCGTTCCGGCCCGCTGAACACGATGCCCGGCCCCCCGTTGATCCCGACGAGCTCGGCCTTCATGTCGGCGGGCTCGACGCCCTGGTAGGTGACGGTGCCGATGGCCGCGAACCAGGAGGCCACCGTGGCCGCGCCCACCACCGGGCGCAGGGCCTGGCGGACCTTGCCGCCGCCGTCGGTCCACAGGGTGACGTCCGGGGAGAGCAGTTCCATCAGGGCGTTGACGTCCCCGCCGGTCGCGGCGGCGAAGAACCGCTCGGTGGCCTCGCGCTGCCGCGACCGGTCGGCGGCGAAGCGCGGCCGCCGGGCCCGCACGTGTTCGCGGGCCCGGTGCGCGGCCTGCCGCACCGCGGCTTCGGAACGCTCCACCGCCTCGGCGATCTCGGCGTGGCTGAAGTCGAAGACCTCCTTCAGCACGAACACCGCGCGCTCCAGCGGGCTGAGCGTCTCCAGCACCACCAGCATGGCCATCGACACCGACTCGGCGTCCGTGACGGCCTCGGAGGCGTCCCCTCCGGTGAGGACGGGCTCCGGCAGCCACGGCCCCACGTAGGTCTCCCGCTTGTGCCGGGCGGAACGCAGCCGTTCCAGCGCCAGGTTCGAGACGATCCGCGTCAGGTACGCCTTGGGATCGGCCACCTGTGAGCGGTCCGCGGCGGACCACTTGATCCAGGCGTCCTGGACCGCGTCCTCGGCGTCGGCGGCGCTGCCGAGGAGGCGGTAGGCCACGGAGAACAACAGCCGCCGGTGCTCGTGGAAGACCTGCTGGTCGGGGTGGGCGGGCAGGTCGGTCACTTGGTCCCCCGGGTCCGGGTGAAGCGGCCCCCGCGGGGCCAGAACGCGCCCGAGGCGGGCATCTTCTTCATGCGGCCGTACGTCGGCCAGGGCGAGGCGGTCACCGTCTCCTTGTACCGGACGGCCGTGCGGCCGGTCAGGCAGAACCGGCGCGGGCTGTCGTCGGGCCGAGTGAACTGCACCACGGCGTCGCCGCGTCCCAGGCTCACCGGCGTGTGGTAGTAGCCGAAGCGGAACGGCTTGGGCCGCCTGCCCCTGAGCACCCGGTCGATCGACAGCGCGGCGTGCACCCCGGTCGGCATGCCGCCCTGGCAGGTGCCGTGCATGACGCCGTACCCCTGGCGGATCGCGGCCGCGTCGCCGATCGCGTACACCTCGGGGTGGGACACCGACCGCAGCGCGGCGTCGGTGACGACGCGTCCGCGCTCGTCCACGGTCAGCCCGGCGGCGGCCGCCAGCGGCGACACCCGCGTGCCGCCCGTCCACAGGACCGCGTCGGCGGCGACGCTCTCCCCGCCCGCCAGTTCCACCGCGTCGGGCAGCACCTTCACCACCTCGACGCCGGAGCGCACCTGGACGCCCAACCGGTCGAGCGCGGCGTGCAGATACGCCTTGGCCTTCGGGTTCATGGCCGCGCCGGGCTCCTGCCCGCCCAGCAGCACGACGTTCAGCTCCGGGTGCCGCTCGGCGATCTCCGCGGCCGACTCGACGCCGGTCAGCCCGCTGCCCGCGACCACCACCGTGCCGCTGCCGAGCCGTGCCAGCCGGTCGGCCAGCAGCTCGGCGTCCTGGACGCTGCTCAGGGTGTACGCGTGGTCCTCGGCCCCCGGCACCGCCGAGGTGTCGGCGACGCCGCCCAGCCCGTACACCAGCGTGTCGTAGGGCAGCACCCGGTCGTCGTCGATCCGCACGGTCCTCGCGTCCGCGTCCACCGCCGTCACCCAGCCGCGCACGAACCGTGCGCCCGTGCCCTCCAGCAGCTCCGGGACGCTCAGCCCGGCGAGCCGCTGCCCGGTCGCCGTCATGTGCAGCCGCATGCGCTCGGTGAACCGCTCGTGCGCGTTCACCACGGTCACCCGCACCCCTTCGCGCCGCTTCACCCGGGCCGCGAGCTGCACGGCTGCGGCCATGCCCGCGTACCCGGCCCCCAGGATCACCACGCGGTGCGCGGTCGCCGTGCCGGTCTCCTGTCGTGCGCTCATGGTTCCGTCCTCCTCGGTTCGCTTGTCGACGCCCACCAGATGGGAGCGGGCGGCCCGGACGTGACACGGGGCGGATGTGATGCGCGACACAGGTCGAATCGGGGGTCCGCCGGAAGGCGGCGAAGGGGTCCGCGAAGCCGTCACGACCCGGCGGGCGCGACGACCGCCGGCCCCCTCGGGGCCCTCGGGGCAGAGGCCGGCAGGGATTTCCGGTCGAGCGGCGGGGAACTTCGCGACGCCCGCACCGGTGAGGTGGCGCTCGACCGCCGCGGTGGACGACGACGGCGGGGCGGACGGAAGCACCACCCGGGCGCGTGGCACGCGCGACGTGCTCCCGCTCCCGGGTCCGGTCCCCGGTCCGATCGTCACGCCGCCCCCACGCCGTCGCCGCCTCCACCGGGGAGTGCTGGTTCACCGAACGGGGGGCCAACCGCGTCGGCCGCGTCACCGGCAGCGGCGAGATCGCCGAGTACGGCCTGCCGTCACCGTCGTCCGAGCCGCACGGAATCACCCTGGGGTCCGACGGCGCTCCGTGGGTGGCCCTCGGGACGGGAGGGGCCGCGAGGGTGGAACCGTAGCCCCGGGACGCGAAGTCCGGCGCACCGCTGCCGCGGCTGCCGAAGGCGGCCACGGGGGAAGCCCGGGGCACGCGCTCCGCCCGTCGGCACGTCCGGGTACGGGTCGCCCGCCCGGCCCGGTCCCCGGTGGCGCCGGTGCTACCGGTAGACCTCCCCCGGCTCCGCCTTCCCCGGCGCCAGCAGCTGGGGGACCGTCACGAACACGTAGCCCCGCTTCTTCAGTTCGGCGATGATGCCGGGGACGGCCGGGACCGTGCCGTCGTAGAGGTCGTGGAGCAGGATGATGCCGTCGCGCGAGGCCTTGGCGAGGACGCGGCGGGTGATGAGGTCGGAGTCGGTGGTCGTGTAGTCCTTCGCGGTCACGCTCCACAGCACCTCCGACAGGCCCAGCTCGCGGCTGATGCCGTGCACGGTGTCGTCGGTGCGGCCCTGCGGCGGGCGCATGAGGGTGGGACGGCGGCCGGTGAGGCGTTCTATCTCCTCGTCGGTGCGTTCGAGCTCCTCGCGTATCTCGTCCGGCTCCAGCTCCGTCAGGCGGCGGTGGGTCCAGGTGTGGTTGGCCACCTCGTGCCCCTCGTCGGCCATCCGCCGGACCAGTTCCGGGTACCGCTCGATGTGCCGCCTGCCCAGCAGGAAGAAGGTCGCCGGGACCTGCTCCTTCTTCAGGATGTCCAGCAGCCGCGCGGAGTGCTCGCTCGGACCCGCGTCGAACGTGAGCGCGATGCACTTGGCCCTGCGGCAGTCGACGGTGCCGAAGCGGGCCTGGACGTCGGTGGCGCGGACGGTGCTGGGGGCGGTCGTCTCCAGTCGCGTGCAGCCGCTCAGGGCCAGCGTCAGGACCGTGGCCGCGGCCATGACCGTCGCCGCCCGGAACGAGGTCCCCGTTTTCTTCGTCTTCTTGGTCGGAGAAGGCATGGGCGGACTGTACCTATCGTCTATACACGGTATGTATAGTCCGTTTTGCGTGCCCGCGTTCGGGTGGTTCTCGCCGTGTGAGGGGCGTCACGTGCCGGGCGGTCGCTCCCTGGACCGATGCGGAAAGTGCCCGGTCCGCGCACATGGGGCAAGCTGTGTCCAAGTGTTTGATACGACCGCGAATGCGGCACCCGCGTCCCGGTAGCAGCCCCACGCCTCAGAGGGACGGAGCACAGCCCCGATGCGCATCCTCGGTACCAGGGCCCGGAAGAGGGCGTCCGGATGACGTCGTACGCCGTCGTGATCCCCACCCTGCTGCGGGACACCCTCGCCGACTGCCTCGCCGCGCTGGCCGCGGCGCGCGGGCCGCGCCCCGACGAGATCGTCCTCGTCGACGACCGGCCCGACCCCGATCCCGCGCCCGACGCGCTGGCCCACGCGCTGACCGTCCTCGGTGACCTGCGGACACGCACCACCACCGTCGCCACCGGCGGCGGCCGGGGGCCCGCCGCCGCACGCAACACCGGACTGCGGGCCGTCACCGCGCCCTGGGTCGCCTTCCTCGACGACGACGTCCAGGTGGGGCCGCACTGGTGCGCACAGCTCGTGCACGACCTGACGGAGGCGACCCCCGACACCGCCGGCGTCCAGGGCGTCATCACCGTGCCGCTGCCCGACGGGCGCCGCCCCACCGACTGGGAACGCGGCACCGCCGGACTCGCCCGGGCCCGCTGGATCACCGCCGACATGGCCTACCGCACCGAGGCCCTCCGGCAGGTCGGCGGCTTCGACGAACGCTTCCCCCGCGCCTTCCGCGAGGACGCCGACCTCGCGCTGCGCCTGCTCGACGCCGGCTGGCGCATCCGCAAGGGCCGCCGCACCACGCTGCACCCGGTGCGCCCCGCCTCCCGCTGGGCGTCGGTGACGCAGCAGCGCGGCAACGCCGACGACGCCCTGATGCGGCACCTGCACGGCCCCGACTGGTGGGACAAGGCGGTCGCGCCGCGCGGCCGGATCCGCCGGCACGCCGCGATCACCGCCGCCGGTGCCGCCGCCTGCGCCCTCGCCGCCGCCGGGCACCGCCGGGCGGCCACCGCCTGCGCGCTCGGCTGGGCCGCCGGGACCGCCGAGTTCGCCCGCGCCCGCATCGTGCCCGGGCCGCGCACCCGCGACGAGGTGACGACCATGCTGGCCACCAGCGTCGTCATCCCGCCCGCCGCCACCTGGCACCGGCTGGCCGGGGCCTGGCGCCACCGCAACGCCCCGGCCTGGCAGGAGGTGGTCCGATGAGCCCGGTGAGAGCGGTGCTGTTCGACCGCGACGGCACGCTGGTCCACGACGTCCCCTACAACGCCGACCCCGACCTGGTACGGCCCGTCGACGGCGCCCGCGAGGCGCTCGACGCGCTCCGCGCCCGCGGCATCCGCACCGGCGTCGTCACCAACCAGTCCGGCATCGCGCGCGGACTGCTCACCGAGGCCGACGCCCGCCGCGTCAACCGGCGCGTCGACGAACTCCTCGGCCCCTTCGACGTCTGGGCCGTGTGCCCGCACGGCCCCGACGACGGCTGCCCCTGCCGCAAACCCCGGCCGGGCATGATCCTCCGGGCCGCCGGCCGCATCCGCACGGACCCGGCCGACTGCGTCGTCGTCGGTGACATCGGCGCCGACGTGGAGGCCGCGCGACGCGCCGGCGCCCACGCCATCCTCGTCCCCACGCCGCAGACCCGCCCCGAGGAGACCTCCGCCGCTCCCCACCTGGCCCCGGACCTGCCGGCTGCGGTGCGCCTGCTCCTCACCGACCCACCCTGGGACCGGCCGGCCGCGGACGCCCGCGGGGCCGGGCGCCCGCCGCGGGGGAGGTCCGTGTGAAAGCCCTCGTCACCCGGCTCGACAGCTTCGGCGACGTGCTGCTCGCCGGGCCCGCCGTGCGGGCCGTCGCCGCCCGGGCCGGCACCGTGACCCTGCTGTGCGGGCCGCACGGGGCCCCCGCCGCGCGGCTGCTGCCCGGGGTGGACGAGGTGCTCGTCTGGGACTCGCCGTGGACCGGGTTCCAGCCGCCCGAGGTCAGCCGGGCGGAGATCGACGCCGTCGTCGACGCGGTCCGCGCCGCCGGCGCCGACAGCGCGCTGATCCTCACCTCCTTCCACCAGTCCCCGCTGCCCACCGCCCTCATCCTGCGCCTGGCCGGCGTCCGCTTCATCGCCGCCGACAGCGAGGACCACCCCGGCTCCCTCCTCGACGTGCGCCACCACCGCGCCCCCCACGCCCACGAGGCGGAGGCCGCGCTCGACCTCGCCGAGGCCGCCGGTTTCCCCCGGGCCGACGACGGCCGGCTGCGGGTGCTCCCGCCGCCCGCGACCGGCGCGCTGACCGGCTTCGGGGACGGGGAGTACGTCGTCGTCCACCCGGGCGCCAGCGTGCCCGCCCGCGCCTGGAGCCCCGACCGCTGCGCGCAGGCGGTGCGCGAACTCACCGCCGCCGGACGCCGGGTGGTCGTCACCGGCGGTGCGGGGGAGCGGGACCTGACCGCGTACGTCGCGGGCGACCGGGCCGTCGACCTCGGCGGCCGCACCGGAGCCGCCGAACTCGCCGGCGTGCTCGCCGGGGCCGCCTGCGCGGTCACCGGCAACACCGGTCCCGCCCATCTCGCCGCCGCCGTCGGCACCCCGGTGGTGTCCCTGTTCGCGCCGGTCGTCCCCGCCGAGCGCTGGCGGCCGTACGGGGTGCCGTACGTGCTGCTCGGCGACCAGGACGCGCCGTGCGCCGGGACCCGCGCCCGGCGCTGCCCCGTACCCGGGCATCCCTGCCTGGACACCGTGACCGCGCTCGACGTCGTCGCCGCCGTCGACAAGCTCGTGGAGGTGACATGAGGATCCTGCTGTGGCACGTGCACGGGTCGTGGACCACGGCCTTCGTGCAGGGCCCGCACACCTGCCTCGTCCCCGTCACTCCGGACCGCGGCCCCGACGGGCTGGGCCGCGCCCGCACCTTCGACTGGCCCGACTCGGTCGTCGAGGTGCCCCCGGAACGCCTGCGCGAGGAGCACGTCGACGTCGTGATCCTGCAACGGCCGCACGAACTCGCCCTGGTCGACCGGTGGCTGGGCCGCCGCCCGCCGCTGGTCTACCTCGAGCACAACGCCCCGCACGGCGACGTGCCCGACACCCGCCACCCCGCCGCGGACATCCCCGGCGTCACCCTCGTCCACGTCACCCACTTCAACCGCCTGATGTGGGACGCCGGGAGCACGGGGACCACCGTCATCGAGCACGGCATCGTCGACCCCGGACCGCGGTGGACCGGTGAACTCCCGCACGCCGCCGTCGTCGTCAACGAGCCGGTGCGGCGCGGCCGCACCACCGGCACCGACCTGCTGCCGGCCTTCGCCGACGCCGCGCCCCTCGACGTCTTCGGCATGAGGACCGACGGGCTCGCCGGCCACCTCGGCCTGCCCGCCGACCGCTGCCGCTCGTACGAGCTGACCCAGGCGGACCTGCACGCGGCGCTGGCCCGCCGCCGGGTCTACGTCCACCCCGTGCGCTGGACCTCCCTCGGCCTGTCCCTGCTGGAGGCGATGCACCTGGGCATGCCCGTCGTCGCCCTCGCCACCACCGAGGTCACCGAGGCGGTACCGCCCGACGCCGGTGCGGTGTCCAACCGGATCGACGTACTGACCGACGCCGTACGGGACTTCGTCGCCGACCCGCGGCACGCCCGCCGCGCCGGTGAGCGCGCCCGCGCGGCGGCGCTCGCCCGTTACGGGCTGTCCCGCTTCCTGGACGACTGGGAGCGGCTGCTCAAGGAGGTGACCCGATGAGGACCGCCGTGGTGTCCGGGCACGCGGGCCCGCTCGCCGTGCCCGGCGGCGCCGACGCCGCCGGCCGGAACGTGTACGTGGCGCGGCCCGGCGAGGAGCCGGCCCGGCGCGGCCCCCGTGCCGTCCGTGGGACGCGGCGCCACCGCCCGGCCGCCGGGGCGCGGCCCGGTCACGGCCGGGCCGGGTGAAGGACGGGTGACCACGGCCGCGGAGCACGGGCCGGTGCCGGGGCGCGGATCCGGGCCGGCACCCGGAGGTGCCGACGCGGCGCCGGCCCCGTCCGCACGACGGGAGGCCGCCGGTCCACGGCCACGGCTCCTGGTGCTGCGCGCCCTCGGGCTCGGTGACCTGCTCGCCGGGGTTCCCGCGCTGCGGGCGCTGCGGCGCGGGTTCCCCGGGCACGAACTCGTGCTGGCGGCGCCCGCCTGGCTCGCGCCGGTCGCCGGGGCCACGGGAGCGGTCGACCGGGTGCTGCCCGCCTCCGCGCCCGGACGGGCCGTACCCCGCGCCCTCGACTGGACCGGACCGCCCCCGGACGTCGCCGTGGACCTGCACGGCAACGGGCCGCCCAGCCACCGCCTGCTGCAGGACCTGCGCCCCCTGCGACTGCTCGCGTTCGCGCACCCCGGGACACCGGAGATCGAGGGCCCGCCCTGGTACGCGGACGAACACGAACGGGACCGCTGGTGCCGGCTGCTCCGCTGGTACGGCCTCGACGCCGACCCCACCGACCTGCTGCTGCCCCGGCCGGCCGTCGCGTCCCCCGCCCCCGGCGCCGTCGTCCTGCACCCCGGCGCGGGAGCGCCCGCGCGCCGCTGGCCCGTGGAGCGGTACGCGACCGTCGCGGGGGTCCTGCGCGAGCGCGGGCTGCGGGTGGTGGTCACCGGGGGAGCGGACGAGGACGACCTGGTGGCGCGGCTCGCCAAGGAGGCCCGGCTGCCCGACACCGACGTCCTCGCCGGCGGCCTGCCCTTCGGCCGGCTCTCCGCGCTCGTCGCCGGCGCCCGCGCCGTCGTCAGCGGCGACACCGGCATCGCCCACCTGGCGGTCGCCCACGCCACCGCGACGGTCACCCTCTTCGGCCCGGTCCCGCCCACCCGGTGGGGTCCGCCCGCGCACCCCCGCCACATCCCCCTGTGGCACGGTCCGGAGGGCGACCCCCACGGCCGCCACCCCGACCCGGCCCTCCTGCGGATCACCCCCGACGAGGTCCTGCACGCCCTCGGCCGGCTCCCCGGCGGCCGCCTCCAGGGAAGGGCGATCACCCCATGACCGTCCCGCCCACGGGCCACCGCCGACGGCCCGGCCGCGCGCTGCCGGGACCCGTCCCGGCGGCCGCGGGGCGGCCGGCCGGCGGTCGTCTTCCGGGAGGGGGCCGCGCGAGGGCCGCCCCGCCCGCGGACCGGGGGCGGGTGCGGCCGGGGACCGCCCCCGGTGCGCGGCCGGCCAGCGCAAGGGAGTACACGTCATGACCCATCGCCCGCGTCTCGGCGTCGTCATCGCCACCCGCGACCGCCGCGAGCGGCTCGCCGTCACCCTCCGGCAGCTGCGCTCCCTGCCCGAGCGGCCCGAGATCCTCGTCGCCGACAACGCCTCCACCGACGGCACCCGCGCCATGATCACCCGGGACTTCCCCGGGGTGCGGGTGCTGGCGCTGCCCGTCAACCACGGCGCGCTCGCCCGCAACCACGGGGCCCGCGCCCTCGACACCCCGTACGTGGCGTTCAGCGACGACGACTCCTGGTGGGCGCCCGGTGCCCTCGACCGGGCGGCCGAGCTGTTCGACGCCCATCCCCGGCTCGGCCTGCTCGCCGCCCGCACCCTCGTCGGCCCGGCCGCGGACCCCGACCCGCTCAACGACGTCCTCGCCGGCTCCCCCCTCGGCCCGGCCACCGATCTGCCCGGCACCCAGGTGCTCGGCTTCCTCGCCTGCGGTGCCGTCGTCCGCCGGTACGCCCATCTCGACGCGGGCGGCTTCCACCGGCTGCTGTTCTTCGGCGGCGAGGAGACCCTGCTCGCCTACGACCTGGCCGCGCGCGGCTGGGGCGTCACCCACTGCCCCGACGTCGTCGCCCACCACCACCCGGCCCCCGCGGCCCGCCCCGGCCGCCCGGCGCTCCAGCGCCGCAACGCGGTCCTGACCGCCTGGCTGCGCCGCCCCGTCCCGTACGCCCTCGCCCGCACCGGAGCCCTCGCGGCCGAGGCGCGCGGCGACGACCAGGCCCGGCGCGCCCTGCGGGAGACCCTCACCCGCCTCCCGGCGGCCCTGCGCGAGCGCAGGCCGCTGCCCCCGCACGTGGAACGGGCCGCCCGCCTGCTGGAGCCGGAGAGGACGCCCGCATGACCGACCCCCGCACGACCGTCGTCGTCATCACCCACAACCGGCGCCCCGAACTGCTGCGCACCCTCGGCGAACTCGCCGCCCTCCCCGAGCGACCCCCCGTGATCGTCACCGACAACGGCTCCACCGACGGCACCGCGGAAGCCGTCGCCCGCCACCACCCGGACGTCCGCCTGCTGCGCCCCGGCCGCAACCTCGGCGCCGTCGGCCGCAACCTCGCCGTACGGGACGTCCGCACGCCGTACGTCGCCTTCTGCGACGACGACTCCTGGTGGTCGCCCGGCTCCCTCGCCGGCGCCGCCGACCTGCTCGACCGGCACCCCGCGCTCGGCTCGGTCACGGCGCGGATCATCGTCGAACCGGACGGCACCGACGACCCGATCGTCCGCGAACTGCGCGAATCGCCCCTCCCCGGCCCGCCCTGGCTGCCCGGTCCCGCCCTCGGCTCCTTCCTGGCCGCCGCGACCGTCCTGCGCGCTGACGCGTTCCGCACCGCCGGCGGCTTCCACCCGCGCCTCTGGCTCGGCGGCGAGGAGGAGCTGCTGGCCGCCGACCTGGCGGCCGACGGCTGGTGGCTCACCTACGCCGATCACCTGACGGTCCACCACCAGGCGTCGGCCGCGCGGGACGCCACCCTGCGCCGGGTGCACGGCATCCGCAACACCCTGTGGTTCACCTGGCTGCGCCGCCCGGCCCGTCCCGCCCTGCGCCGCACCCTGTACCTGGCCCGCACCGTCCCCCGCGACACCGCCTCCCTGCGCGCCTTCGCCGAGGCCGCCGCGGCCCTGCCCTGGGTCCTGCGCGAACGCCGGGTCCTCCCCCACGAGGTCGAGTCCCGCCTGCGCCTCCTGGAACCCGCCCAGCGCGCCTCCAGGGCCCGCCGCTACATCGGCTGAGCCCGCGCGCAGGGGGTCCGCCTCGACCTCGGCGGGGGAGAGGTTGCCCAGGGCCTCCAGCACATCGGTGTTGCGCATCGCGGGCTCGGCCCGGTCGTCGACC
>NZ_JBEZBE010000020.1:0-162204 GCF_040646935.1 Streptomyces sp. NPDC044984
GGTTCCCGCTTCCGCGTTTCCCTTTCCGGCGGTTCCGACTCTATCAGATCCTTTCGGGCCTGATTCCCGGTCAGAGCGGGTTGTCTTCGCGGCCGCTGGGCCGTTCCGACGTCTCAAACCTTAGCGGACTCTCTCCGCGTTTCTCAAATCGAGAGATGGAATTGAATTCGGGCACGCCGAAATCATTCCCACCGGGAGGTTGTGCTGAGGTTTTGAGTGCCGCAGTCGCGGCGGAAGACGCTGCCGAAGAACCGTTACGGCCCCGTGGCAACCCGAAGAACCTTACGGACCGGCAAGGGGGCTGTCAAGCCTCCCTGGTCGAGATCTTTCAGTCCAGATCGCTGAGGCGTCCGCCGGCGTCCGGCTGGGCGTGTTCCACCCGGCGCAGGAGGCGGGTGAGGACCTCACCCAGCGTCGCCCGCTCGTCCGGGTCGAGGTCCTGGAGGAGGTCCTCCTCGAAGACGGTGGCGAGGCGCATCGCCTCGAGCCACTTCTCCCGGCCGGCGGAGGTCAGCTCCACGATCACGCGGACCCGGTTGGTCTCGTCCCGCTCCCGGTCGACCAGCCCTTCGGCGACCATGCGGTCGATCCGGTGGGTCATGGCGGCCGGGGTCAGGCCGAGGCGCTTGGCGAGGTCGCTGGGACCCATGCGGTAGGGGGCGCCGGAGAGGACGAGGGCCTTGAGGACCTCCCAGTCGGCGTTGGTGATGCCGAGCTCGGCGGTCTGGCGGCCGTAGGCGACGTTCATGCGGCGGTTCAGGCGGGACAGCGCGTTGACGATCTTCTCGACCTGGGGGTCGAGGTCCTGGAACTCGCGCTGGTAGGCGGCGATCTGCTCTTCGAGTGTCGGCTCGCCGAGGCCGCCGGAGGTGTCGCCCATGGCCGCAGTATGGCACGCCCCTCCTTTGCCTCGAAGTCCTTCTCTATGTACTCTTCAGCATCGAACTTTAGCTTCTAAGTCTTCACTCCTAACTACTTGAGAGAGGTGAACGTGACCAGGGCGATGGGCGCGGCGATGCGCCGGATCCACGTGGGCAACGCACTCAGCGCGTTCGGGCTGGGCTTCACGGTCCCGTACCTGTACGTCTATGTGGCGCAGGTGCGAGGGCTGGGAGCCATGACGGCGGGTCTCGTACTCGCCGTCTTCGCCGTGGCCGCGCTGATCGTGCTGCCGTTCGCCGGACGGGCGATCGTCCGGCGCGGCCCGCTGCCGGTACTGCTCGTCGCCCTGGTCACGGCCGCGATCGGGGCGCTGAGCCTGGGTCTGTCGGGTGGTGCGGCGAGCGTGCTGCTGTCGGCGGCGGCGCTGGGCGCCGGGCAGGCGGTGATGCAGCCGGCGCTCGCGACGATGATCGTGGACTGCTCGACCATGGAGAACCGGTCGCGGGCGTTCGCCATGCAGTTCTTCCTGCAGAACCTCGGGCTCGGCGTCGGCGGTCTCATCGGCGGTCACCTCGTGGATCCCACGGAAGCGAGCTCTTTCGTCCTCCTCTTCGCGCTCGAGGCGGCGATGTTCCTGCTGCTGGTCGTGGTGATGGCGACGGCGCGGATGCCGCACGCGCCGCGAGTCGGGGGCGCTCCGGCGCAGTCGGCCAAGGCCGGCTGGAAGCAGTTGCTGGGCAACCGGGCCATGATGCAGCTGTGTGTGCTGGGCTTCGTGCTGTTCTTCGCCTGCTACGGGCAGTTCGAGTCGGGGCTGAGCGCGTACGGCGTCGAGGCCGCCGGCATCTCCACCTCCGCGCTGGGGACCGCCCTGGCCGCGAACACCCTGGTGATCGTGGTGGCGCAGTTCGCGGTGCTGCGGTTCGTCGAGCGGCGCAAGCGCTCGCGCGTGATCGCGTCCGTGGGGCTGATCTGGGCCGTGGCGTGGGCCGTGGCCGGGTACGCGGGGCTGGGGAACGGGAGCCAGACGATGGCGACCGCCGCGTTCATCTCGACGTACGCGCTGTTCGGGCTCGGTGAGGCGATGCTGTCGCCGACGCTCGCGCCGCTGGTCGCCGATCTCGCGCCGACCGGGATGGCGGGGCAGTACAACTCGGCGTTCGCCCTGGTGAAGCAGCTCGCGCTGGCCGTGGGACCGGCGGTGGGCGGGCCGCTGGGTGCCTCGCTGCACGCTCCGTACGTCGTGATCTTCCTGCTGTTCTCGCTGGGCATCACGGTGCTGGCGGTACGGCTCGGGCGGCAGCTCACGGATGTGCAGAACCAGCCGTCGGTGGCGCGGAGCCGTGTGGTGGTGCAGGGGGGCGCGACAGCGGGGCAGGCTCCGGCGCACGTCTGAGTCACGCGCTCCGGCCTCACTCCCGTAGGCCCCGCCTCGTACGCCCGGCTCGGTTACGAGCCGGGCGTCTTCGGCAGGAGGAACTCGCACCAGACCGCCTTGCCGCCGCCCGGGGTGCGTCTGCTGCCCCAGCCGGAGGCGATCGTCGCGACGATCGCGATGCCCCGGCCGGACTCGTCGCCGGGTTCCGCGCGACGGCGCCTCGGCAGGTGGTCGTCGCCGTCGGTGACCTCGATGATCAGACGGCGGTCGGTGCGGCGCAGCCGCAGCCGCATGGGCGGGGTGCCGTGCTGGAGGGAGTTGGCGACCAGTTCACTGGCGGCCAGGACGCCCAGGTCGTGCAGCTCGACGGGGAAGCGCCAGCTGGTCAGCACGCCGGAGGCGAAGGCACGCGCGCGGGGGGCCGCCTCGACACCGCCGAGGAGCTCCAGCGCGGCGTTGCGGAAGAGCTCGCTCTCCGCGCCCTTGCGGGCGGGGTGCTGGAGGACCAGCACGGCGACGTCGTCGTCGTGGTCCGGGGTCACGCCGGCCGAGCGGACCAGGCGGTCGCAGACGACCTGGGGGCTGCCGGTGGCTCCGGCGAGGGCGCGCTCCAGGGCGGCGATGCCCTCGTCCAGGTCCTCGTTCCTCCGCTCGACCAGGCCGTCCGTGTAGAGGACGGCGGTGGAGCCGGGGCCGAGGGGGACGGAGCCGGACGCGTGCATCCAGCCGCCGGTGCCGAGCGGGGGGCCGGTCGGTTCGTCGGCCCGCCGGACGGTGCCGTTCTCGTCGCGGACCAGGATGGGCAGGTGGCCGGCGGAGGCGTACACCAGGCGGCCCTCGTTGGGGTCGTGGACGGCGTACGCGCAGGTGGCGATCTGGTTGGCGTCGATCTCCATGGCGAGGCCGTCGAGCAGCTGGAGCACCTCGTGCGGGGGGAGGTCGAGCCGCGCGTAGGCCCGTACGGCCGTACGGAGCTGCCCCATGACCGCCGCCGCGCGCACTCCTCGTCCCATGACGTCGCCGATGACGAGGGCGGTGCGACCGCCGCCCAGGGTGATCACGTCGTACCAGTCGCCGCCGACGGCGGCCTCGGTGCCGCCGGGGTGGTAGGTGGCGGCGACGCGCAGGTCGTCGGGCTCCTCCAGTTCCTGGGGGAGGAGGGAGCGCTGGAGGGTGACGGCGGTCTCGCGCTGGCGGCGTTCGCTGGCGCGCAGGCGTTCGGCGGCCTCGGCGTGGTCGGTGACGTCGGTGGCGAAGACCAGCACGCCACGGCCCTCGACCTCGGTGACCGGGGTGCAGGTGAAGGTGTAGGAGCGGCCGTCGGGGGCCTTGCGGGACTTCACCGTGCGGGGTTTTCCGCTGCGCAGGACCTGGTCGAGGAGGGGCAGCAGGCCGAGTGTCTCGAGTTCGGGGAGGGCCCCGCGCGCGGGGGCGCCGATCGGGCGGGCGCCGAAGGCCGCCGTGTAGGCGTCGTTGACGTAGGCGATGCGGTGGTCGGGACCGTGGACCAGGGCGACGAGGGAGGGGACGTGGTCCAGGACCTCGCGCACCTTGAGCTCGTCGACGGCGGGTACGGGCCGTACGTCGTCGGTGAGCTGTTCGGCGCGGGCCCCGGGCACGGAGCCCTCTCCCCGCCGGTCCGGGGAGACCGCCTGCTCGTTCCGCGCTGCGGCGCGGCGCTGCGTTCCGGGGAGCCGGGCGCTCCAGCGCGTGAAGTTCACGAATCCTTGCCTCGTGTAGTTGTCGGCGGCCGGAAACCGGGACCGGCCGGGGCCCCGGGGGCCGCACCGGGGTGGGCGGGGGCCCGCCCGCGGTGGTGGACCAGTCTGGCAGGGTGCCGACCGGGTCGACATCCGTCAGACGCCGGGCCGGCCGGTGGAGTTCCTGGGTCCGGTCAGGACGACCCCTTCGGGTTGTGCGGGGGGTCCTGGGAAGGCTTTCCACCGGCCGCCAGTTCGAACTCCGCTCGGGGGTGTTCGAGTGATCCCAGGGAGACGATCTCCCGTTTGAAGAGCCCGGCGAGCGTCCACTCGGCAGCGACCCGGGCCTTCCGGTTGAAGGTCGGGACGCGGCTGAGGTGGTAGGTCCGGTGCATGAGCCAGGCGGGATAACCCTTGAGCTTGCGCCCGTACACCTGGGCGACGCCCTTGTGCAGGCCGAGGGAGGCGACGGAACCGGCGTACTTGTGGGCGTACGTCTCCAGTGGTTCCCCCCGCAGGGAGTGGACGACGTTGTCCCCGAGGACCCGCGCCTGGCGGAGCGCGTGTTGCGCGTTGGGGGCGCACTCCCGCCCCGGCTCCCGCGCGGTGACGTCGGGGACGGCGGCGGCGTCCCCCGCGGCCCACGCGTGCGCGGCCCCGTCCACGGCCAGCTCGGCGGTGCACTTCAGCCGGCCCCGGCCGTTCAGCGGCAGATCGGTGGCCGCGAGGACGGGGTGCGGTTTGACCCCGGCGGTCCACACGACCGTACGCGTGGGGAAGCGCGACCCGTCGCTGAGCACGGCGATCCGGTCGGCGCAGGACTCCAGACGGGTCTCGAGACGTACGTCGATGTTGCGGCGGCGCAGCTCGGTGACGGTGTACCGCCCCATCTCCTCCCCGACCTCGGGCAGGATCCGCCCGGACGCCTCGACGAGGATCCACTTCATGTCCTCGGGCCGGATGTTGTGGTAGTACCGCGCGGCGTAACGGGCCATGTCCTCCAGCTCACCGAGCGCCTCGACGCCCGCGTAGCCGCCTCCGACGAAGACGAAGGTCAGGGCGGCGTCCCGGAGGGCGGGGTCACGCGTGGAGGAGGCGATGTCCATCTGCTCCAGCACGTGGTTGCGCAGGCCGATGGCCTCTTCGACGGTCTTGAAGCCGATGCCGTGGTCGGCGAGGCCGGGGATCGGGAGGGTGCGCGACACGGAACCGGGCGCGAGCACCAGTTCGTCGTAAGCGACCTGCCGTCCTCCCGTGCCCTCCTCGCCGGTGGCGAGCGTGCTGACGGTGGCGGTGCGTGCGGCGTGGTCGATGCCGGTGACCTCGCCGATGACGACGTGGCACCGGTCGAGGACACGACGCAGCGGTACGACGACGTGCCGAGGGGAGATGGCACCGGCGGCCGCTTCGGGGAGGAAGGGCTGGTACGTCATGTACGGATCCGGGGTGACGACCGTGATCTCGGCCTCGTCCCGCCCGAGTTCCCGTTTCAGTCTCCGCTGGAGGCGCAGGGCCGTGTACATCCCGACGTAGCCGCCGCCGACAACGAGAATGCGCGCACGTTCCTTCACCATCCCATGACGCACCCGTCGCTTGCGTTTGTCCACAGCCCCGACGAATTGTGTGACCGGAAGGCCCGCACACCCCTGGTTGGCCGATTCACCGCCCTTACCGGAATCCTCACAGGTCAGCAGCGGTGAGCCTGCCCCCGCCCAGGGGTACATTCGGGACGTACACGACCCGTACTCCGATCGAGGGGCGCTCCGTGCGGAACCTGCCCCTTCTGAATTGACTCCCTCTCAACTATGTTCGTCTGTCGACGGGGTGTAGGGGAATGCGCTCATCGGGCTCGCGACGGGCGGGACCGACGAGCCGGACCCGTTCCACACGCCCCGGCCATCAATGGCGGGGAGAAGTCTCCGGGGGGAGACGTCATTACCGGGGGAACACATATGCATGTTCAGGACTCTCATTGGTCTTCCGCTCTCGCGGCCGGCGCGACGATGGGCGCGCCCACGGGCGGCGGACGTCCGGACGGAGCGCGCACGACACCGCTGCGCGTGGACGCCCAGCGCAATCTGGAGCACGTACTGCGTGCCGCGCGGGAGGTCTTCGGCGAGCTGGGTTACGGCGCGCCGATGGAGGACGTGGCACGCCGGGCACGGGTCGGCGTGGGCACGGTGTACCGGCGCTTCCCGAGCAAGGACGTCCTGGTGCGGCGGATCGCCGAGGAGGAGACCTCCCGGCTGACCGACCAGGCACGGGCGGCGCTCGGCCAGGAGGACGAGCCGTGGTCGGCGCTGTCCCGTTTCCTGCGCACGTCGGTCGCGTCCGGCGCGGGGCGGCTGCTGCCGCCGCAGGTGCTGCGGGTGGGCGTGGCGGAGGAGCACGGTCTGCCGGACCAGGCGCGGTTGCCGCAGCAGCGGACGCAGGCGGCGGGTGAGCTGCGGCTGGTGCCGGAGGCACCGGTGGCGCCGGTGGCCGTGGCGGGGGCGGACGACGCGGGGGCGGCGCAACTGCTGGACGTCGTGGGGCAGTTGGTGGACCGGGCGCGGGCCTCGGGTGAACTCCGGCCGGATGTGTCGGTGTCGGACGTCCTGCTGGTGATCGCGACGGCGGCGCCGTCCCTGCCGGATGCGGCGCAGCAGGCCGCGGCGTCGGCGCGGCTGCTGGACATCCTGCTGGAGGGGTTGCGCTCACGCCCGGCGTAGGGGGTGGCTCAGGAGCACCGGTGTGTGCGGGCGGCCGCCCGGTGCTTGCAGGGTGCCCCGCGTGAGCGTGTGCCGGGGGTCGGTCTGCGCGGCCGGGGTCTTGCGGGGGGCTCCGCGTCGACTGGTCGCGGGGGCCGCGGTCCCGGTGCTTTGCGGGTGCGCCGCGTTGGAGCGGGCCGGCGTTTTGCGAATGCGCCGCGTTGGGGTGGGCCGGGGGGGTGTTCGCGCGGCCCGGCGCTCGCGGGGTGCCTCCCCCACTCTCGGCTTCACTCGAGCGGGAGGGACCCCCATGAGCGGGAGGTACCCCCACCGCCCACCCTCCCCCACCCTCGGCTGCGCTCGGGCGGGGGGCCCCCCATCGCCCTGGGGACACCTCCCAGGCCCTTCAAGGCACTGGGGGAGGCACGACTGCCCGCGGAAGCGGCGGGAACCGCGTACGGCGGGAAGGGGACCCGGCGCCGCGCCGCAGGCAAGTCTCAGCGTGAGCCGGCCGCGCCGGCGCCGAGTGCGCCGCGCTGGGGGGCGATTCCGCCCGGTACCGCACGCTGGCGGGCCGGGGTGCCCGTCCAGCAGGTCCCCCTGCGGGCCAGCAGACGGCGCAGCCACACCTCCAGGGCGACCAGATCCGCCAGCCCGTCCAGCGGCAGCGGCTCACCCTCCGCCGCGCTCCGCAGCGCCTTGCGCACCACCCGTGCCTCGACCAGCCCCGCCTCCGCCAGCAGCGGCGTGTCGAACAGCGCCACCAGCGAGTCCGCCGCCACCCGCAGCCCCGTCCGTGCCGACGCCGCCGCCGAGCCGACGGCCCCGGGAGCCCCCCACCCCGCCGGTAGCTCCCGCACCCCCGCCCCCTCCAGCACCGACCGCAGGATCGACGCCCGCGCCCCCGGCTGCACCCGCAGCGCCTCCGGCAGCGCCCGGCACGCCCGCACGACCTGGTTGTCGAGGAACGGCGCGTGCAGCCGCTGGGACCGGATCTCGGCCGCCTGCTCCAGTACCCGTAGGTCCGCCGCGTGCCGGGCCAGCGCCGCCCGCGCCCGGAAGTCACCGGGCCGCTGCCCCGGCCCCACCTCGGACCGCCGCGTCGACGCCTGCAGACGAACCGATACTTCAGCCAGCGCCTCACCCGTCAGCCAGCGCGCCGCCGGCCCGGGTCTCCCCCAGGTCAGCGCGGCCAGCGAGGCATCCGCCGCGCCCCCGGGCCCGTCATCGTCCAGCCGCCGCTGCAGCAGCCGCTCCGCGAGCGCCTCCAGCCCCACCCGGTACGGCGTACGCGCCAGTCGCCGAGCGGCGGCGTACACGCGCGCGGGAACCATCACGGAACCGTCCGCCTTGGCCAGTGCGGCGACCGGCCGCACCAGATGCCGCCGCTTGCGGTCCATCAGCAGATCGGCCAGCCGCGCCGGATGCGCGTCCAGCACCTGCTTCGCCCCGTACCCGGTGAAGTGGTCCGCGCTGCCCGCCGCCAGCCGCGCCCGGTGCCGCGCGGCCGACACCAGCGAGGGCCCGGGCTCGTCCGTCAGCGGCCCGTCCAGATCGACGTACGGCAGGGTCGACTCCGCACCGGCCACCACCACGTGGTGCAACCGCGGATTGGCGGCCAGCGCCCCCGCCCGTTCCAGCTCGGCGTCGTCCCGCCCGCCGCCGGACCCGCCCGCGAGGTCGTTGAAGGTGACGGCCAGCAGCCGCTCCCCCGCCCCCGTCCCGTGCCCCAGCACGGTCCCCGGCATCCCGGGCAGCCCCGCGGCCAGCAGCGCCAGCGCCCCGGACGCCGGTCCGCCGGACAGGTCGGCCCCGATGCCCGGCACGGGCGTGCCCCGGGCCGCCCGCCGCTCGGCGGGCCCCATCCCGGGCACGGGCCCGGGATCGATACCGGCGCCGGGAACGTGCCGGGGCGCGGACAGCCGCGTCCGTACCGCCTCGACCAGCGCGTCCCGTACGGCGTCCACCGCGTGGCCGGGGTCGGCCGGCGGCGCGGCGACGGCGAGCGAGGCGACGGGTTCGTACCCGGCGATCTCGCGCGCCCCGGCGCGCAGGATCAGCGCATGCCCCGGCGGAATGCGCTTCACGCCGTCGTACGGGGTGGAGTCGTGGAGCGCGGCCGGCACGTCGGGGGCGGCGAGCAGCGCGGCGAGGTGTCCGAAGTCGAGGTTGGCCTCGATGAGGTCGGCGAGCGGCAGCGCGGCGGTCGCGTACGCCGTACCGCCCGCCCACGGGGTGTGGAAGACCGGCCGGGCGCCGGCGAGGTCACCGCACACCGTGACCCGGCGCCCCACCTGCACCACCGCCGTGTAACTTCCCGGCCAGGCGGTCAGGTGCCGCAGCGCCCCGCCCCGTGCGGCGAACAGGGCGACGCGCAGTTGCTCGTCGGAGGCCCCGCACGTGCCGAGGACGGCGATCCGGGTCTGCTCGTCGGCCTCGACCACCCGTACCTCGTCGGGGCGCCAGTCGCCGACCGCCCAGAGCGGGTCGGGGTCACCCCACAGCAGCTGGGATCCCACGGGGTGCACGGTCTCGCCGTCCACCCCGGTGGCGCCGGCGGATCCTGTGGGGCCGAAACCCACGGCTCCCGCGGCGGTGCTGCTCCATCCCACCAACCACCGCATCGCCGCCTCCACGAACTGTGGACCACCAGTGCACCGTACGAACCGGTCCCCATGCTGCCATGAAGGAGGCGCCCAGGAGGGGTGCCGGAGCCGTATGCGCTCCGTCGAACGCGCCCCGGCGGAGACACACGCCCCGCCCCGGACAGGCGCCCGCCGCAGAGGAGTCACCGCACCGGCGCCACGCGGCCGGCGATGCCGCCACGACGCGAATGCGCCCCCGTCACGCGCCCCCTCGACCCCCAACGCGCCGTCAACTACCAGGGTAGAAGCGGTGATACACCCGAAAGAGCGAGGTCGATTTTCAGCCAAATCGAAGCGGTGAGATCCGTCTCGAACACGCTCCGTACAGGCTCTGCGCACCGCTGGGCGGTCGTGCGGTCCGGGAGACGGAGCACGCCTCCCGGACCGTTCCGCCGCCCGCGGGGATGAAGGCGGCGGTGTCCCCCAGCCCACTGGATCCAGTACAGCGGGCCGACCCACGCACCACCCATGGAACCGCTCCCGCGATGGCCGGAGAAGAGCGCACGTACAGGCGCACGGCCACACACCGGGAGCGCGCCGCAACTGCGCGTATCGGACCCGCACTTCAGTACGGACCACAATCCCGCCATCCGGAAGAATGCCCCTTAACGCTTGGGATGCGGCGAACTACGCTGGGTTTACGAATGCCGCGTGGTTATGCCAGCGCGGCAGCCGTCTGTGTCGAGGGGTGGCTCATGTCCAGGGAGCAACGCGGGCCGAACGAAAAGCTCGGCGCCGTTCTCGCCCTCGCGGGAATCTCCAACGCGGGCCTCGCGCGACGCGTCAACGACCTCGGCGCCCAGCGGGGACTGACGCTTCGCTACGACAAGACGTCGGTGGCGCGCTGGGTGTCGAAGGGCATGGTGCCGCAGGGTGCGGCCCCGCACCTGATCGCCGCCGCCATCGGCCAGAAGCTGGGCCGGCCCGTGCCGCTCCACGAGATCGGCCTGGCGGACGCGGATCCCGCACCCGAGGTGGGCCTCGCCTTCCCCCGTGACGTCGGACAGGCGGTGCGCTCCGCCACGGAGCTGTACCGGCTGGACCTCGCCGGCCGCAGAGCCGGCTCCGGCGGCATCTGGCAGTCGCTCGCCGGATCGTTCGCGGTGAGCGCGTACGCGACGCCCGCTTCACGCTGGCTGATAACCCCGGCCGACAGTTCGGTGGCGCGTGAGGCGAACCCCGCCGACGGCTCCGGCGCACCGGCCAAAGTCGGCCACAGCGATGTGCGCAAACTGCGGGAGGCCGCCGAGGACGCCCGGCGCTGGGACTCCAAGTACGGCGGAGGGGACTGGCGTTCGTCGATGGTCCCCGAATGCCTGAGGGTCGAGGCGGCCCCGCTGCTGCTCGGCTCCTACTCCGACGACGTCGGCCGCTCCCTCTTCGGCGCGGCGGCCGAACTCACCCGCCTGGCCGGCTGGATGGCCTTCGACACCGGCCAGCAGGAGGCCGCCCAGCGCTACTACATCCAGGCCCTGCGCCTGGCTCGCGCGGCGGCCGACGTCCCGCTGGGCGGCTACGTGCTCGCCTCAATGTCGCTGCAGGCGACCTACCGGGGCTTCGGCGACGAGGGCGTCGACCTCGCCCAGGCCGCGCTGGAGCGCAACCGGGGCCTGGCCACCGCCCGCACCCTGAGCTTCTTCCGCCTCGTCGAGGCACGCGCGCACGCCCGCGCGGGGGACGCCCAGGCGGCCGGGGCCGCCCTGAAGTCGGCGGAGAGCTGGCTGGAGCGTTCCCGCCCCGGCGACAGCGACCCGACCTGGCTCGGCTTCTACTCCTACGACCGTTTCGCCGCCGACGCCGCCGAGTGCTACCGCGACCTGAAGGCGCCCCGCCAGGTCCGCCGCTTCACCGAGCAGGCGCTGTCCAGCCCGACGGAGGAGTTCGTGCGCTCGCACGGACTGCGGCTCGTCGTCTCGGCGGTCGCCGAACTGGAGTCGGGCAACCTGGACGCGGCCTGCGAGCAGGGCGTCCGCGCGGTGGAGGTCGCGGGCCGCATCTCGTCCGCCCGCACCACCGAGTACGTCAAGGACCTCCTGCACCGTCTGGAGCCCTACGGCGACGAACCCCGCGTGGTCGAACTGCGCGAACGCGCCCGCCCGCTGCTGATGACGACGGCCTGACCCGCCCCGCACCACGCACCGCGGCCTGTCCCGAATCGCACCACGCACCACGGCCCGACCCGAATCGCATCCCGAGGCGCCTCCCGGGTTTGAAGGCGTCGTCAGTGGCGCAGTGCACTATCGGACGCGGGAGGTGGTGCGGGTGATGACCGGGCGGTCGTACGACTGCGACGTGCTGGTGATCGGCGGCGGGATCGTCGGCCTGTCGACGGCGTACGCGCTCACGCGTGCGGCGCCGGGCACCCGGGTCACGGTGCTGGAGAAGGAGCCCGGCCCCGCCCGGCACCAGACGGGCCGCAACAGCGGCGTCATCCACAGCGGCGTCTACTACCGCCCCGGCTCGCTGAAGGCCCGGTACGCGGTGTCGGGCGCCGCGGAGATGGTCGAGTTCTGCGCGGAGCACGACATCCCGCACGCCGTGACGGGCAAGCTGATCGTCGCCACGGCCCGCGAGGAGCTGCCCCGGCTGCACGCCCTGGTCCAGCGCGGCCGGGAGAACGGCATCGCGGTCCGCGAGCTGTGCGGCGCGCAGATCGCGGAGTACGAGCCGGAGGTCGACGGACTGGCCGCCATCCACGTCGGCACCACCGGCGTCTGCGACTTCACCGCGGTCACCCGCAGGCTCGCTCAGGTCGCGCGGGAGGCGGGTGCGGAGATCCGCTACGGAGCCCGGGTGACACGCGTCGACCGCCGCCCCGACCGGGGAGTCGCCGTCCTGACGGCCGGCGGCGACGTCGTACGCGGCCGGGTGCTGGTGAACTGCGCGGGTCTGCACTGCGACGAGATCGCCCGCCGCACCGGCGACGAGCCCGGCGCCCGCATCGTGCCGTTCCGCGGCGAGTACTACGAGCTGACCCGGCCGGAGCTGGTGCGCGGCCTGGTCTACCCGGTGCCCGACCCGGCGTTCCCCTTCCTCGGCGTCCACCTCACCCGGGGCGTCGACGGCGGCGTCCACGTCGGCCCCAACGCGGTACCGGCGCTGGCCCGCGAGGGCTACGACTGGCGCACGGTGCGTCCGCGCGAGCTGGGGGCGACCCTGTCCTGGCCGGGCTCCTGGCACCTGGCCCGCCGCCACTGGCGGTACGGCACCGGCGAACTGCACCGCTCGCTGTCCAAGGAGGCCTTCACCCGCGCCGTACGCCGCCTCCTGCCCGCCGTGCGGGAGGACGACCTGGTGCCTGCGGCGGCCGGGGTGCGGGCCCAGGCGGTGCTGCGGGACGGCACCCTGGCCGACGACTTCCTGATCCAGGAGACCGCCCGCGCGGTCCATGTGCTGAACGCCCCCTCACCGGCGGCGACGGCGTCCCTGCCGATCGGCCGCGAGGTCGCGCGGCGGGCCCTGGCGGCACTGGAGAGGGCGGGACGCTGAGGGCGCGGCGGCCGTTTTCCGTGCCCCCGTAAAATCGACAGCACTGTGTCTGACTCCGTGAACGTTTCCGAAGCCCCGCACCCGGCGCACACCCCCGGTGTGCCGACCCGCCCCGCCCGGGCCAAGGGGGAGCCCCGGTTCCCGGACGGGCCGAAGGCCGATCCCGCCGGATCGCACTTCGAGCGGCGGATCCGGAGCTTCCAGCCGCGGCGCAGCCGGGTGACCACCGGGCAGGCGGACGCCCTGCAGCGGCTGTGGCCCGCCTGGGGCTTCGACATCGACGGCAGCCGGCGGCTCGACCTCGCGGAGTTCTTCGGCGACGACCACCCCGTCGTCCTGGAGATCGGCTTCGGCATGGGCGAGGCGACCGCGCGGATGGCCGCCGCCGACCCGGCCACCAACATCCTCGCCGTGGACGTCCACACCCCCGGCCAGGGCAATCTGCTCAACCTCGCCGACCGGCTCGGGCTGACCAACGTACGGGTCGGCAACGGCGACGCGATCATCCTGCTGCGCGAGATGCTCGCCCCCGGCTCCCTCGGCGGGCTGCGCGTCTACTTCCCCGACCCCTGGCCGAAGAAGCGGCACCACAAGCGGCGGCTGATCCAGCCGGAGTTCCTCACCCTCGCCGCGAGCCGCCTCGCGCCGGGGGCGGTGCTGCACTGTGCCACCGACTGGGAGCCGTACGCGGAGCAGATGCTCCAGGTGCTCACCGCGCACCCCGGCTTCGAGAACACGCGGCCGGACGGCGGTTTCGCGCCGCGTCCCGCCTTCCGGCCGCTCACCCGTTTCGAGGCGCAGGGACTGGAGAAGGGTCATGTCGTGAACGACGTGCTCTTCCGCCGCGTACCGCAGGACGAGCAGGCAGCAGACCGAGCCTGATACAGCCCCGCCTCGTGAGGGTCGATCCCGTGGCCACCAGTCCCCCGTACCCGACGCCTCCCGGCGCAGCCCCCGGCGGAGCGCCGCGGCACGCGCACTGGTGGCAGCGGCCCTGGGTGCGGTACGGCGCGCTGATCACGCTGCTCGCGCTGTCCGGGCTGGTCATCCTGGCGCTGGTGCGCGAGCAGACCGGGACGCGGGGGTTCCTGGTCGGGCTCGGCCTCGCCGTCCTGCCCGTACCGCTGCTCGTCGCCGCCTTCCGGTGGCTGGACCGGGTCGAGCCGGGCCCCTGGCGGAACCTGCTGTTCTCCTTCGCCTGGGGTGCCTGTGCGGCGGCGCTGATGGCGATCGTCGCGAACAGCTTCGCCACCCGGTGGATAGCGACGGCGACCGCCGACCCGACCGGCGCCGACACCCTGGGCTCGACCGTCATAGCGCCGGTGGTGGAGGAGTCCGCGAAGGCCGCGGCCGTCCTGCTGGTGTTCCTGTTCCGCAGACGCGACTTCACCGGGATCCTCGACGGCGTGGTGATAGCCGGGGTCACCGCCACCGGCTTCGCGTTCACCGAGAACATCCTCTACCTCGGCACCGCCTTCGGCACCGACCAGCTCACCGGCGAGAGCGGCATCGCCTCGGTCACCGCGGCGACCTTCTTCGTCCGCATCGTGATGTCGCCGTTCGCGCACCCCCTGTTCACCGTGCTCACCGGGATCGGCTTCGGCGTCGCCGCGCTGTCCGCGGACCGGCAGCGGGTCCGGCGCGTGCTGCTGCCGCTCGGCGGGCTGCTCCTCGCGATGGGCGTGCACGCGCTGTGGAACGGCTCCTCGACGCTCGGCCAGTACGGCTTCCTCGCGGTGTACGCGGTGTTCATGGTGCCGGTGTTCGGGCTGCTGACCTGGCTGGTGGTGTGGACGCGGCAGCGGGAGCTGCGGACCGTGCGGGAGGAGCTGCCCGCGTACGTGGCCGCCGGGTGGCTCGACGCGGCGGAGCCGTTCGCGCTGGGTTCGATGCGGGCGCGGCGCGTCGCCCTGCGGTACGCGCGCCGCTGCGGCGGGCGGGCGGCGGCGCGGTCGGTCGCCGCGTACGAGGCGTACGCGACGTCGCTGGCGTTCCTGCGGCACCGGGGGCGGCTCGGGCGGGCGGGGCCGGACTTCGTCACCCGGGAACGTGAGCTGCTGCTGGAGCTGTGGCACCGGCGGGCAGCGGCCCGGCCGGCCCTGGAGCACGCGGCCCGCGCCACCGCGCCCCGGGTTCCGGTCACCGCGGCGCCGTGGGCGGTGTACGGCGGGTATAGCGGGTACGGCGGCTACGGGCAGCCGCCGTACGGAGAGCCGCCGTACGGGTACCCGTACGGCGCGTACGACCCGAACGCCCACCGGCCCTGACGGGTCCGCACCGCCCCGGAGAGCACCTGACCGGCGGCCCTGACGTCGAGAGGTCGTCGTCGGGACTGCCGGGGTTCAGGGCGTGGGAAGCCGGGTCGCTCAGACCGTGAGGCCCTTGCTCTGCAGCCAGGCCATCGGGTCGATGCCCGAGGCGGAGCCGCCGGTGTGGACCTCCAGGTGGAGGTGGGCCCCGGTGGAGTTGCCGGTGGAGCCGACACGGCCGATCACATCGCCGGTGTTGACCTTCTGGCCGACGCTGACGCTGATGGAGGACTGGTGTGCGTACCAGATCTCAGTGCCGTCGTCGAGCGTGAGCACGGTCTTGTAGCCGTAGGAGCCGTCCCAGCCGGCGGAGGTGATCGTGCCGGTGTGGACCGCCTTGATCAGCGTGCCCGTGGGGGCGGCGAAGTCGAGGCCGGTGTGCTGACCGGAGGACCAGTAGGCGCCGGCCTGGCCGAAGGTGGAGGTGACGGTGTACGAGGAGGTCGGCAGCGCGTACTGCTTGGCCAGCTTGGCGAGGCGCTCGGCCTCGGCCTTCTTCTCGGCCTCCTCCTCCGCCTTCTTCTTGGCGGCCTCGGCCTTGGCCTCGGCCTCCTTCTCCGCCTTGGCGGCGGCCTCGGCGGCCGCCTTCTCGGCGGCGGCGACGGCCTCCGCCTCGGCCTTGCTCTCGGCCTGCGCCTGCTGCTGCTCGACCTGCGCCATGATCCTGGTGCGCAGCGCCTCACCGGCGTCGGCGGAGCCCTGCTCGGTGTCGGCGGCGGTCATGCCGAGGGTGCTGAGGGGGGTGGCCGATCCCTCGGGGGTTTCCTCGTCGGAGATGAGGGAACCCACGTTGGGGAGGTCGGGCATGGAGATCGAAACCGGCGGCTTGCCGGTCTGGGCGCTGGCCATGCCGCCGGCGCCGACGGCGGCGATGACGCCGACGCCCAGGACGGTGGAGCTGCGGGCGAGTCCTCCGCCGCGCTGCTTGGAGACGCGATGCCGGCCGCGTACGGGGCGAACGGACTCCGCGGTGGGGTTCCACTCCTCGAAGGGCCCCTCGTCGGCGCGGCCGGCGCCGTAGGCGAAGGTGTCGCTCGGCTTGAACGGGGCCTCGGGGGCAGGCGGGTTGGACGCCACGTGGGCGCGCTCCTTTCCTTCCGTCTTCGCCTACCGGGTTAGCTGACGGGTTCGGAGCGGGAAGGTCTCCTACGCGCGTATACGAGCCGTGTCTCCACGGTGGTATCCACGCGATTCACCCCATGGTGGTGGTTCCCCGGTTCCCTCGCGGGATTCGGCGCGTGCGCACGGAGCCGACTTCTGTGACGGCTGGGACGACCGCGCTGCGTTATCGAACGTTAATAGACGCGAGGGCCTGATTCCAAGCCGTTCCTCTTGATCATTAACGATTTCCGGGTGGACTTACTTCCCACGGGCGGTCAAAAACGGGCGAGTTGACCGTGCTTCAGGCCGTCTCGCGCGACGGACGGTTTCTGACCGTACGTCAGTTGTTATGCGCTGCGGGACGGACCGCTCACGCTGAGTGAGAGCGGGAAGCGGAGGAGGAACGGAAAACACCGAGGGCCGGAATCCTTGGATTCCGGCCCTCGGCCTTCAGTAGCGGGGACAGGATTTGAACCTGCGACCTCTGGGTTATGAGCCCAGCGAGCTACCGAGCTGCTCCACCCCGCGTCGGTGAAACCAGTGTACGCCATCCGCAGGACCCGGCGCACATCCATTGCCGGCGGCCCGGTTTCAGCGGTCGAGCAGATGTCCGTTCGGCGCCTTGGCGCGGTCCTCGTGCTCCGGCAGGACGACGACGGTGGCGCCCCCGGCCGCCAGTACCGCGCTGCCGTCGGCGCCCGCCACGAACGTGTCCGGCTCGCGCCAGGCCGTGACCACCCGCCGCACCCCCGCGTCCAGGACCAGCCGGGCACAGGGCGCGGGCCGGGACGCGCGGCGGGCACAGGGCTCCAGGCTGGAGTACACGGTGGCGCCGGCGAGCCGGGGGTCCGCGGGGTCGGTCTTGGCGAGCGCGGCCTCCTCCGCGTGCACCACCGGATCGGCGCCCTCCCGGGAGTGGCCGCGCGCCAGCTCCGTACCGTCGGCGGCCACCACGACCGCGCCCACGCTGAACGCCGTCTCCGAGGGCGGGCACTCGGCGGCCAGCTCGCAGGCGAGGGCCAGCCAGTGGTGGTCGGCGGCGGAGGGCAGCGGGCCGGTGCCGGGGGCGGTGGGCTCGTAGCGCATCAGGACGACGTCGCCGATCGGGCGGCTCTCGACCAGCCGCAGCCGGCCGCCCTGGTAGGAGCCGGGGCCGAAGAGGCGGGGGGCCTCGGGGTCGCCGACGAACAGCGGGGCGAGGACCAGCTGGAGCTCGTCGGCCAGCCCTTCGGTGAGGAGCTGGGTGTGGATCGTGCCGCCGCCCTCGACCATGAGCCGCCGGACCCCGCGCTCGGCGTGCAGGTGCTCAAGGAGCAGCCGCCAGTCGAGCTCGGCGCCGAGCGGGACGACGTCGGCGGCGAGGCCGAGGGCGTGGGCGCGCCCGGCACCCTCGTCGGTCGTGTAGAGGACCTTCTCACCGCCGATGTGCCAGAACCGGGCCGCCGGGTCCAGGTCGCCGGAGCCGCTGACGGTGACCTTGAGCGGGTACTCGGCCCGGCCCCCGGCGACGCGGGCGGCGCGCCGCTCGGGCGAGTTGACCAGCAGCCGGGGGTTGTCGGCGCGGATCGTGCCGGCGCCGACCAGGATGGCGTCCACGGACGCCCGTACCTCGTCGACCCGGTCGAAGTCGGCCGGACCGGACAGCAGCAGCCGCTCGGGGCCGGTGTCGTCCAGGTAGCCGTCGAGGGAGACGGCGGCGGACAGCAGGACGTACGGGTGGGGCATCGGTTCCTACTCCCGGGAGGGCGGGCGGGCCTGTGGGGGTCCAGTCTGACAACAGGCGCGGGCGCTGCTCGTGGCGCGCTCGCCCTCCCGCCGGTCCGGCACGGTGGGGAACGGGGTGATCAGCCGGGCGCTCTCGCCGCGCCCGCCGGCCGCCGGACGGTGTCCGGGGCGGACAGGTCCGGCGTCGTGACCGCGCGCACCGGGTGCCGCGGCGGGGCGGGGCCCGCGCGGAGCAGCAGCGCGCCGGCGACGAGCACGACGGCGTTCAGCAGGAGGATCCCCGCCAGGACGGAGGCGCCTCGTACCGGCTCCCCGCCGTCGGCCGCTCGCCACGGCTCCCGGTGCGGGGGAGCCGACGGCCCGCGGTCCGGGGGCGCGGCGCGGGCCGTCATCCCGGCCTGCGCGCCGGGCGCGCCCCGCGCCATCGGTGACAGCCCCCATTTTCCCCCGCAACCACGGCCGGCCGGGCGACCCGGGTACGCACCGGAACCCGGGCGGGATGGGGCCCTCGACGGATGGCCGCGGCCGGTGGCGGTGGGCGACGCTGGAGTCTGCCGTACCGGGCGGGTGACGGCGTCGGCGGAAGGGCAAACTCCTTTGTACCGAGCCGAGTTCGCGGCAGGCCGAGGGTTCGCCCGCTTACGCCCCGGTGTCACGGGGCGATGGCCGTCGGCGGTGTCGCCGGACGGCCGCCCCCTGGGAAGGAGGAGCCGTGTCCCAGTCCGACGACGAGCGCCTGGTCGACCTCGCGGCCCGTCTCGAACACGAGGACCCCCGTTTCGTCCGCTCGCTCTCCGAAGGCCGCCCGGCCCGCCCCCGCGAGTACCGGCGCACGGGCGCCTGGTGCGCGCTGGCCGTCGGGGTGACCATGCTCGCCGCGGGCATCGTCGTCCCCGACGGCCTCCTCATCGCGGCGGGCCTGGTCCTCACCGGGGTCGCCGTGCAGCTCCTCGACCCGAACCGGGACGGGCGCCCCGTGAAATGACGCGGCGCCCGAGCCGGCCGAAGCCGATCCGAGCGCCGCGCAGCAGGTCAGAGGCGGTGTGCCGCTGCCTGCGAGAGGTAGGCCCTGTGGGACTCGAACCCACAACCAATGGATTAAAAGTCCACTGCTCTGCCAATTGAGCTAAGGGCCCCTGGCGATGTTGCCTACCCGAGCATAGCCGGACGTGGCCGGGACTCCGATCGGGTATCGCCGAGGCGGGTCCGGACGTGTCCCGCGCGGAACGCGGGAGGGCCCGCACGACGGGTGTCGTGCGGGCCCTCCCGGTCGGCCGGATGAGGCCGTGTCAGCCGTTGCGCTTCCAGCGCGGCTTGTCGTCGCGGCGGCCGAAGGAGCCGCCGCCGCGGTGGTCGTCACGACGGCCGTACGGGCGGTCGTGGGAGCCGGAGTGGAAACCGGGGCGGTCGCCCTGGCGGTCGCGGTTGAACGGGCGGTCGCTGCCGCGGTGGCCGCCGCGGTCGTCACGGCGGAAGCCGCCGCGCTCACCGCGGTCACGGTCGCGGTTGAAGCCGCCGCGGTCGTCGCGACGCTCGAAGGGACGCCCGCCACGGTCGTCACGACGCTCGTCACGGCGGAAGCCGCCACGGTCGTCACGGCGGTCACCACGGTCACGGTTGAAGCCGCCGCGGTCGTCACGACGCTCGAAGGGACGCCCGCCACGGTCGTCACGACGCTCGTCACGGCGGAAGCCACCACGGTCGTCACGGCGGTCGTCGCGACGGAAGCCGCCACGGTCGTCACGGCGGTCACCACGGTCACGGTTGAAGCCACCGCGGTCGTCACGACGCTCGAAGGGACGCCCGCCACGGTCGTCACGACGCTCGTCACGGCGGAAGCCACCACGGTCGTCACGGCGGTCGTCCCGGCGCTCGCGCCGCTCGTACGGCGCCGGTGCCTCCGCACGCTCCACGCGCTCGGTCCGCTCGACGTCCCGCGCGGTCGGCTGCTCCGGCAGCGTGACCTCGGCCTCGGCCGCCTCGGCGACCACCGTCTCGACGTCCTCGCCGCGCTCCCGCGCGACCCGGGCCAGCAGCCGGTCGGACTCCTCGCGCAGCTCGGAGGCGCGGCGCTGGGCCCGCTCCAGCTCCTTGGTGAGCTGGGCGACCTCACGCTCGGCCTGCTGCGCCGCGTTGCCCGCCGACTCGGCCTGCACCTCGGTCATCGACCGGGCGCCGGTGATCTCGGCGACCTCCGGCTCGAAGGCCGCGCCGCCCTGGATGATGTGGCGCGTGGCGTCGACGCCCGCGTCCTCCATCAGCCGGAAGATCTGGCGGCGCTGGTGCGGCAGGGACAGGGAGACGACGGTGCCGGTGCGGCCGGCGCGCGCCGTGCGGCCCGCGCGGTGCAGGTAGTCCTTGTGGTCGCCGGCCGGGTCCACGTTGAGGACCAGGTCGATGCCGTCGACGTGGATGCCGCGCGCGGCGACGTCGGTGGCGACCAGGACGTTGACGTAGCCGTCCTTGAAGTCGGCCAGGGTGCGCGTGCGCGCGCCCTGCGTCATGCCGCCGTGCAGCGCGTCCGCCTTCACACCGGCGTCACGCAGCTGCTCGGCGACGCGGTCGGCGCCCAGCTGGGTGCGGACGAAGATGATGGTGCGGCCCTTGCGGGAGGCGATGGCCGCGGTGACCGGCGCCTTGTCCTTCGGCTTCACCACGAGGATGTGGTGCGACATGGTCGTCACCGCGCCCTGCGCCGCGTCGACCTCGTGGCTGACCGGGTCCTTCAGGTACCGGTCGACCAGGGTCTTGATCTCGTTCTCCATGGTCGCGGAGAACAGCATCCGCTGGCCGCCCGGCGGAACCTGGTCCAGCAGCTCGGTGACCTCGGGCATGAAGCCCAGGTCGGACATCTGGTCGGCCTCGTCGAGGACCGCGATCCGCACGTCCTCCAGGGAGCAGGCGCCGCGGTTGATGATGTCGCGGAGACGGCCGGGGGTGGCGACGAGGACGTCGACGCCGCGCTCGAGGGCGTAGATCTGGTTGCCCATCGAGGTGCCGCCGCAGACGACCTTCATCTTCAGCCCGAGGACGTCCCCGTACGGCTGGAGCGCGTCGGCGACCTGCATGGCCAGCTCACGCGTCGGCGTCAGGATGACGGCGCGCGGCTTGTGCTTCTCGGTCCGGCCGCCGGCCAGCGTGGCCAGGGTCGGCAGGCCGAAGGAGAGGGTCTTGCCGGAGCCGGTGCGGCCCCGGCCGAGGATGTCCTTGCCGGCCAGGGCGTCCGGGATGGTCGCGGCCTGGATCGGGAAGGGGGTGGTCACGCCGTTCTGCGCGAGCTTGCGCACGACGCCCTCGGGCAGGCCGAGGTCGGCGAAGGTGATCTCGGGGGCCGCCTCGGGGGCGGGGGTGATGTCGGTGTCCTCGGTGTTCTCGGGCACGACGACGTGATCAGTACTGGCGATGGGCATACGAATGCGAAACCTTCCGGAGTCTCTTCGGCACGCGCCCGTCAACTCCGTGATTCGCAGTTCGCAATTACGACCGCCTCGATGCGGTCCACCACGGCAAGGGAGAGAGTACGCGCCACACGGCGCGCTCTGCAGTGGCGCCGGGCAAATAGGATCAAACGATCTGCCACCATACGCACCCAGGACCCCCGAAAGCAAATCGGCAGGTGAGCGCGGTGTCCGACGGGCGGGGAAGCGCTGGAGAAGGGGCAAGGGACTTAGACCGGCTCCCCCGCTTCCGGCGCCGGCTCCCGCTGCTCCAGCTGCGTCTCGGGCGGCTGGTGCGCCGACGAGGACGGCTCTGCCTGCGTCGGCTGGGGTGTGACCGACGGCTCGGGCTGCGTCGGGGAGGGCTGCGGATCCGGTGTCCGCGAGGGCTCCGGGGGAACGGGCCGGTCGTCCGGGGTCGGTCCCGCGGGCCCGCCCGGCCCGCCGTCGGCCGGCGCGGACCGGCTCGCCCCCGCGGACGGCGAGGCCTCGGCGGACGCCGCCTTCCCCGCCCCGCCCTTCTTCCCCTTGCCCTTGCGCCCCTCGCCCCTGCCCTTGCCGTCGCCGCGCGGCCCGTCGGCCGACGCGGCGCCGTACCCGGCACCGTCGCCCGACACCGCGGCGCCCCCGTCCGGCGCCTCACCGCCCGGCCTCCCCGCGGAGTGCGACGGTCCGGCGTTCCCGCCCGCACCGTCCTCACCCACACTCATGCAGCCGGTGGCGGCGGCGACGGCCACGACCGTGGCGGCCAGGCGGACGGGTACGTACAAGCGGCGCACGGGGCCACCTCCGGTTGGAGTACAGGGTCAACAACCCCAACTCCCACCACCCTCGAGAAGACACGCGTACGGCCTATCCGTAGCCGAGCGCGTGCAGCCGGGCGTCGTCGATCCCGAAGTGGTGCGCGATCTCGTGCACCACGGTGATCTCCGTCTCGGCGACGACGTCCTCCCGGGACTCGCACATCCGCAGCGTCGGCCCCCGGTAGATGGTGATCCGGTCCGGCAGCACCCCCGCGTACCACTCGCCCCGCTCCGTCAGCGGAGTCCCCTCGTACAGCCCGAGCAGCTCCGGATCGTCCGCCGGCGGCTCGTCCTCGACGAACACCGCGACGTTGTCCATCAGCCGCGTCAGCTCCGGCGGAATCCGGTCCAGCGCCTCGGAGACCAGCTCCTCGAACATCTCGCGCGTCATCTCCAGCACGAAGCCATTGTCGGGTACGAGCCGTCCGTACGAGTTGCGCGCGGGCCCGGCATATCCGGCCACCGACTTGGGCATACGGGACCAATGGCCCGCGTCCCCTCCGCCGTCCTGAACGCCCTCCACCGCCTCCCCCGGGCCCCGCGGGCCCTCACCCGCCGCCGGCGTTCCCCCCGGCCCACCACCGCGACGCTCGCCCTCACCCCGCAGCCGCGGCCCTGGGCGCGCGCGGCCGGCCTCGTCGCCGTGGTCGTCCTCGGCGCCTGGCTCGGCCTGCTGATCGTCGGCAACGTCCGGGTCCCCGTGGGCCCCATGAACACCACCATGACCCTGCGCCCCTCCGTCACCGGCGGCACGAAGATCAACATCTCTCCCCTGGGCGCCCTCCAGCTCGACAGCCACATCGCCCCCGTCCGCCTGGACGTCAACGTCGACCAGCTCGACCCCGAGCGCTCCCAGGCCCTCGTCGACCACCCCGAACGCCTCTCCGGCCTCCAGGACGAGGTCACCCGGGACATCACCCACGGCACCGCCGACCTCGCCGTACGCTCCTGCGTCGCCGTCGTCACCGGCGCCACCGCCCTCGGCCTCGCCGTCTACCGCCGCCCCCGCCGCGCCCTCGCCGCCGGCGGCCTCGCCCTCGGCCTGCTGGCCGCGTCCGGCGGCACCGCGTACGCCACCTGGAACCCCGACTCCGTCCTGGAACCCAGGTTCTCCGGCCTGCTCTCCTCCGCCCCGTCCCTGGTCGGCGACGCGCGCAGCATCGTCACGGAGTTCGACGTCTACCAGAAGGAGCTGGCGCGCCTGGTCACCAACGTGACCAAGCTCTACGACGCCACCTCCACCCTCCCCGCCTACCAGCCGGACCCGACCACCCTGCGCGTCCTGCACGTCTCCGACATCCACCTCAACCCGGCCAGCTGGAAGATCATCGCCTCGCTGGTGGAGCAGTACCGGGTGGACGTGATCGTCGACTCGGGCGACACGATGGACCACGGCACCGCCGCCGAGAACGGCTTCCTGGACCCCGTCGAGGACCTGGGCGCCCCCTACGTCTGGGTCCGCGGCAACCACGACTCGCTGGTCACCCAGCGCTATCTCGAAGGCCTGAAGAACGTCCACGTCCTCGACGACGGCAGGGCGAAGACCGTCGCCGGGCTGCGCTTCGCCGGCATCGGGGACCCGCAGTTCACCCCCGACCGCTCGCAGCGGACCGGGGCCGAGCAGTCCCAGGAACTGGCGGGCGCCCGGCTCGCCTCCGCCCTGCGCGACCAGCGGACCGCCGGCACCCCGGTGGACGTGGCGGTCGTCCACGAGCCGTCGGCGGCACGCGAGGTCGACGGCACCGTGCCGCTGGTGCTGTCCGGCCACATCCACCGCGAGGAGACGGAGGTCATGCGGTACGGCACCCGGCTGCGCGTCGAGGGCTCCACCGGCGGCAGCGGCCTGCGCGCCATCGAGGGGAAGTACCCGGACCCGATCGAGACGTCGATCCTCTACTTCGACCGCGACACCCGCCGCCTCCAGGCCTGGGACTCCATCGAACTGGGCGGCCTCGGCCTCACCACGGCGGAGGTCAGCCGCCACCTCCCGAAGGAGAACCAGCCGGGCGCGACCACCTCGCCGTCCCCCTCCTCCGGGACCTCCTCGGCCACCCCCTCGACGCCCGCTCCATAAACCGTTTTGGCGATCCCTCCCGCCATCCCATATGCTTCTCACGTCCCCGACGCGCTGAGAAGCGCCCAGGCGGGCCGATAGCCCTCATCGTCTAGCGGCCTAGGACGCCGCCCTTTCAAGGCGGTAGCACGGGTTCGAATCCCGTTGGGGGCACGCACCACCCTGTGCGACACTGTCGTACGACACGCTTGGTCCTGTGGAGCAGTTTGGAGTGCTCGCCACCCTGTCAAGGTGGAGGCCGCGGGTTCAAATCCCGTCAGGACCGCTGGTGTTTCACGTGAAACACCTCGGCTGGGTAGCTCAGTTGGTACGAGCGATCGCCTGAAAAGCGATAGGTCGCCGGTTCGACCCCGGCCCCAGCCACAGCAAAGGCCCCGATCATTGATCGGGGCCTTGTTGTGTGCCCCCGCACATGTGCCCCGGCAAAATCATTGGCCGCGAATTTTCGCGGGATGAGACCCTGGAGTCCGTATGTCTACGCACTCTGCCCCCGCTCTCGGTTCCCTCGCCTCCCGCCTCACCGAGCTGTCGCTGCGCGACGCGCACCGGCTCGGGCGCAGGCTCGAGGGCGCACGCAAGATCCGCAAGCCGGAGGCCCGTGCCGCCGTGCTCGCCGAGATCGAGGCGGAGGTCGCCGCGTCCGAGGAGCGGATGGCGGGGCGGCGCGCCCGGGTGCCGGCGGTCACGTATCCCGAGCAGCTGCCCGTCAGCCAGAAGAAGGACGCGATCGCCGAGGCGATCCGTGATCACCAGGTGGTGATCGTCGCGGGTGAGACCGGGTCCGGCAAGACCACGCAGATCCCGAAGATCTGCGTGGAGCTGGGCCGGGGTGTCCGGGGCATGATCGGGCACACGCAGCCCCGCCGGATCGCCGCGCGTACGGTCGCGGAGCGGGTGGCGGAGGAGCTGGACACGCCGCTGGGCGAGGCCGTCGGCTGGAAGGTCCGCTTCACCGACCAGGTGAACCCGGACGCCACGTTCATCAAGCTGATGACCGACGGCATCCTGCTCGCGGAGATCCAGACCGACCGTGAGCTGCGCGCCTACGACACGATCATCATCGACGAGGCGCACGAGCGGTCGCTCAACATCGACTTCCTGCTCGGTTACCTCGCCCAGCTGCTGCCGAAGCGCCCGGACCTCAAGGTCGTCATCACGTCGGCGACCATCGACCCGGAGCGTTTCTCCCGGCACTTCGGGGACGCGCCGATCATCGAGGTCAGCGGGCGCACGTATCCGGTGGAGGTGCGGTACCGGCCGCTCCTTGAGGAGGACTCGGAGGACGCCGACCGGGACCAGATCACCGCGATCACGGACGCCGTCGAGGAGCTGATGGCGGAGGGACCCGGCGACATCCTGGTGTTCCTCTCCGGTGAGCGGGAGATCCGGGACACGGCGGACGCGCTCACGAAGAAGCGGTACCGGTCGACCGAGGTGCTGCCGCTGTACGCCCGGCTGTCCCACGCCGAGCAGCACCGGGTGTTCCAGCAGCACAGCGGCCGCCGGATCGTCCTGGCGACGAACGTGGCCGAGACGTCCCTGACCGTGCCGGGCATCAAGTACGTCATCGACCCCGGGTTCGCCCGCATCTCCCGCTACAGCCACCGCACCAAGGTGCAGCGGCTGCCGATCGAGCCGGTCTCGCAGGCCAGCGCCAACCAGCGCAAGGGCCGCTGCGGCCGTACGTCGGACGGTGTCTGCATCCGGCTGTACAGCGAGGACGACTTCCTGGCCCGTCCGGAGTTCACGGACGCGGAGATCCTGCGCACCAACCTCGCCTCGGTCATCCTGCAGATGACGGCGGCCGGCCTGGGCGAGATCGAGAAGTTCCCGTTCATCGACCCGCCGGACCACCGCAACATCCGCGACGGCGTGCAGCTGCTCCAGGAGCTGGGCGCGCTGGACGCGGCGCAGAAGGATCCCCGCAAGCGGCTGACGCAGACGGGGCGGAAGCTGGCGCAGCTGCCGGTGGACCCGCGGCTGGCCCGCATGGTGCTGGAGGCGGACAAGAACGGCTGTGTCCGCGAGGTGATGGTCATCGCCGCCGCGCTGTCCATCCAGGATCCGCGGGAGCGGCCCGCCGACAAGCAGACGCAGGCCGATCAGCAGCACGCCCGGTTCCGGGACGAGTCCAGCGACTTCCTCGCCTACCTCAACCTGTGGCGGTACGTCCGCGAGCAGCAGAAGGAGCGCGGTTCGTCGTCGTTCCGCCGGATGTGCAAGCAGGAGTACCTGAACTTCCTGCGGATCCGCGAGTGGCAGGACATCTACACGCAGCTGCGCACGGTCGCCAAGCAGATGGGCATCCACCTCAACGAGGAGGACGCCCCCGACGACCGCGTCCACGTCTCCCTGCTGGCCGGTCTGCTGTCGCACATCGGCATGAAGGACGTGAAGGAGTCCAAGGACTCCGGTCCGGGCACCGGCCGCAAGGACGGCGGGCGCAACGAGTACCTGGGCGCGCGGAACGCCAAGTTCGCGATCTTCCCGGGCTCGGCGCTGTTCAAGAAGCCGCCGCGGTTCGTGATGTCGGCCGAACTGGTGGAGACGTCCCGGCTGTGGGCGCGGGTCAACGCGAAGATCGAGCCGGAGTGGGTGGAGCCGCTCGCGGAGCACCTGCTCAAGCGCACGTACAGCGAGCCGCACTGGGAGAAGGACCATGCGGCCGTGATGGCGTACGAGAAGGTGACGCTGTACGGCGTGCCGATCGTGGCGCAGCGCAAGGTGAACTACGGCCGGATCGACCCGGAGGTCTCCCGGGAGCTGTTCATCCGCAACGCGCTGGTCGAGGGCGACTGGCGGACGCACCACAAGTTCTACGCCGACAACCGGAAGCTGCTGACCGAGGTCGAGGAGCTGGAGCACCGCGCCCGGCGCCGGGACATCATGGTCGACGACGAGACCCTGTTCGACTTCTACGACCAGCGGATCCCCGAACACGTGGTGTCGGGGGCGCACTTCGACTCGTGGTGGAAGCACAAGCGGCACGAGCAGCCGGACTTCCTCGACTTCGAGCGGGAGATGCTGATCCGTGAGTCGGCGGAGGCGGTCACCAAGGCGGACTACCCCGACTCGTGGCGGCAGGGCCCGCTCAAGTTCCGGGTCACGTACCAGTTCGAGCCGGGTGCGGACGCCGACGGTGTGACGGTCCACGTACCGCTCCAGGTCCTGAACCAGGTGACGGACGAGGGGTTCGACTGGCAGATCCCGGGGCTGCGCGAGGAGGTCGTCACGGAGCTGATCCGTTCGCTCCCCAAGCCGATCCGGCGGAACTACGTGCCGGCGCCGAACTACGCGAAGGCGTTCCTGGAGCGTGCGGTCCCCCTGCAGGAGCCGCTGACCGTGACGATGGCCCGTGAGCTGAAGCGGATGGTCGGGGTGCCCTTCGAGGCGGAGGACTTCGACTGGTCCCGCGTTCCGGACCACTTGAAGGTGACGTTCCGGATCGTTGACGAGCGGCGTCGCAAGATCGCCGAGGACAAGGACCTGGAGGCGCTCAGGCTCAGGCTGCGGCCGAAGGCCCGCCAGGCGCTGTCGCAGGCGGCCGCCGCCACGGCGCAGCGTGAGGGCGGCGAGTCCCTGGAGCGCAAGGGGCTGACGGACTGGACGATCGGTTCGCTCACCCGCGTGTTCGAGACCCGGCGGGCCGGTCAGCCGGTGAAGGCGTACCCGGCGCTGGTCGACGACGGTGACACGGTGTCGGTCCGGCTGTTCGACACGGAGGCCGAGCAGGCGGAGGCGATGTGGAAGGGCACGCGCCGGCTGATCCTGCTGGGGATCCCGGTGAACCCCGCGAAGTTCGCGTCCGAGAAGCTGACGAACGCGCAGAAGCTGGCGCTGTCCGCCAATCCGCACGGTTCGGTGCAGGCCCTGTTCGACGACTGCGCGACGGCCGCGGCGGACAAGCTGATCGCCGACTTCGGCGGGCCGGTGTGGGACGAGGAGTCCTACCGGAAGCTGTACGACAAGGTCCGCGCGGAGATCGTCGACACGACGGTCCGCGCGGTGGGCCAGGTGCAGCAGGTGCTGGCGGCGTGGCAGGCCTGCGAGCGCCGTCTGAAGGGCGTACGGAGCCCCGCGCTGCTGCCGAACCTCCAGGACGTACGGGGGCAGCTGGACGGGCTCGTGCGGCCCGGTTTCGTGACGGAGGCAGGGCTGCGGCGGCTGCCGGACCTGATGCGCTATCTGGTGGCCGCGGACCGGCGCCTGCAGCAGATGCCGGCGAACGTGCAGCGGGACACCACGCGCATGGAGAAGGTCCATGAGATGCGGGACGAGTACGCGTGGCTGCTGGAGCAGCTGCCGCAGGGGCGGCCGGTGCCGCAGCAGGTGCGGGACATCCGCTGGATGATCGAGGAGCTGCGGGTCAGCTACTTCGCCCACGCGCTCGGTACGGCGTACCCCGTGTCGGACAAGCGGATCGTGAAGGCGATCGACGCGGCGGTGCCGTGACGGAACCCGCACACAGGGTGAGTTCGACCAGGAGGCTCCACCTCCTGTACAGTCCTTCTCGCAGCGCAACGAAGGCGGAATCCAATATGCGACTCCGTCGCGTGAGCGCCGCGAAACCTGGTCCTGTGGAGCAGTTTGGAGTGCTCGCCACCCTGTCAAGGTGGAGGCCGCGGGTTCAAATCCCGTCAGGACCGCAGTTACCGGAAGGCCCGTATCCCGCGAGGGGTGCGGGCCTTCCGCATGAGATCCCGCCCCGCGAGAGACCGCGGGCCGTTCTCATGACAGGGGCCCGGGTCCTCGGACCCGGGCCCCTGCGCTCGTGCGGGGCGCTGTGCGGCCCTCTGCCGTCTTGACGGGCCCGCCGTCCCTCGGTACTCCAGGAAGCAGGGCACCGCTCCGTGTGCCCACCTGGAGGTGGCGTATGGCGGCATCGGCTGGGCACGAGACACGGGCGCTGCTCCGTGCGCACCTGTCGGCCGCGTCGTCGTACCGGCACCTCACCCGCCACTGCCCGATCTGCCACCGCCTCCTGCGGCTGGCGATGGACTCCGCGCCCCGCCCCTCGGACACCTCCCGGGACGCCTCCCGACCCGCCGGGGAACAACCCGGCCCCAACGCCCGTTCCCTTTAGCGCATATGCCACGGACTCAACAAGCCGACTGGTATGTGACGGGTGTCACCGCATGAGTTTTGGGAAGTGCTGTACTTACACCTCTCCTACAACAGGTCAATTTAATATGTGCAATTGCACCACTCGGAGAGGTGCTCGCCGGCCGGCGCACAGGTGATCCCCCAGCCGTCCCCAGAGTCCGACAAGCCCGCGCACAGGGCGTCCTCCGGACCCCCGCCCGAGCCGGCCCGACCCCCATGAGCGCACAAAAAAGATCGCGCTGGACCCGGCGGGGTCCAGCGCGATCGACGACGCACCCTTGTTCAGTTGCCTGGAAAGCTCTGATCAGCTTGGGCGAGGGGCCTGTTGGGGCAGTCCCCGCGTCGCTTGGAGCCAGGGTTCCCGGGCGTCTCGGCCGGTGGGGGACCAGCCGGTTGTGCCCGGTTCATACGGTTGTTCAGGCTTCGCTGCGCTGCTGCGGAATGCCCGCGAGCAGTGCGCGGACCTCGGCTTCGCGGTAGCGGCGGTGCCCGCCGAGCGTGCGGATCGACGTGAGCTTGCCTGCCTTCGCCCAGCGCGTGACCGTCTTCGGGTCGACGCGGAACATGGTGGCGACCTCAGCCGGGGTCAGCAGCGGCTCGGCATCAGGGGTGCGAGCGGTCATGAGCGGCCTCCTCGGGAGAACCGAACCTTCTCGGTTCTTTCCTCTAAATTCTGCACCTTGACCCGCGTTGCCCGAAATGGCGGACGCGAGTCGAGTCGGTTATAGGACGAACGGCTTGTCCTCGGCACTACAACTACACCATCTGTCCAGCCACGTCGGCCAAACCGATGGAATTGCCCTCCCAGGTGTTCATCAGCCGCGGAAGCCGATGGACCGTGCCATAGCGGACAGTCACGCCACTGTGACGATCAGTCACAGCAGCGATCAGGAGTCACCAGACCCCCCAAAGCATGCATTGCCGAGATTCCGCCCATAGTCGAGCACATCAGGACGGAGGAGCCCTCGCCGGACTCCTTGTCCTATTTTGGCATGAGGGCGGGCAAGGGGCGCAAGGGCCACGTAAGTGCGGTCCGTCACGCTTGGCGCGCTTGGGACATACGCCCGGATCGACGCCTACGTCCGTTCTCGGGCCCGCGCTGACGGAACCTCAGACACCCCAGGGCGAAGACGAAACCCCAAGAACGGCGTTTGGTCAAACGTCAGTTCGCCGAACGCAGGTCGCGAACCGAACGCCAGCGCTCCACGAGGCGCCCGTAGGCCTCCCCCGCGCCCTCCTCGTCGCCCCGGCGCAGCGCGGCGATCCCCTCGGCCACGTCCGCCGCCGAGTGGTCGCCCTCGAGCGTGCCGGCCGGCAGGGCGTGCACCAGTCCGCCGTAGTCGAGTTCGACCAGTGAGCGCGGATGGAACTCCTCCAGCCACCGCCCGACGTCCACGAGACCGTCGATCAGCAGGCTCTCGTCCACGGCGTCCCGCAGCGCCCGCAGCCCCCGCGCCACCCGTCGGCGGGCCTGGACCATCGGGGTCCGGTAGCGCAGGATGGGCGCCTCGTCGGCGGAGCCCTTGCCGTACTCCCGCTCGTCGTCCGCGAACAGCACGAACCAGTTGATCGGCACCTGCCAGGTCGCGGTGCGGATCCACGGCCGGGCGTCGGGGTGGTCGGCCAGCCAGCGCTCGTAGTCCCGGGTCGCCTGGTGGCGCACGACCGGGGGCAGGAGGGCGTCCAGGACCGGCGGCGGGAAGTCCTCGGCGAGCTCGCCCAGGGCCTGCCAGCCGCGCAACCGGGTGCGCCAGGGGCAGACGCAGACCACGCCGCCGACCTCGAGGACGAACGCGTCGTCGCTCTCGTGCACCGGCACCGGCACCGGCGGGGTGGGCGCGAGGTCGGCCAGCGCCCGGCGGAGTTCCTCCTGGTAGGAGGGGCGGTCGGGGCGGCGGGCGTAACGGGCCCAGTGGCCGCGTTCCGGTTCCGGGAAGGCGGCCAGCGGTTCGTACACGCGCAAGTAGGTCGCGTAGGGGACGATCACCGAGGACACCTTGGGCACGCCTGCTCCCTCCCCCGAGGACCGTCGCGAAAACCTGTCCGGCCCCCGCCCGGACGGGTGGGAAACCGCGCAAATCGACGCACGGCGGTACTCCGGACGGAGGTGATCCGGGACACGGTGCCGCCGGTGGGCGCACGAGGATCTAATCTCGTGCCACGGTCCCCGCCACCTCTACGGGGGCCGACCCCACCCGCCGCTACTTACTCAGGAGTCACCACAGTGACCGACGTATCTGACGGCGTCCTGCACACCCTGTTCCGCTCGGACCAGGGGGGCCACGAGCAAGTCGTGCTCTGTCAGGACCGCGCCACCGGCCTCAAGGCCGTCATCGCCATCCACTCCACCGCGCTGGGCCCCGCCCTCGGCGGTACGCGCTTCTACCCGTACGCCTCCGAGGAGGAGGCCGTCGCCGACGCGCTGAACCTCGCGCGCGGGATGTCGTACAAGAACGCCATGGCCGGGCTCGACCACGGCGGCGGCAAGGCCGTGATCATCGGCGACCCGGAGCGGATCAAGTCCGAGGAGCTGCTGCTGGCCTACGGCCGGTTCGTCGCCTCGCTCGGCGGCCGGTACGTCACCGCCTGCGACGTCGGCACCTACGTCGCCGACATGGACATCGTGGCCCGCGAGTGCCGCTGGACCACCGGCCGCTCCCCGGAGAACGGCGGCGCGGGCGACTCGTCCGTGCTCACCTCCTTCGGCGTCTACCAGGGCATGCGGGCCGCCGCCCAGCACCTGTGGGGCGACCCCTCGCTGCGCGACCGCAAGGTCGGTGTCGCGGGCGTCGGCAAGGTCGGCCACCACCTGGTGGAGCACCTGCGCGCCGAGGGCGCCGAGGTCGTGATCACCGACGTGCGCGAGGACGCCGTGCGGCGGATCCTCGACCGGCACCCCCAGGGCGTGTCCGCCGTCGCCGACACCGAGGCGCTGATCCGCACCGAGGGCCTGGACATCTACGCCCCGTGCGCGCTCGGCGGGGCGCTGAACGACGACAGCGTGCCGGTGCTGACCGCCAAGGTGGTCTGCGGCGCCGCCAACAACCAGCTCGCCCACCCGGGCGTGGAGAAGGACCTCGCCGACCGCGGGATCCTCTACGCGCCGGACTACGTGGTGAACGCCGGCGGTGTCATCCAGGTCGCCGACGAGCTGCACGGGTTCGACTTCGACCGGTGCAAGGCGAAGGCGTCCAAGATCTTCGACACCACGCTCGCCATATTCGCACGTGCGAAGGAAGACGGGATTCCGCCGGCCGCCGCGGCCGACCGGATCGCCGAGCAGCGGATGGCGGAGGCGCGCCCGGCGCGATGAGGCGTGCGCGAGCGGCCCGGCCCGGGGCGTCTTTCGCACAGGTGAGCGGTACCCGCCGGAGGGCACTTGGAGAGAACTCTCACTTCTCCCGGCGGGTCGACCGTCGATAAGTGGTTAAAATCGCGGTTGACCAGCGAGGACGGGGCGCCTCGAAGGTTCTGGGCGCGGGCACGTCATGCGGGCGACGTACCGTATGGGCGCGGGCTCAGGTACCGTGGAAGCCCTACGGACCGGACTCTCCGCGGAGAGTCCGTTCTGGACCATGAACGCGTGTCAAGACTCTGGGGCCGTCGAGCCCCGTCGTTGAGGGGGTCGAGCCATGGGGCGCGGCCGGGCCAAGGCCAAGCAGACGAAGGTCGCCCGCCAGCTGAAGTACAACAGCGGTGGGACTGATCTCTCCCGCCTGGCCGAGGAGCTGGGCGCATCGCCTTCGAACCAGCCACCGAATGGTGAGCATTTCGAGGACGATGAGCAAGACGACGACCTGTACGCACGGTACGCCGACCTCTATGAGGACGACGACGAGGACGAGGACGGCCCGTCCTCGCAACAGCGTCGCGGCGCTTGACCTTGCGCTGAACACCAGCCCGGTCGGCGACTCCGGTCACCGACCGGGTTTAGTGCTGCCTCGGCAGCCCTCACGGTTCGGTGTGCCGTCCGCGCGTCCACCGCGCGGACGGCACACCGTCGCTCACTTCGCGTAGTCACCGACGAGGGCCGCGCCCGTGGCGTGCTCGCCGCGGTCGGTGATCTCACCGGCCACCCAGGCGTCCACCCCGCGGTCGGCCAGCGTCGCCAGCGCCACGTCGACGGACTCCTGCGGCACGATCGCGATCATGCCCACGCCCATGTTCAGCGTCTTCTCCAGCTCCAGCCGCTCGACCGAACCGGTCCGGCCGACCAGGTCGAACACCGGCGCGGGGGTCCAGGTGGAGCGGTCGACGACCGCGTGCAGCCCGTCGGGGATCACACGGGCCAGGTTGGCCGCGAGGCCGCCGCCGGTGACGTGGCTGAACGCGTGCACCTCGGTGGTGCGGATCAGCGCCAGGCAGTCCAGCGAGTAGATCTTGGTGGGCTCCAGGAGCTCCTCGCCGAGGGTGCGGCCCAGCTCGTCGATCCGGGCGTCCAGGGCGAGCCCGGCGCGCTCCAGCAGGACGTGCCGGACGAGGGAGTAGCCGTTGGAGTGAAGCCCGGAGGACGCCATGGCGATCACCGCGTCACCCGTACGGATGCGGTCCGCGCCGAGCAGCCGGTCGGCCTCCACGACGCCCGTACCGGCCCCGGCGACGTCGAAGTCGTCCGGACCCAGCAGACCGGGGTGTTCGGCCGTCTCACCGCCGACCAGGGCGCATCCGGCCAGCACACAGCCCTCCGCGATGCCCTTGACGATCGCGGCGACCCGCTCGGGGTGGACCTTGCCGACGCAGATGTAGTCGGTCATGAACAGCGGCTCGGCGCCGCACACCACGATGTCGTCCATGACCATGGCGACCAGGTCGTGGCCGATGGTGTCGTACACGCCCAGCTGCCGCGCGATGTCGACCTTGGTGCCGACGCCGTCCGTGGCGGAGGCGAGCAGGGGCCGCTCGTAGTTCTTCAGGGCGGAGGCGTCGAAGAGGCCGGCGAAGCCGCCGAGGCCGCCGAGGACCTCGGGGCGCCGCGTCTTCCTCACCCACTCCTTCATGAGCTCGACGGCGCGGTCGCCCGCCTCGATGTCGACGCCCGCCGCTGCGTAGCTGGCACCAGTGTTCTGGGACATGACTGTGAGAGCTTTCGTGTCGTCCGTCAGGGCTTACGGGCGGCGGATCGCGTCGACCGCGGCCGGGGCGGCGGTGCCGGCGGCCAGCTCGGTCTCCAGGAGCTGCTTGCCGAGGAGCTCGGGGTCGGGCAGCTCCATCGGGTACTCGCCGTCGAAGCAGGCGCGGCACAGGTTCGGCTTGGCGATGGTGGTCGCCTCGATCATGCCGTCGAGGGAGATGTACGCCAGGGAGTCGGCGCCCAGCGAGGTGCCGATCTCGTCGACGGTCATACCGTTGGCGATGAGCTCGGCGCGGGTGGCGAAGTCGATGCCGAAGAAGCAGGGCCACTTCACGGGCGGCGAGGAGATCCGGATGTGGACCTCGGCGGCGCCCGCCTCACGGAGCATCCGGACCAGGGCCCGCTGGGTGTTGCCGCGCACGATCGAGTCGTCGACGACGACCAGGCGCTTGCCCTTGATGACTTCCTTGAGCGGGTTCAGCTTGAGGCGGATGCCGAGCTGCCGGATGGTCTGCGAGGGCTGGATGAACGTACGTCCGACGTACGCGTTCTTGACCAGGCCGGCACCGAAGGGAATGCCGGACGCCTCCGCGTAGCCGATGGCGGCCGGAGTGCCGGACTCCGGGGTCGCTATGACCAGGTCGGCCTCGGCCGGGGCCTCCTTCGCGAGGCGGCGGCCCATCTCGACCCGTGAGAGGTACACGTTCCGGCCGGCGATGTCGGTGTCCGGGCGGGCCAGGTACACGTACTCGAAGACACAGCCCTTGGGCTTCGCGTCCGCGAACCGGGAGGTGCGCAGCCCGTTCTGGTCGATGGCGATGAACTCGCCCGGCTCGATCTCGCGCACGAAGCTCGCGCCGCAGATGTCGAGGGCGGCGGACTCGGAGGCGACGACCCAGCCGCGCTCCAAGCGGCCGAGGACCAGCGGGCGGATGCCCTGCGGGTCGCGGGCCGCGTACAGGGTGTTCTCGTCCATGAAGACGAGGCTGAAGGCGCCCCTGACCTTGGGGAGGACCACGTGCGCGGCCTGCTCCACGGTCACCGGCTCGCCGTCGACGGCGCGCTGGCCGGCCAGCAGGGCGGTGATCAGGTCGGTGTCGTTGGTGGCCGCCACCTTGGGGGCGCGGCCGTTCTCCTTGGGGAGTTCGGCGACCATCTCGGCGAGCTGCGCCGTGTTGACCAGGTTGCCGTTGTGGCCGAGCGCGATGGATCCGTGCGCGGTGGCGCGGAACGTCGGCTGGGCGTTCTCCCACACCGAGGCACCGGTGGTCGAGTAGCGGGCGTGTCCGACCGCGATATGACCCTGGAGCGAACCGAGAGAGGTCTCGTCGAAGACCTGGGAGACCAGGCCCATGTCCTTGAAGACGAGGATCTGGGAGCCGTTGCTGACCGCGATACCCGCGGATTCCTGGCCCCGATGCTGGAGGGCGTAGAGCCCGAAGTACGTGAGCTTGGCGACCTCTTCACCCGGAGCCCAGACACCGAAGACGCCGCAAGCGTCCTGGGGGCCCTTCTCGCCGGGGAGCAGGTCGTGGTTGAGTCGTCCGTCACCACGTGGCACGTCCCCGAGTGTAGGCGAGATCGACCACTGGTCCGAATGCGGGATGTGCCCCCGGCTGTGGATCAGCGCTGTGCGACGGCCCGGACACGGGTTCCGTCTTCGCTGGTCAGCGTGAGGGTGTGGCCTTCGATCCGGTAATCCGCGGTGCCGTCGAACAGCTTCGTCAGCGTCTTCTCGGCGTCCATGAGTGAGTCTTCGCACACCATTCGGGTCGTGGCGGGCGCGCCGAGGGTGATATGGCCGTCGCGCACCGTGGCGTCGGCGCTCACCTGGTTGCAGCCGAGGCGGCCGGCGACGGTGCCCTTCTCCTCGTCGAAGGTGAGGTGGGCGCGGCCGTCGGCGGCGGGGGTGGTGACGGTCCACTTGGTGCCGTGCAGCGGGGTGTCCTTCATCTTGCTGAGGCGGACGGTGTCGCCGGTGTCGGTGGTGAGGGTGAGGCGGTCGTCGTCCACGTCGGCCTTCAGGGCGTTCTCGTTGAGGCTGCGGACGAAGGCGGTCTCGAGTTCCATGAGCTCCTCGGAGCAGGCGATCAGGGTGCTCTCCACGCGGTCGCCGTCGCCGATCCTGATCCGGTCGCCGTCGAAGGAGACCGGGCCCCTGAACCGGTTGCACCCGTAGCTGCCCTCTGCCCGGCCGCTGTCGTCGAAGGTGAGGTGCGCGCCGTCGGAAGCGCGGTGGGTGGTGCCGTCGGCGGTGAAACTGTCGACGCTCCAGCTGGTCCCGGCGAGGGACCGTGCCGCGTCGGCGGAACCGCTGCCCGCACCGGCCTTCTCGTTGCCACAGGCCGCCAGGAACGGGACGAGCACGGCGGCGGCGGTCAGAATCGTCATGCGCTGCTTGTGCTTCTGCCTGTACATGCCGATCCGACGAAGGCGGGAGGCGAACGGTTCCCCTTCCGCCTCAGGTTCCTCTCATCCCAGCAGCGGCAGATACGGTCCGAGGTCCGCCCGTTCCCCGCTCGCGCTCACCTTCGCGCCGGCCACCGCGTCCTGCCAGGCCGTCCGTCCGCCGGCCAGCCGGATCCAGGTCAGCGGGTCGGTCTCGACCACGTTCGGCGGGGTGCCCCGGGTGTGCCGCGGCCCCTCCACGCACTGCACGACCGCGTACGGCGGGATCCGCACCTCCGTGGAGCCGCCGGGGGCCTTCGCGGCGAGCGCGTCGGCCAGCAGCCGGGTGCAGGCGGCGAGGGCCTGACGGTCGTACGGGACGTCGAGGCCGGGGACGGCGGCGTTCAGGTCGTCGGTGTGGACGACGAGTTCGACGGTGCGCGTGACGACGTAGTCGGCCAGTGTCAGGGCGCCCGCGCTGGTGGGGAGCAACCGTCCGCCGGGGTGCGCGTCGAGGCGGGCGGTGAAGCGCCGCTCGACCTCGTCGAGGTGGGCGTCGAGGTCGGGGTGGTCCGCCGCGAGCCGGCGCGCGGTGCCGGCGATGGCGTCCGCGTCGGCGGCGATGGCGGACGGCCAGTCGAGCAGCCGCCCGTCCTGCCGCGCGGGCACGGGCTCGTCGAGCAGCCGGTCCACGGCGGTCAACGCCATCCCGACGTGCGCCACCAGCTCCCGTACGGTCCAGTCGCCGAGCCGCGTCGGCAGCGCGAGCTGCTCGGGGGTGAGGGTGCGCACGGCCGCCCGCACGTTCCCGAACTGCGCCAGCACGGCGGCGCGGGTCTTGACGGGGTCGTAGGAACGGGCGCGCTTCTTGGCCGGGGGCATGGTGGAAGCCTATGCGGGGGCGACCGGCGCCGGACCGGATATGTCGAACACCTCGCCGTTGCGGGGGACGCCCGTGCCGCGCCAGGTGAACGGGATGCCGCGCGCGGTGTCCGGGTCGGGGCCGTCCATCAGCTGGAAGTGCAGGTGGGGCTCGGTGGAGTTGCCGGAGTTGCCCACCTGGGCGAGTGTCTGCCCGGCGCGCACCCGGTCCCCCTCGCGGACGGTGAGCGAGCCGCGCCGCAGATGGGCGTAGGCCGCGTAGGTGCCGTCGCCGAGGTCCAGCACGACGTGGTTGCCGAGGATCCGACGGACTCCGGACATCTCGCGCACCGAGCCCTCGATCAGCATCAGGTAGAGCAGCGCGGGCAGCGAGGTGCGGCTGCGGTGGTCGCGCTGCCGGTCGTCGGCACGCACGACCGTGGCGTCGGCGACCGCGTGCATCGAGGCGCCGTACGCCGGGAAGCCGGAGCAGCGGCGGGCGAGCGGCCATATGAGGGAGAACCCGGGGCGGGCACCCGGCTCGGGCTCGGCGACGAGGTCGATGGCGTACGTCTGTCCGTACGCGTGGACGCCGTGGCTCGGGGTGCGGTCGGCCGGGCTGTTCAGCGCGGACCAGCGTCCGGTGACGGGCGGGTCGACCTCGACCGGCTCACGGCCCGGGCGAGGTGCGTCCGGTGCGCCGCCCCACCTGTTCACCGCGATGACCAGGACGTACGCCAGGACCAGGGGCAGGAGGTCCCACCACCAGGCGTAGCCCCAGTCGAAGGTGATGTGGGCGATCACCAGCCCGATGAAGCCGAGCTGCAGACCGCGGAAGGCGGTCATGGCGAGTTTGCGTGCGGACATGCTTCCCCCTCGTGCTCTGTGCCGGGCAGTGGTCAGGGACGCGCCGCCGAGAGCGTCACCAGCAGCGGTACGACCCGGCCGGGCGGCACTTCGTAGCGGCCGCGGCCGGTGGTGTGCAGCCAGCCGGTGCCGGTGAGCTGACGCAAGTGGTGGTAGATCTGGCCGGTCGTGCCGATCTCCTCCAGTTCCGCCAGCTCGGCCGCGGTGCGCCGGCCGCCGACGATCTCACGGAGCAGCCGGAGCCGTACCGGGTGACCGAGTGCGGCGAGCGCCTCGGCGGCGTCCGGCCATTCGTAGGCCAGCAGCCCTTCGGTGAGCGCGCCGTGCTGCCACTCGTACTGCTCGCCGGTCGGCATCCGGACCGCCCCGGTGAACAGCACCCCTCCGTCGGCCGCCTTCAACTCGGCGAGCTGGGCCTTCAGGCCCTCCATGGCCCAGAAGTCGCCCTCACCGAAGCGGGGTGCGGTGCGGTCGGCCGCTTCCAGCGCCGCCAGTCGGCGTTCGAGGTCGGTCATGCGCTCTTCGAGTTCCACGACTTCGAGATTACGTAACTACGTAATCTCGCGCAAGCGCTTTTCGGTGGGGACCGCGGTACGCCGAAGCCCCCGTCCGGCGGACCGGGCGAGGGCTTCGTTCCCGCGCGGGAAGGGCGGAGGGGTCAGGCCAGCAGGGCCGGGATCGTGGCCTCGTGGGTCTCGCGCAGTTCGGCGAGGGTGAGCGCGAACTCGCCCTGGAGCTCCACCGTGTCGCCGTCGACGACGCCGACGCGGGTGGCCGGGAGGCCGCGCGCGCCGCACATGTCGTTGAAGCGGACCTCCTCCGAACGCGGCACCGCGACGATCGCGCGGCCCGCCGACTCGGAGAACAGGAAGGTGAAGGCGTCGAGCCCGTCGGGGACGACCAGACGCGCGCCCTTCTGCCCCAGCAGCGCCGACTCGACCACGGCCTGGATCAGACCGCCGTCCGACAGGTCGTGCGCGGAGTCGATCATGCCGTCGCGGGAGGCGGAGATCAGGATCTCGGCGAGCAGGCGCTCGCGCTCCAGGTCGACCTTCGGGGGCAGGCCGCCGAGGTGGTCGTGGACGACCTGGGACCAGGCCGAGCCGCCGAACTCCTCACGCGTGTCGCCGAGGAGGTACAGCAGCTGGCCGTCCTCCTGGAAGGCGACCGGCGTGCGGCGGGCCACGTCGTCGATGACGCCCAGCACGGCCACCACGGGCGTGGGGTGGATGGCCGCCTCACCCGTCTGGTTGTAGAGCGAGACGTTGCCGCCGGTCACCGGGGTGCCGAGCTGCCGGCAACCGTCCGCCAGACCGCGCACGGCCTCCGCGAACTGCCACATGACGGCCGGGTCCTCGGGCGAGCCGAAGTTCAGGCAGTCGGAGACCGCGAGGGGCTTGGCGCCGGTCGTGGCGACGTTGCGGTACGCCTCCGCGAGGGCCAGCTGCGCGCCCACGTACGGGTCGAGCTTGGCGTACCGGCCGTTGCCGTCGGTCGCGATCGCCACGCCGAGGCCGGACGCCTCGTCGATGCGGATCATGCCGGAGTCCTCGGGCTGGGCGAGGACGGTGTTGCCCTGCACGAAGTGGTCGTACTGCTGGGTGATCCACTGCTTGGAGGCCTGGTTGGGCGAGCCCACCAGCTTCAGGACCTGGTCCTTCAACTCCTCGGACGTCCCCGGGCGCGGCAGCTTGTTCGCGTCGTCCGCCTGCAGCTCGTCCTGCCAGGACGGGCGGGCGTACGGGCGCTCGTACGTCGGGCCCTCGTGGGCGACCGTGCGCGGGTCGACGTCGACGATCTTGCCGCCGTGCCAGAAGATCTCCAGGCGGTCGCCGTCGGTCACCTCGCCGATGACGGTGGCGATGACGTCCCACTTGTCGCAGATCTCGAGGAAGCGGTCGACCTTGTCGGGCTCGACGACCGCGCACATGCGTTCCTGCGACTCGCTCATGAGGATCTCCTCGGGGGAGAGCGTCGAGTCGCGGAGCGGCACGTCGTCCAGGGTGACGCGCATGCCGCCGGAGCCGTTGGAGGCCAGCTCGGACGTGGCGCAGGACAGGCCGGCCGCGCCGAGGTCCTGGATGCCGACGACCAGCTTCTCGGCGAACGCCTCCAGGGTGCACTCGATGAGGAGCTTCTCCTGGAAGGGGTCGCCGACCTGGACGGCGGGGCGCTTCGACGGCTTGGCGTCGTCGAAGGTCTCGGAGGCCAGGATGGAGGCGCCGCCGATGCCGTCGCCGCCGGTCCGGGCGCCGTACAGGATGACCTTGTTGCCCGCCCCGGACGCCTTCGCGAGGTGGATGTCCTCGTGCCGCATGACGCCGATGGCACCGGCGTTGACCAGCGGGTTGCCCTGGTAGCAGGCGTCGAAGACGACCTCGCCGCCGATGTTGGGCAGGCCCAGGCAGTTGCCGTAGCCGCCGATGCCGGCGACGACGCCCGGGAGGACGCGCTTGGTGTCGGGGTGGTCCGCGGCGCCGAAGCGCAGCGGGTCCACGACCGCGACCGGGCGGGCGCCCATGGCGATGATGTCGCGGACGATGCCGCCCACGCCGGTGGCCGCGCCCTGGTAGGGCTCGACGTACGAGGGGTGGTTGTGCGACTCGACCTTGAAGGTGACCGCGTAGCCCTGGCCGACGTCGACGACACCGGCGTTCTCGCCGATGCCGACGAGGAGGGCGTCGGACTCGGGGGCCTTCTCGCCGAACTGGCGGAGGTGGACCTTGGAGGACTTGTACGAGCAGTGCTCGGACCACATGACGGAGTACATGGCGAGCTCGGCGCCGGTCGGGCGGCGGCCGAGGATCTCCACCACCCGCTCGTACTCGTCCTTCTTCAGGCCCAGCTCGGCCCAGGGCAGCTCGACGTCGGGGGTCGCGGCCGCGTGCTCGACCGTGTCCAGAGGCGTCCGGCTCATGCGTTGACCAGCTTCTTGAGGATCGAGGTGAAGAACGGGAGGCCGTCGGTGCGGCCGGTGCCGATCAGCGGCTCGACGGCGTGCTCGGGGTGCGGCATCAGACCGACGACGTTGCCCGCCGCGTTGGTGATGCCGGCGATGTCGTTGAGCGAGCCGTTGGGGTTGACGTCCAGGTAGCGGAAGGCGACGCGGCCCTCCGCCTCCAGCTCGTCCAGCGTCCGCCGGTCGGCGACGTAGCGGCCGTCCATGTTCTTCAGCGGGATGTGGATCTCCTGGCCGGCCGTGTAGTCGGTGGTCCAGGCGGTGTCCGTGTTCTCCACCCGCAGCTTCTGGTCGCGGCAGATGAAGTGCAGGTGGTCGTTGCCCAGCATGCCGCCGGGGAGCAGGTGCGCCTCGGTGAGGATCTGGAAGCCGTTGCAGATGCCGAGCACCGGCAGGCCCGCCTTGGCCTGGTCGATGACGGTGTCCATCACCGGCGAGAAGCGCGCGATGGCGCCGGCGCGCAGATAGTCGCCGTACGAGAAACCGCCGCAGAGCACCACGGCGTCGACCTGCTTGAGGTCCTTGTCCTTGTGCCAGAGGGCGACGGGTTCGGCACCGGCGACGCGGATCGCGCGCTGGGTGTCCCGGTCGTCCAGGCTGCCCGGGAAAGTGACGACGCCAATACGAGCGGTCACTTCGCGGCCTCCGCGACTTCCTCGACCCGTACGGTGAAGTCCTCGATCACGGTGTTGGCGAGGAAGGATTCCGCAAGATCGTGGATACGGGCGAGCGCGGCCTCGTCGACCGGCCCGTCAACTTCCAGTTCGAATCGCTTTCCCTGGCGGACGTCCGAGATCCCTTCGAAACCCAGTCGCGGCAGTGCGCGCTGCACCGCCTGGCCCTGGGGGTCGAGGATCTCCGGCTTGAGCATGACGTCGACTACGACGCGTGCCACTGGCACTCCCGGTGTGTGGTGCTGAGCAGGTTCCTTCAGACTACCCGCACAAAATTTCTACGCGAGTAGAGTTGGAGGAATCTACGTGACCGCCATCACGATTCGGCATCACGAAGAGGCGTCAGGGAAAAGATCCGGGAAAGATCTCCGTTTGCCCGCACATCCCTATTGCGCCCCGGACACGCGGGCAGATTTAGTCGGGCTTCACATTGCATTGCCGGGCACTGTACAAATGAATTGTCATTAGCAGATACTTTGCCCGATTACAGGCGGACAGCCGACATCTCGGCGATGTCCCGGCACGTCATCACGGACGTCCGGACGAGAGGTGTCGCATGAAGGGACCGATATTCGTGGCGCAGAAGGTCGTGGTCACGCTCTTTGACGACATCGACGGCTCGGAAGCGGCGGAAACGATCGCCTTCGGACTGGACGGCAAGTCGTACGAGATCGACCTCAATGAAACCAATGCCAGGAAACTGCGTGCGGCCCTCGAGCCCTACGTGGACGCCGGCCGCAAGCGGTCGCGCTCCGGCAAGGCGTACCGGCAGACGGAGGTCGCCCCGGACCCGGCTGCCGTGCGCGCCTGGGCACAGGCGAACCGGATGGACGTCCCCGCGCGCGGGCGGATCCCCAAGAAGGTCTACGAGGCGTTCACCGCGGCGCAGTGAGCCGGCCGGGTGACCCGCCTCGACGGCCGGTCACCCGTCCCTCGCGGCAACCGACTTGCGCAGCACCCCTGCTGATCAGCTAGAGTCTGGAGCACGCCGAGGGGCAAGGCCGAAAGGCCCGGCCCACGGAGTACTTGCGGGTGTAGTTCAGTAGTAGAACATCCTCCTTCCAGGAGGAAGGCGCAGTGTGCAATTCCTGTCACCCGCTCTGCACCGCCGTACCGAGCATCCTTGTGGATCAGGTAGGCTGGTGCCCGCGCCGATCGGTGAGAGCCGGTCGGAGGCAATGCGGACGTAGCTCAGTTGGTAGAGCGCAACCTTGCCAAGGTTGAGGTCGCGAGTTCGAGCCTCGTCGTCCGCTCTTCGATCAAAGGCCCCGGTCATCGACCGGGGCCTTTGTCATGCGTCCCCCTGGTAGCCCGTCTGACATTTGTCATGTTCAGTAATGACAGCCCGCACTGCCGGGTCCTCCCGGCCGCCGGGATGATCGGAGCATGGAAGCGAACGAACACGAACACGTGATTGAGGTCACCGGCCTGCGACGTGTCTACGGGGGCGGGTTCGAAGCGGTACGCGGGATCGACTTCTCGGTGCGGCGCGGAGAGGTCTTCGCCCTGCTGGGCACCAACGGCGCCGGCAAGACCTCCACCGTCGAACTGCTGGAAGGGCTCGCCGCCCCGGCCGGCGGGCGGGTCCGGGTGCTCGGCCACGACCCGTACACCGAGCGTGCCGCCGTACGGCCCCGCACCGGCGTGATGCTCCAGGAAGGGGGCTTCCCCTCCGAGTTGACCGTCGCCGAGACCGCCCGGATGTGGGCGGGGTGCGTCAGCGGGGCCCGCCCCGAGCGGGAGGTCCTGGCGCTGGTCGGGCTGGAGGCGAAGACCGGCGTCCGGGTGAAGCAGCTGTCCGGGGGCCAGCGGCGCCGCCTGGACCTGGCGCTCGCGCTGCTCGGCGACCCCGAGGTGCTCTTCCTCGACGAACCCACCACCGGGCTCGACGCCGAGGGCCGCCGGGACACCTGGGAGCTGGTGGGCGCGCTGCGCGACGGCGGCACGACCGTACTGCTCACCACGCACTACCTGGAGGAGGCCGAGCACCTCGCCGACCGGCTCGCGATCATGCACGACGGGCGCATCGCCGCCACCGGCAGCCCGGCCGAGGTGACCGCGAGCGAGCCGTCCCGGATCACCTTCGAACTGCCCGAGGGGTACTTCGTGGGCGACCTGCCGCCGCTGGCCGAACTGGGCGTGAGCGACCACACCGTCGACGGCCGGACCGTCCGGCTGCGCACCCGCGAACTGCAGCGGGCGGCCACCCAACTGCTGATGTGGGCGCACGGCGCCGGGGTGGAACTGCGCCGGCTGGACGTGCGGTCGGCATCGCTGGAGGAGGCGTTCCTCGGGATCGCCAAGGACGCGTCGGCGGGGACGACGGCGCCGAAGGAGTACGCAGCATGAGCACGACCACGACACCGAACACGAGCACGCGCACGACCACACCGGTGAGCCGGATGACCTCCCTCGCCCGCGCCGAACTGACGCTGCTGGGGCGGAGCAAGGGCACGCTCGTCGCCGCGCTGTTCGTGCCCCTGGTACTGCCGCTGAGCGTGCGGTCGGCGGCCGAGGAGATGGACCTCGCCGAGGCGGGACTGACCCCCGGCACCGTCGTGCTGCCCGCCGCCGTCGGCTTCTCCCTGCTGTTCGCCGTGTACACCGCCCTCGCCGGCGTCTTCGTCGTCCGCCGCGAGGAACTCGTCCTCAAGCGGCTGCGCACGGGCGAGCTGCGGGACGCCGAGATCCTCGGCGGGTCCGCGCTGCCGTCCGTCCTCACCGGGCTGACGCAGTGCCTGGTGCTGATCGCGGCCTGTGCGGTGCTGCTGGACATGTCCGCGCCGTCCGCACCGCACCTGGCCGTCCTCGGCCTGCTGTTGGGGCTCGTGATGTGCGCCGCGCTCGCGGCCGTCACCGCGGCCTTCACCCGGACCGCCGAGAGCGCGCAGGTCACGCCGATGCCGCTGACGATCGTCTCGATGCTCGGCTCCGGCATGTTCGTCCCGCTGGAACTGCTCCCCGACCGGCTGGCCTCCTTCTGCGAACTGCTGCCGCTGACCCCCGTCGTCACCCTGGTGCGCGGCGGCTGGACCGGCGACCTGTCGGCCTACGAAGCCCTGGGCGCCCTCGCGACGGCGGTGGCCTGGACCCTGCTGGCGGTGTTTGCTGTACGACGGTGGTTCCGCTGGGAGCCGCGGCGCTGAGGTACACGAGGGCGGGGGGACACGGGACATGAGCGGGCCGGGCGGCTGGTGGGGGCGCAAGAGCACACCGGCGAAGGTCGAGACGTACACGCGGTGGTCGTTCCACTCGTTCGCGCTGATCGAGTTCGTGTGTGCCGGCGGTCCGGTGATCGGGCAGGTGGGGCCCCGGCTGGGGACGCTGCTGATGTCCCTGGCGGCCGTGCACAGCGTGTTCTGCGCCGTGACCGTCTCCCGCGCCCTGGACTGGCTGCGCGGCGGACGCGCACAGCCCGTCCGCACCCTGTGGGCGCTCGGTGCCACCACCGCGGCGATGGGCGTCACCGCCCTCCTCGTCGCCGAACACGGGCCCGCCGGTGAGAACGTCGACGGAGCGGCCGGCGGGGTCTTCGTGATCGTGATGCTCTTCGGCGCCGGCGCGATCGCCATCGGCGTCCGCGGCCGGCGGCGGGTGTCCGCCTGTGTGACCGGCTTCGCGGTGGCCACGGCGGTACTGTCCTTCGCCCTCGGCATGCCCCTTGCCGTCGCCCTGTTCACCGCCCTGGTCGTCCTGGCCGGCGGCGGATTCTTCGCCTTCACCTATCTCTTCTCCGTCTGGCTGCTCAACGCCGTCTACGAACTCGACGAGGCCCGCGAGACCCGCGCCCGGCTCGCCGTCGCCGAGGAACGGCTGCGTTTCGGGCGGGACCTGCACGACGTGATGGGACGCAACCTCGCCGTGATCGCGCTGAAGAGCGAGCTGGCCGTGCAACTGGCCCAGCGGGAACGGCCGGAGGCCGTGCCCCAGATGGTCGAGGTGCAGCGCCTCGCACACGAGACGCAGCGGGAGCTGCGGGAGGTCGTACGCGGCTACCGCGAGGCCGACCTGGCCGGTGAGCTCGGCGGCGCCCAGGGCGTGCTGACGGCGGCCGGCATCGACTGCACGGTCACCGGGCCGACGGCCGGACTGCCGGCCCCGGTGCAGTCCGCGCTCGGCTGGGTCGTACGGGAGGCGGCGACGAACGTCCTGCGGCACGGGGACGCGCGGCGGTGCACGGTGGGGGTACGGGTGCTGCAGGGGCGTGTGGTGCTGACGGTGGAGAACGACGGCGTGCCGGACGACGCGGGCCCGGGACGGGGGTCCGGGCTCGTCGGACTGCGGGAGCGGCTGGCGGAGATCGGCGGGACCCTGCGGGCCGGGCCCGCGGGGGACGGCCTGTTCCGGCTGACGGCCGAGGTCCCGCTGCCGTCGGACGCCGGGCGGGTCACCGTCGTGTCAGCTCCCCGCTTCGTGAACGAGGTCACCTCATGACGTCACCAAGGCCCCTGCGTCTGCTGCTCGCCGACGACGAGCACCTGATCCGGGGCGCGCTCGTCGCGCTGCTGTCGCTCGAGGACGACCTGACGGTCGTCGCCGAGGCCGCCTCCGGGCCGGAGGCGCTGGCGATGGCGCGGGCGCACGCCCCCGATGTCGCCGTACTGGATCTGCAGATGCCCGGCGCGGACGGTGTGAAGGTCGCCACATCGCTGCGGACGGAGCTGCCCGGCTGCCGGGTGCTGATCGTGACCGGTCACGGGCGGCCCGGGCATCTGAAGCGGGCGCTCGCGGCGGGTGTGCGCGGGTTCGTCCCCAAGACCGTCAGCGCCCAGCGGCTCGCGGAGATCATCCGCACGGTGCACGCGGGAAACCGTTACGTCGACCCCGAGTTGGCGGCCGACGCGATCGCCGCCGGCGACTCCCCGCTGACCGCGCGCGAGGCCGAGGTGCTGGAGCTCGCGGCGGACGGGGCACCCGTGGCGGAGATCGCGGAGCGGGCCGCGCTGTCCCAGGGGACCGTGCGGAACTACCTCTCCTCGGCCGTCTCGAAGCTCGGGGCGGAGAATCGTCATGCGGCGGTCCGTCTCGCACGCGAGCGGGGTTGGGTATAGTTGTTCTCGCGCCACGGCGCAACGCGGACGTAGCTCAGTTGGTAGAGCGCAACCTTGCCAAGGTTGAGGTCGCGAGTTCGAGCCTCGTCGTCCGCTCAGGATCAAGGCCCCGGTCATCGACCGGGGCCTTTGTCGTGCGCTCAGCTCCAGGTGGTGCCGGTCAGACGCTCGTACGCCTCCACGTACTTGGTGCGGGTCGCGTCCACGATGTACTCCGGCAGCGGCGGCGGGGGCTGCTCGCTCCTCCGGTCCCAGCCCGACTCGGCCGAGGTCAGCCAGTCCCGCACGAACTGCTTGTCGTACGACGGCTGCGCGCGGCCCGGCTCCCACTGCTCGGCCGGCCAGAAGCGGGAGGAGTCCGGGGTGAGCACCTCGTCCGCGATGACCAGGCTCTCGCCGTCGAAGCCGAACTCGAACTTGGTGTCCGCGAGGATGATCCCCCGGTCGCGGGCGACGTCCCGGGCGCGGGAGTACGCGGCGAGGGTCGCCTGGCGCAGCTGGGCGGCGGTCTCCGCGCCGACCTGGCGGGCGACCTCCTCGTAGGAGACGTTCTCGTCGTGCTCGCCGACGGCGGCCTTGGTGGCCGGGGTGAAGATCGGGGCGGGCAGCTCCGAGCCGTCCACCAGGCCCTCGGGGAGGGCGAGGCCGCAGACCGTGCGGGACGCGTCGTACTCGGCCAGGCCCGAGCCGGTGAGGTAGCCGCGGGCCACGCACTCCACCGGGACCATGTTCAGGGACTTGCAGACCAGGGTGCGGCCCGCCCAGTCGTCGGGGGCGCCGGCCGGCAGGTCGGTGCCCAGGACGTGGTTGGGGAGCAGGTCGGCGAGCTGGTCGAACCACCACAGGGAGAGCTGGGTGAGGACCCGGCCCTTGTCGGGGATCTCGGTCGGCAGCACCCAGTCGTAGGCGGAGATGCGGTCGCTGGCGACCATCACGAGGTCGCCCGCCTCGCTCCGGTACAGCTCGCGCACCTTGCCGGTGTGCAGGTGCACCAGACCCGGGACCTGGATGGGCTCGGGCTTTTCTACGAATCCGGACACGGTTCCTCCGCGTGGTTCTGTACAGGTACGTCGATTCTCCCGTATGCGCGGGCCGGTATCCGTACGGGGTGGCGGCGGAGGGGTCAGTCGCGTTTGCAGATGCGGTCCAGGAGGTTGGCGGTGGCGCGCTGGACGCGGGGGTCGGTGTGGCCCGGGCGGTCCAGGGCCGGTGACCAGGCGAAGGTGCCGGAGGCGAAGACCCAGGCGCCGGAGGGGGCCCGGTAGAGGGACGTCTCCTGGTGGCGGCGGACGCCCCGGCGGTCGGTGTACGGGGAGTGGGCGAGCAGGACGCGCTCCTCGTGCGCGGGCAGCGGGGTGCGCGGGTAGTAGCGGTCGGCCTCGGCCGCGACCAGGCCCTCGATGCCGTCGCCCTCGTGCGCGCCGGTCGCCTCCCACATCCAGTGGCCGGCGTTGCGGACGATCAGCGGATGCGGTTCCGGGACGGGACCGGCGTACTGGATGCCGAGCAGCTGCTGCTCGGCGCGGTCGTGTTCCCGCCACAGCGTGGGTTTGCCCGGGCCCTGGCGCTTGCGGCAGGTCAGCAGGCGGTCGGGGCCGGACGGGGAGGGGGCGAGCTCCACCTGCCAGTACAGGGTGTTGGCGGAGAGGAAGACGAGGGACGTGCCGTGCTCGCGGGCGCGTTCCACGGCGGTCCGCATGGGCACCGACCAGTACTCGTCGTGGCCGGGGAAGATCAGGCCCCGGTAGCCGGCGGGGTCGATCCGGCCGGCGTGCAGGTCACGGGCGTCGGCGTAGGCGAGGTCGTAGCCGTAGTGCTCGGCCCAGCGGATGACGTCGTAGGCGTGGCCGACGTGCAGCGGAAGGCCGGCGCCCGCGTACGGGCGGTCGAAGGAGACGGTGGTGGCGGCGTCGGCCTCACCGAGCAGCCGGCCCTGCTCGTCCCAGGCGTGGTAGAGGCTCGCGCCGGTGCGGCCGTCCTCCGGGTAGAGGTTGTACGCCTGCCAGGTGACGTCGGGCAGGACCAGGAGGAGGTCGGCGGGACGGCTGTCGCGGACGGTGAACGGGATGTGCGAGCGGTAGCCGTCGGCGGTGGTGAGGACGGCGACGTACGCGCCGACGCTCCAGTACGACGGGACCGGTAACCGCCAGGAGAGCCACCAGTGGTGGCAGGAGACGGTGCGGTCGGCGGTGAGCGGCGCCGGCTGCACGATGCCGGAGAGCCGGGGACTGGAGGTGATCTTGGTGGCGCCGTGGCCGCCGTAGTGGCCGATGCGGTAGACGTCGACGTCGAACGGCTGGGGCGGGTCGACGGTGATGTGGAAGTCGATGGACTCGCCGGGGGCGACCGCGCCGGTGGAGGCGAAGCCCTTGATCTGGCGGTGCACGTCGTCGGCGGCCCGGGGCCCGACCGAGCCGGAGGAGCGGGGGGCGGGGATGGTGGGCCCGCCCTGCTTCGGGATACGGGCGGCGGTCCGTTCCGGGGCCGCGTACGGCTCCGGGTCCACGTACCAGGGGACGACCTGGCCGCTGTCGCCGAAGTACGTCTCGCTGCCGCGCAGCCACGGGAGGGGGCCCTGCCCGAAGGGATCGTTCACGGCGTGCGCCAGTGCTCCTGACTCCCAGCGGCGGACCTGCTCCGAACCCATGATCGCTCCCCTCCCTCGTGCCCCCGTCGCGGTGCGGTGCGGTGCGTGGTGCTGTCCGGCAGTCGTCGGGCGGATGGTGCCTGCTGCCAGTTATGTGCTTGTCGTATGTCGCGCGCTCTTGCCAGCGAACGCGAACGGTCCAAGCACATCACATTACGCACGCGCTCCGTCACCGTTCGTCTTGAATTGACCGAAAACGGAAGGGCGAGCTCCGGGGTGGGGCGGAGGCGGGTCGTCGGCTCAGACGAGCCGTACGGGCTTCTCGGGGCGTATGCCCTGCCGGGCCAGCCACAGCCGGAGGGCCGCGGGGTCGCCGTCCTCGATGAGGGTGAGGATCTGGGGGGACGGATCCGTGGCCCGTGCGCCGCCGAGGAGGAGCGTGGGCCCGTCGAGCCAGTCGAGTCCGGGGGTGGCGCCCGCGGTGTCCATCGCCGCGCAGCAGACCATCGCCGTGATGTGATCGGCGAGCAGCTCCCGGCCGGTGCGCGGGGGCTGGAGGGGGAAGAGGGGGAGCGCCTGGTCGTCCCGGAGGGGGAGGGGGTCCGGGGCGCCGTCCGCGTCGACGCCGGAGACGGAGGGTGCCAGCGCCGCCGTCCCCTCCCGGGCCAGCTCAGCACTGAGCCGGGCGGCGAGAGCGGCACTGCGGGGGGTAGTGGCGGCCAGGTCCTCGTCGTCGGGGGCCGGAGTCGAGGACGGGGCGGGGTCCGTGGGCCGGGCGGAGGGCGTGGGCGGGGTGGGCTCAACGGGCCGGGCGGAAGGCGTGGGCGGGATGGGCTCAGCGGGTGAGCCTGGCTCCCTGGACGGAGCACGGTCCGTGGGCGGGGCGGGGTCTGTGGGCGGGGCCGGTTCCGGGGACGAACCGCGGTCCGCGGGTGAGGCGGGCGCCGTGAGGAGGCCGGAAGCCGCGGGTCGGGCGGGGTCCGTGGACGGAGCGGGCGCGTGGAGTTCCCCGTGCGGGGGCGGGGTGGCCAGGTGGGCCAGGACCCGGGAGAGGGTGGGGGCGTCGGAGGTGGGGGGCTCACCGGGAGTGGGCGGGACGTGCAGGGCGTCCAGGACGCGGTGGAGGCGGGCGGCGTCGGTGCGCCACTTGCGGTCGACGACCTCCTCCGGATAGTCGCCCCAGTGGACCGGGGACCAGTCCGGACCGGTTTCCGCGGGCCCGCCGTGGAAGAGGCGGGCGGCGAGGAGCGAGGCGGCCTCGTCCACCGTGCCGGGCTCTTCCAGCAGGTCGCAGGCGGGACGCTCGCCGAGGCGGGAGGCGAAGCCCTCCGCCAGCCGGTCCCGGCGGGACAGCTCGGTCAGCGCCGCCACCACCCCGGCATTGAGCCGCGAGGGCCAGCGGCCCATCCGCCAGGCCGGCAGCGCGACCCGGGTGAGCAGCCGGTCCCAGCCCGCGTACGCCAGGCCCACCTGCTCCTGGGCGACGATCCGCAGCCCGTAGTCCACGGCCTGCGCACGCTCGGCCGCCGCCGCGGCGACCCCGCGCTCCATCTCGGCGGCGTGTCCCCGGCAGCCGCGCAGCAGCAGGCGGGTGACCCGGCCGACGCCCACGAGCACCCCGCGGACCACCGGCCCCCGGCGGGGCGCCGAGGTCACGGCCACCGCGGCGTCCAGCCCCCGCACGAAGCGCCGGGCGGCGGCTATGTCCGGGTGCGCCGACGGTCCCGTACCGGCGACGACCGGGGCGAGGACCGCGCGCAGTTCGCCCACGCGCATCCACCACAGGAACGGGGAGCCGATCACCAGCACGGGCGCGGCGGCGGACCTGACCCGGGCGGACCGCCCCGCACCGGCTATGTCGCCGTGCTCCTCGGCGGGCGGGGGGCCGTGCGCCGGGTGGGTGCGGTCCTCCAGCCAGCTGTCGCAGTCCGGGGTGAGCGCTATCGCGGAGGGGGCGGGAACGTCGAGCCGGTCGGCGAGGTCGCGCACCATCCGGTACAGGTCCGGGGCCGCGCCCTCGGCGATCGGGACCGTGGGGCTCATGGCGGGCCGGGCCCGCGCGACGACCAGGGCGACACCGGCGGCGACGAGCAGGACCAGCACCGCGACCGGTGTGAGGAGCCGGCGGGCGAGGTCCCAGCCGCCGCCCGGCAGGTGGCCGGTGGACCCGCCGACGAGCAGGATCACCGCGACGGCGGCCGGCAGCAGTGCGACGGCCAGCGCCCGGCTCCGGACGCGCAGCACGGCCAGCGCGTGCGACCTCGCGGTCTGCGCGCCCGCCTCCGCTCCCGTTCCGCTTCCGCTCATGACCCGTCCTCACCCCCTCCCGGCGGTCCCGATGCTGTCCCGGCGTTGTCCACTCCCCCACTGTGGCACCCGGCACTGACATCGCAATGCCGATGGGCCAAGTGCCGGAACGCTTGCGCGGCACCATAGTTGGGGCCCCGGCCGTCGTCAGCCGGATGGCGCATCGCTCACTCGATGGAATGGCTTTGGGGAAAGGTGGATGACGGACGGCAAGGGTCAGGCCCCGGATCCTGAGACGGATCCGGGGCCTGCGGGGTTCATCTGCGCCGGGGAGCGGACCGGCCCGTCCGGCTTACGCGTCCTACGCGTCCTGCGCCTCCCGCGCCGCCTTCGCCGCGATGTCCGTGCGGTGCTGGGAGCCGTCGAGGCCGATGCGGGACACCGCCCGGTAGGCGCGATCACGGGCCTCGGTGAGGTCCTTGCCGGTCGCCGTGACGGACAGCACGCGCCCGCCCGCGCTGACGACCGCGTCGCCGTCCCGCTTCGTCCCCGCGTGCAGCACGTACGCGTGCGGGGCGTCCTGGGCGGCGACCTCGTCCAGGCCGGTGATCGGGTCACCGGTGCGCGGGGTGCCGGGGTAGTTGTGCGAGGCGACGACCACGGTGACCGCGGCCTCGTCGCTCCAGCGCGTCGGCTCCAGGTGGGCGAGGTTGCCGGTGGCGGCGGCCATCAGCACGCCGCCCAGCGGGGTCTTCAGCCGGGCCAGGACCACCTGGGTCTCGGGGTCGCCGAAGCGGGCGTTGAACTCGATCACGCGGACACCGCGCGAGGTGATCGCCAGACCGGCGTAGAGCAGCCCGGAGAACGGGGTGCCACGGCGCCGCATCTCGTCCACGGTCGGCTGGAGGACCGTCTCCACGACCTCGTCGACCAGCTTGGGGTCGGCCCACGGCAGCGGGGAGTACGCCCCCATGCCGCCGGTGTTCGGCCCCTCGTCGCCGTCCAGCGCGCGCTTGAAGTCCTGGGCGGGCTGGAGCGGTACGACCGTCTCGCCGTCGGTGATCGCGAAGAGGGAGACCTCGGGGCCGTCGAGGAACTCCTCGATGACCACCCGCTCGCAGCCGCCGGCGTGCGCCCGGGCCGCCTCGACATCGTCGGTGACGACGACGCCCTTGCCGGCCGCGAGCCCGTCGTCCTTGACGACGTACGGGGCGCCGAACGCGCTGAGGGCCGCGTCGACCTCCTCGGGCGTCGTGCAGACGTAGCTGCGGGCGGTGGGCACACCGGCCCCCGCCATGACGTCCTTCGCGAAGGCCTTGGAGCCCTCGAGGCGCGCGGCCTCCTTGGACGGGCCGAAGACCGGGATGCCCGCGGCGCGCACGGCGTCGGCGACACCGGCGACGAGGGGCGCCTCCGGGCCGACCACCACGAGGTCCGCGCCGAGCCGGGTGGCCAGCGCGGACACGGCCGCGCCGTCGAGGGCGTCGACCTGGTGCAGCTCGGCGACCTCGGCGATGCCGGCGTTGCCGGGGGCGCAGTGCAGCGCGGTGACGTCGGGGTCGAGGGACAGGGAGCGGCACAGGGCGTGTTCGCGGGCGCCGCTGCCGATGACGAGGACCTTCACGGGGGTCAGCCTAACGGGAGTCGGCGGGTTCGCTTTGTGCGGGCTTCCGAAGGAGTGGCAGGAGACCGTTCGTACGTTCCTCCAGGCCCCTAGTCGTTCGTGAGCTCCTCGACGACCGTCGCGCCCAGCTCGCGGACGAGCAGTTCCTGCCCGGAGAGGGCGGACTCGTCCAGGTCGGGGTCGTCGTCCTCGGGGACGTCGTCCTCGGGCGAGACGGGGGGCGGCGGCTCCGGGGCGGACGGGCGGGGGGCCGGGGCGGGAGCGGCGCTGGGGACGGGCACGGGCGCTGCCGGGGCGGTGCTCGCCGGCGGCACGGGCGGGGCGCTCGCCTGGGGAGCGGGCGGGCGCTGGCCGCTTCCGGCACCGGTGCCGCCACCGCCGTACCCGCTGCCGTACCCGCCGTCGTTACGGCCGCCGGGCGGTGCGGCCGGGGCCGCCATGCCCCCGCCACCGGACGCGTCGACGATCGCCTCGATCTTCCACTGCACGTTGAACTGCTCGGCCAGCGCCTGGCGCAGTACGTCCTCGCTGCCGCTGCTGAGGAAGTTGTCCCGCGCGCCGGCGTTCACGAAGCCGATCTGCAGCGTCGTGCCGTCGAAGCCGGTCACCTGGGCGTTCTGGCTGAGCAGGATCCAGGTGAAGCGACGACGGTTCTTGACCGTCTCCAGGATGTTCGGCCAGAGCATGCGGGGGTCGAGACCGCCACCGCCACCCGAGGGCGCGGGGGCCGACTGGGGAGCGGGCGCGGGCGTGGGCGCGGACATCGGCGCAGGTGCCGGCGCGGGTGCGCCGGGTGCGGCCGGGGGCTGCCCCCCGCCCGCAGCCGCAGCCGTGGGCCAGCCGCCGGGCCGACGGCCACCGCTGCCGGCGGAGGCGGCGGTGGGCCAGGCACCGGGGGCCGCAGGGGCCGGTGCCGGGGCCGGGACGGCCGCCGGAGGCTGAGCCTGCGGGGCGGGAGGAACAGGCGCGGGAGCAGGAGCGGGAGCGGGAGCAGGAGCAGGAGCAGGCGCGGCCGGGGCCGGAGCGGGGGCCGGACCTGCCCCCCGTACCGCCGCCCGGGCGGCCGCGGGACCCCCACCCGGCGCGACCGGCGCCTGAGCCGCCTGGCCCGCCGGCGCTCCTCCGTGGACCTCCGGCCCGGGTACGTACCCCGCGGCGGGCACACCGGCGCCGGTGCCGCCCGCGGAGAAGTTCACCCCGCGCTCGATCCGGTCCAGCCGGGCCATGACCGAGCGCTCGTCGCCGTAGGCGGCGGGCAGCAGCACGCGCGCGCAGATCAGCTCGAGCTGGAGGCGCGGCGAGTTGGCGCCGCGCATCTCGGTGAGCCCCTCGTTGACGAGGTCGGCGGCGCGGCTCAGCTCGGCGGCCCCGAAGGTGCCGGCCTGTGCCTGCATCCGCTCGATCACGTCGGCGGGGGCGTCGATGAGCCCCTTCTCGGCGGCATCGGGAACGGCGGCGAGGATGACGAGGTCCCGCAGCCGCTCCAGCAGATCGGCGACGAACCGCCGCGGATCGTTACCCCCCTCGATCACCCGGTCGACGACCTCGAAAGCGGCGGCGCCGTCACCGGTCGCGAAGGCCTCGACGACGGAGTCGAGCAGCGAGCCGTCCGTGTACCCCAGCAGGGAGGTGGCCATGGCGTACGTCACACCGTCCGCACCCGCGCCGGCGAGGAGCTGGTCCATGACGGACATCGAGTCACGCACGGACCCGGCGCCGGCCCGCACGACGAGCGGCAGCACGCCCTCCTCGACGGGGATGTCCTCCTTGCCGCACACCTCGCCGAGGTAATCCCGCAGCGTGCCGGGCGGCACCAGCCGGAACGGGTAGTGGTGCGTACGCGACCGGATGGTTCCGATGACCTTCTCGGGCTCGGTGGTCGCGAAGATGAACTTCAGATGCTCCGGGGGCTCCTCGACGACCTTGAGCAGCGCGTTGAAACCGGCCGACGTGACCATGTGGGCCTCGTCGATGATGTAGATCTTGTACCGGCTGCCCGCGGGCCCGAAGAACGCCTTCTCGCGCAGGTCACGGGCGTCGTCCACACCACCGTGGGAAGCGGCGTCGATCTCGATGACGTCGATCGAACCGGGCCCGTTGCGCGCGAGGTCCCGGCAGGACTGGCACTCCCCGCACGGCGTCGGGGTCGGGCCCTGCTCGCAGTTCAGGCACCGCGCCAGGATCCGCGCGCTGGTCGTCTTGCCGCATCCGCGCGGACCGCTGAACAGGTACGCGTGATTGACCCGGTTGTTCCGCAGCGCCTGTTGCAACGGGTCGGTGACATGCTCCTGCCCGATGACCTCGGCGAAGGACTCCGGGCGGTAACGGCGGTAGAGCGCGAGAGACGACACGCATACGAGGTTATAGGCGCCCACCGACAACCGGCCCCGGCGCCGGAAACGCAAGCGCCCCCCACGCACCCGCCAGAGCCGACCTACCCTTGCTGCCTTCCGGCCCTGGGGGAGTTCAGTCAGATAGCGCCGCGTGAGGGGCTACGGCAGAGGCTACCCCATGTCGCGGGTGAGGAACGAGTTCGCGAGCACTCCTCTCGGTCATGTAATGTTCCCACCGGAGGATTCGCCTAGAGGCCTAGGGCGCACGCTTGGAAAGCGTGTTGGGGGCAACCCCTCACGAGTTCGAATCTCGTATCCTCCGCCAGTGCCTCACCGGGCACGATGTCGAAGGGCCCCCTGGAAACAGGGGGCCCTTCGACGTTGTCGGGCGCGGACCGGCGCCTCCGTGTCGCCCCGCGCGAAGCACGGTGTGCGCCGGGGAGACTCCCGGCACCGGGCGTACGGGAGACGACCGGGCTCGTCCGCAGCGTCGGGCGCAAGCCGAGGATCCGGTTCAGACCCCGGCGGCGCCGGTCAATGGGCCGCCCCGGGAAGCCGGAGCGTCCGCGCGAAGTCGTCCAGGGGCTCCAGTGCCGCGGCGATCACTTCCGGATCGTCGTGGTGCCCGCGCAGCAGGACGTCGGGGAGGCCGGGCGGGGTGTGCCAGTGGTACGTCACCGAGGTCATCGCGATGGTGCTGTCCGCGGGGTGGGAGCGGGTGACCCGGACCCCGTCCGCGCCCAGGTGCGGAGAGGGGAACGGAATGCTGCCGGTTCGCTGCCGCCACCCGGGGGTCTCCGGGTGCGGCACCGTGGCCGCGGTGATCCCCTCGCAGGAGGACGCGTCACGGGCCTCGCAGTGGATGCGGGTGGCGTGCGTCACCAGCGGCATGCAGGTCAGCGGGACGGGGTGGTAGACGAACGCCTCGTCGGCCTGGAGCTTGTCCCGGAGCGTGACGATCGTCCGTTCGTAGAAGCTCTTGTGGAATCGCCGGAGTCCGCGGGTGAGCTCCACGCCGTGGACGGCGGCCAGGCCGGTCAGGTGCAGGTCCAGCCATTCCTTGAAGGTCTTCCTGTCGATCCGGAGGTGGAGGTAGCCCCAGAGGTCCGGGTTGGCGTCCGTGTCGATGTGGAGCGGGGCGCCGAGGTCGGTGCTCCACAGGGGGCCTTCGGACATGAGCGGTCTCCTTCTTCGGGTTCTTCGGGGGACACGGCGGCAGGGAGCCTTCAGGCACGGCTCCGGCGGAAGGTGCCCGTCACGGCGTCGGACGACTCCACGGGGGGTGTCGTAGCAGACGGGATCCGAGCCGGGCGCGATCAGGGTGCCGAATCCGAGCCCTCGGCTCAGGCCGGCGGCCCGGGCGGCGGCCTGAACGGCGCCCACGGTGGCCTTGGCGCCACCGGCGCGCTTCGCGGCGACCCCGGTGCCACCCGCGACGAGCTGCCCGCCCACGACGCCGGGAAGTCGTTCTTCCTCGGTTCTGTCGAATGGCCGGAGAACCCCGCGTTCGACAGGCACGGCCCGGCAGCGCCGCGGAAGCACCGGGCAGCGATCACCGATGAGCCGGTACCGTTCGTGACGGTCTCCCGCAGTGGGGCCACTTGTTCCGGCCGTCAAGCGGTGTACGGGCCCGAGGAGTTGCTCGGCGCTTGGCACGGGGCCTGGACAAAGGCCGCTCACCGGCGATGAATTCGTTCCGGAGCGGGAGTCTCCGCATGGAACGCTCCCGACCACCGTCCTTGACAGGAGTCCAGCCCGAATGACTGATCCGGCACTGACCGCGGACCGCAATCGCGACACCGGGACATGGTCCTTGATCCACGCCGAGCGGGCGGCGCTGGCGGACGATCTCGCGGATCTGACGGACGAGCAGTGGGAGACTCCCTCGCTCTGCGCCGGTCTGACGGTGCGGGAGGTGCTGGCGCACCTGACCGCGGGCGCGAGCCTCAACACCGTGCGCTGGCTGGCGGGTGTGATCCGCTGCCGGTTCGACTTCGACAGGCAGGTGGCCGTGCGGCTGGCCGAGCAGCTCGGTGCGACCCCGGGCGAGACCCTCGAACGCTTCCGGCGCGTCGTCCCGAGCACGACCAAGCCGCTCCTGCCCACCATCGCCCTGCTGGGCGAGACGATCGTGCACGGGGAGGACATCCGGCGCCCGCTGGGCATCCGCCGTGACCATCCGATCGACGTCGTCACCCGGACGGCCGAGTACTACCGGGGCTCGGACCTCGTGGTCGTCGCCAAGGGACGCATCGACGGTCTGGAGCTCGTGGCCGACGACGGACCGTTCACGGCCGGTTCCGGGCCCCTCGTGTCCGGCAGCACCACGGCCCTGATCATGGCCATGACCGGGCGTGCGGCGTACTGCGACGATCTCGAAGGCGACGGTGTGGAGATCCTCCGCAGTCGCTGCGGGACGGCGTGACGGCATGACGTGCCGCCGTGACGTCCTCAGGCGCGGGCGAGTTCCGCCGCGCCGAAGGAGACGTCGAAGCGGTCGCACCAGATGCTGACGCTGGTGTAGCGGGACGGGTCGACGTCCTCGGGGACGGTGTAGTTCTGGCTGCCCTTGTTGCCCTTGAGCTTGCCGAGGCTGACGTACCGGCCGTCGTCGAAGACGTGCCAGCCGGCGCGTCCCTCCTTCACCGGCGCGTCGGTCAGCCACACGTGCAGGTCGGGGCCGTTGCTGGTGTCGAGTCCTTCCAGGCGCACCACATGGCTGCCGTCGGCCAGCCGCACGAACTTCACCGTGCCGGACGTCGCGTGCTCGTGGCTGATCAGCTCGCCGCTCGCCAGGGTCGTCGGCCCGGCCGGAGGCGGGGTGGCCGTCGCCCCGGACGGTGCCTCGGCGGGCGGTGCCGAGGCGACCGCCGTGGCCTCGGGCAGCGCCTCCCGCACCGTCTCGTCCTGCCACAGCTTCCACGGCTGGAACCAGTACAACCCGAAGCCGGCCCCGGCGACCGCCACCACCAGCACTCCGGCCATCCACGGTCTGAGCAGCGCGCTCCGCACCCGCCCCATGTCGCCCACCTTCCTGGGAATCACCTGTCTCGGCTCCCATCCAACGGGGCGGACCGGCCGTCCGGAACAGCGTGACGGATGACGAAATCCTTACGTGTCACGCCTCGTCGACGGCCTGCCGCGTGTTCAGCGGGTGATCTCCACCGGGCGGGTCTCGCTCACCTGGTCCACCTCGGAGACCCGGATCGTCAGTTTCATCGTCCAGGTGCCTTCAAGGGGGAGGTCGAGGTCGTTGGTGGCCCAGTAGCCGCCCCGGTCGGTCAGCTTCGCGTCGATGGGGCCGACGTCCTTCGCCGCGAGGGTGAAGGAGAGGCGGAGTTCGGGGACGAAGGTCAGGGCGCCCCGGGGGCCGAAGACCACCGCCTGGAGGCCGTTCTCGCCGACCCGGCCCGGGTCCATCGTGAGCTGCACCGTGCCCCGGCCGCCGGGGGTGCCCACGTCGTAGGGGATCGTGAACGCCTCCGCCCCGGGGAGGCCGGCCACCTGCGGCTCGGGCGCCCTGGCCGCCTCCGCCTCCGCGCGGGCGGGGAGGGTGCCGGTCAGCACCGTGGTGACCAGCAGGACGACCACGGCCACGACGACCTCGGCCAGTACGGAGCGGCGCAGGGCGCGGCGGAGGCGGTCCTCCGGCCCGCCCAATCCATCCGATTCGTCCGGTGCATCCAATCCGCCCGGTCCATCCGGTCCATCCGGTCCATCCGGTCCATCCGGTCCGTCCGGTCCTTTCGTCGGTGGAGTCATCGGCCCCGGCCCCGGCTCCGGCTCCGGAGGGGTTCCGGACGCCCCCACCAGTTCCGGTACGCGTTCCCCGACCGCCGCCGGAGTCCTCGTCGGTCGCGCCAACAGGGCCGTCCAGCGGCGGGACAGTGCCGCCGCCGACAGCAGGAAGACCGTCGCGGCGAGCTTGACCGTCAGGGTCCGGCCGTACGACGTCTCCGTGAGGGCGGACCAGGAGCCGAGGCCGCGCCAGGACTGGTAGACGCCGGTGACGACGAGGACGGTCACCGAGGCGGAGGCCAGGCGGGAGAAGCGCGTGACCACGGTGACCGGCGGCGGGGTCTTCGCGCGGTGGAGGGTGAGGAGCAGGGCCGTCAGGCCGCCGAGCCAGCACGCCGTCGCCAGCAGGTGGAGCACGGACGACGTCATGGCCGACGGGACCTGGACACCGGCGGAGGCGTGTTCGGCCGCCGCCCAGGTCAGCGCCAGGGCGAGGGAGAGGGCCGCACCGGCCGCCAGGCGGGTGCGGGGGGAGCGGCGCCGGACGAGCGGCAGGAGGAGCACCGCCGCCGACAGCAGGGCGAGGCGGGTCAGCAGGGCGAGGCCCGGGCGTCCGGTGAGGGTGTCGGTGAACGCCGAGGGGTCGAGGGCGGTCACCGGCGAGGTGCCGTTCTCGTACGGGGCGCGCAGGACGAGCAGGGCGGCCGTGGCCGTCAGCAGGGTCCACCAGCCGGTGAGCAGCGGCAGCCGCAGCGGGGCCGGGTCCGGTGGCCGGCACAGCGCCGCGAACGCCGCCGTGCCGATGAGCAGCGCGGCGGCGATGTACGCGAGATAGCGGCCGGTGTCGTAGAGGCTCTTGGTGACCGGGTGCCCGGCGGACGCCGCGGGTGCCGCCGGTGCGGTGGGCGAGGGCTCGCCGACGGAGAAGGTGAAGGCCCCGGAGACCGGGTGACTGTCGGCGGAGACGACCCGCCAGGCCACCGTGTACGTGCCGTCGGCCAGGCCGCCGGGCAGGTCCGCGCGGGCGGTGTCGGAGGCGCCGTCCGCGTGCTGCGGCTCGCCGAGGGGGACCCGACGGTTGTCGGGGCCGTAGACGCGGAAGGAGTCCTCGAGCAGGCCGACGGACTCCGTGAAGGTCAGGGTGAGGTGGCGGGGCGCGGACTCGACGACGCTTCCGTCCCCGGGGTCGCTGCCGCGGAGGGCGGCGTGGGCGCTCGCCGGGGCCGCTCCGCCGAGGAGGAGCAGGACCAGCACGGTGCCCAGCAGCACCAGCCCTCGAAGTCGCCGGGTTCCGCGGCTGCCCGGGGTTCCGTCCCGTCCGTCATCGCCCGCCGCCCCGTTCCGCCGTCGCTCCACGTCGTACCCGCCTCCCGGCCGTTCCGGCTCCGGGTTACGTACGGACGGCGGGCCCGGTGTGCTCACCAGGCCGGCCGGGCGGCCCTCTCCCCTCGCCGGCTCACCAGGTCGGCCGGGCCGAGACCCCTCCGTCCACCACCAGGTCGTGGCCCGTCACCCAGGACGCGAGCCGGGAGGCGAGGAACACGCAGGCGTCACCGACGTCCTCCGGCCGGCCGAGCCGGCCCACGGCGGACGCCTGCCGCCAGCGGCGTACGCCCTCCGGCCAGGCGTCGGCCAGACCCTCCCGGTCGATCAGGCCGGGCGAGACGGTGTTGACGCGCACGCCCCACGGCCCGTACTCCTGGGCCGCCGAACGGGCGTGCGCCACCACCGCCGCCTTGGCGGCGCCGTAGTGGGCGTGGCCGGGCGCCGGGTTGCGGGCCTCGACCGAGGCGACGTGGGTGACGGTGCCGCCGCCGTCCTGGTCCCGCATGAGCTCCGCCGCCGCCCGGGTGCAGGCGAAGACGGTGGTGAGGTTGGTGTCCACGACCGTCCGCCACTCGGCCACCGTCATTCCGGCGAGTTCCCGGACCGGCTGGACGCCGGCGTTGTTGACGAGCGCGGTCAGCCGGCCGCCGAACCGGTCGGCCGCCTCGGCCACCACGCGGCGGCAGGCGTCCTCGTCGGTGAGGTCCGCGCGGAGGACGACGGCCGCGCCGCCCGACGCGCGGATGCGGTCGGCGGTCTCCCGCGCGGACTCCGTCGAGGTGCGGCAGTGCAGCGCGACGGCCGCGCCCTCCTCGGCGAACCGCCGCGCGATGCCCCGGCCGATGCCGCCGCCCGCGCCCGTGACCAGGGCGACCTGGCCGTGCAGCAGACCCCGCTCGCTCATGGCCGGCAGAGTTCCGTGATGAGCGCCGCCCACTCGGGGTGACGCCCCGTCAGTTCCGCCGCGTCGCCGTGCTCGTAGCCCTCGTAGGTGAAGCCGGGTGCCATCGTGCAGCCGAACAGCGTCCAGGCGCCGCCGGCCGCCACCCGCGCGCCCATCCAGGTGCCGGCCGGGACGGTGAGCTGGACGTGCTGGCCGCCGAGGACGTCCGGGCCGAGCACGGGGGTGCGGGCGGTGCCGTCGGGGGCGAGGAGGAGCAGGTCGAGCGGGTCGCCGAGGTGGAAGTGCCAGATCTCGTCGGTGGGGAGGCGGTGCATCGCGGAGAAGTCGCCGGGGGCGTCGGTGAGCAGGACGACGACGGCGGTGCCCTCGGGGCGACCGTCGGGGCGTGCGGGACCGGCCCAGGTCTGCCGGAACCGGCCGCCCTCGCGGGGGATCGGCTCCAGTCCGTAGTGGGCGACGAGGTCGTCGGGGGTCACCCGCCGAAGGCTACCTCGCGGGTGAGGAAGGCGAGTTGCGCCTTCTTCTCGGGCAGGTACACGTCCGGGAGGTCGATCTCCGGCAGGACGACCGCGGGACCGGCGGTGAAACCCTGCTTGAGGAAGCGGGCGACGGCCTTCTCGTTGGCCACGTCCGGGTCGACCACCAGGCGCTTCCGGTCGAGGCCGAGCAGGACGTACGCGGTGAGGACGCCCACCAGGGCGGCGGTCCAGCCGGGGCGCGGGCTCCCGGCGCCGGCGGGGGCGAGCAGCAGGTGGACGCCGATGTCACCGGGTTCGACGGGGTAGCACTCGCCGACGCGGTCGGCCTCCGGGTCGTACGTCTGGAACAGCGCGGCGGGTTCGCCGTCCTTGAGGACGAGGTAGGCGTGGTGGGTGTCGAGGGTGTCCATGTGGGCGTAGATCTCGGCGACCCGCTGGACGGTGAGGCCGTTCATGCCCCAGAAGACGGCGCGTTCCTCGCTCACCCAGCGGTGCAGGAGGGGCGCGTCGGCGGCCGGGTCCAGCGGCAGGACGCGTACGGTGCCGAAGCCGTCGACCTCCTGCTCGTGGACGGCGGTGCGGGAGGCGTACGGGTCAGACATCGGTCTCCTTCATCAGCTGTGCCCAGTCGGTGAGGACCGGGGCCAGGTCTCCGGCGAGCCACAGGGGCTGCTGGTCGCGGTGGTGGGGTGAGCCGGGAACGCCGGACGCGCCCAGCGGCACCACCCAGCGGCTGTTCTCCCGGTCGGCCAGGTCCCAGACGTAGCGGGCGGCCGGGCCGCGCGCCGCGAGGTCGGTGAGGCCGGGCACCGGGGAGGTGCACAGCACGCAGTCGTGGTCGCCGGAGAGGCCGGGCTCTTCGTACGGCGTCGTCGGCGGCAGCGCCCGCCAGGGGGCCAGGCGGTGGGTGTCGCCCCAGGTGCCGGCGGGCGGCCGGGCGGCCACCTCCTCCAGGGCCGCGCGGACCACCGCCGGGCGGTCGATGCCGAACAGTTCCCCGGCGGAGAGGAGGTGTTCGAGGGCGTGGCCGACGCGCGGGACGAGGGCGAGCCAGGGGCGGAAGACCTCGGGGTACGGGGGTGGCGTGGCGGCCGTGGCGAAGGCGGGCTGCGCGGCGAGCCGGCGTACGACCGCGCTCCGCACCGCCGCGAAGACGGCCGCGTCGGCACTGTCCGCGTCCATCCGGCGGTCCCATCGCAGGAGGCGGTCGCGCAGGGCGGCGGCGGGGGCGCTCAGGGCGGCGGGACCGCTCTCCTCGGGGCCGCTCTTCTCGGGACCGCTCTCCGCGAGACCGCTCTCCGCGGGGCCGTCGAGGGTGGCGAGGAGTTCCAGCAGGGGGGCGGCGGAGGCGAGGTGGGTGTCCATGTGGATGGCGGACATGTCGGCGGCGGACCAGCGGGTCTGCCGGCCCAGCAGCGCGGTGATGCGGTCGGCGCGGTGCGGCGGGGCGAACTCGACGCCCAGCGGGGTCGCCGGGCCGCGCTGGTTCGCCATCACGGCGACGCCGTCGGTCAGTCCGGCGCGCGGTGACTCGTGCCAGCCCCGCCACTCGTGGCCGGGCTCCCACGCCGGCACCAGGCGGGTCCGGTTGGCCTCGGAACGGACCGGGACCCGGCCGGCCACCCGGTGCAGGGTGCCGCCCTCGGTGTCGGCGGCCATGACCACGTTGACCGGTTCGGCCCACCGGTCGACGGCCCGGTCCACGTCGGCGGCCCGGCGGGCCCGCAGCAGCGGCAGCAGGGCGCCGAAGCCGAGGTCGCCGGTGACGCGGGGCGGGTAGCGCAGGGCGACGGCGAGCGGGGGTTCGCCCGGCTCGGGCACGCCGTCGTCGAGGCCCTCGGGGCCGCCGATGACGACGGGGCCGCGGTCGGTCTCGACGATCTCGACCTCGACCGGCTCCTCGCCCGCCACCTCGACGGTCTCGGTGTGCCGGACGGCACGCTGCCACGTCCCGTCCGGGCCGAGCGCCTCCACTCCGGCGCCGGTGCGCCGCAGCCGCTCGCGGTAGAGGTCCTGGTAGTCGGCCATGGCGTTGGTGATGGCCCAGGCGACCGTGCCGGTGTGACCGAAGTGGGCGATGCCGGGGACGCCGGGCACGGCGAGGCCGACGACGTCGAACTCCGGGCAGGACAGGCGGATCTGCTGGTAGACGCCGGGGTCCTCGATGAAGCGGTGCGGGTCCCCGGCGATGACCGCGTGCCCGGTGACCGTGCGGTCCCCGGTGACCAGCCAGCCGTTGCTGCCGGCGGTGCCGGGACCGTCGGAGGCGAACAGGCCGACGGCGTCCGCGCCGAGGTGGGCGGTGATGTGCGCGCGCCAGAGCTTGGCGGGGAAGCCGGCGAACAGGATGTGGGTGGAGAGCCAGACCGCGAGCGGGGTCCAGGGCTCCCAGCGACCGGGGCGCAGGCCCGCGCGGGCGAACTCGGGAGCGGCTCCGGACACCTGGTCCCCGCCGCCGGCCTGCCCGGCCGGGGACCCGTCGGTGTGGTCCGCCGGCGGGGCCCCGGCCGCGCTCACGGCGGGGCGGCCGCCCGGCGCGTCGGCCCGAGGTCCGGAGCCGGCGGCCGGCGGACCGGAACCCGCGTCCCCGGCGGGCGCGGCAGGCGCGACGGACTCGGCAGGCGCGGAGCCGGTCCCGGACACCGGGCTCCCGCCATCTGCGGACAGGCCGGAGCCCGGGCCCCCGGCGGATGCCAGGCCGTCGTTCACGCCGGACACGTACGCCCGTACCCACTCCGCCGTCTCCGGGTCCGTCCGCCGCAGTGCGGTCCAGCAGCGGCGGGCCGTGTCGGCCAGGCGGGCGCGGCGGGCGAACCGGTCCCAGGGGAGTGCCTCGGGGCCGAGGAACGAGGCCGAGGTGCCCTGCGCGCGGTGCCGTTCGACCTCGAGCTGCCAGGCCCGGTCGAGGGCGGTGACCCGGCCCTGGGCGTACGCGAGCCCGTTCGCGCTCTCCGCGCGCAGATGGGGGATGCCCCAGGGGTCCCGGAAGATCTCGCCGCCCACTGTGCCCTCATTTCCCATTAGGTTAGGCTCCCCTAAGTAAACCGTGGCGGAATCGTACGCGAAGGGTGAAGACGCGATGGGACAGGGGCGGGGTTGGGAGGGCGCGGTCCTCAAGCTGTTCCGCGCGAAGGACTTCACGTTCACCGTGACCCGCGCGGAGGACGTCACCGCCGACTACCGGCGGCTGCGCTTCACCGACGGCGGGATGCTGGCGGCGACGGGCGTCCACCCGACGATGTGGGTGCGGCTGTGGTTCACCAACGCGGGCAAGCCGCACCAGCGGGCGTACACCCTGGTCGACCCGGACCCGGCGGCCGGCACCTTCGGCCTGGAGTTCGCGCTGCACGAGGGGTGCGCCAGCGACTGGGCCAGGGCGGCGGAGCCCGGCGACACCATCGAGGCGACCGTGCAGGGCACGGGCTTCGAGCGGCCGGACCCCGAGCCGTCGCACGTCGTCGCCGTCGGCGACCCGGCCTCCCTGCCGGCGATCAACTCCCTCCTCGACTCCCTCGGCACCACTCCGGCGACGATCTGGCTGGAGGGCGACACGGACGGGCTGCCCCTGCGCGCCGAACCGGGCCTGCACGACGTACGGCGGGTGCCGCGCGGCGACGCGGGCGCGCGTCTCGTCACCGAGGTGCGGTCCCAACTGCCGGACCTGCTGAAGGACGAGACCGACCCGTACGTGTGGATCGCCTGCGACACCGCGACCACCCGTGCGCTGTCGGCGTTCGCGCGCAAGGAACTGGGCGTGCCGAAGCAGCGGGTGCACGCGCTGGGGTACTGGCGCGCGAGCTGAGCCGGGACGCGGACGGAGGCCTCCCGGTGAGGACGGCGGAGGCCTCCCCGGTGAGGACGGGAGAACGGGTGGGCGCCTCGGAAGCGGCGGCCGACGGCCCGATCTCCCGGTCGCCACCTCAGAACACCCTTCCGTTTCGCCCCGCATTCGGGTGTCTTTTCCGGCGTCGCACTGCGTCGCCATGGCTGCGCCCGGAACGCGTTGACCGGTAGGCTTTCCGTGTGATCTTCAAGCGCATCGGAAACGGCCGGCCGTACCCCGACCACGGCCGGGAAAGCACCCGGCAGTGGGCGGACGTCGCGCCGCGCCCGGTCCGCCTCGATCAGCTCGTGACGACCAAGCAGCAGCTCGACCTCGAGACCCTCCTCGCCGAGGACTCGACCTTCTACGGCGACCTCTTCGCGCACGTCGTGAAGTGGCGGGGCGATCTGTACCTGGAGGACGGGCTGCACCGCGCGGTGCGGGCCGCGCTCCAGCAGCGCCAGGTGCTGCACGCCCGCGTCCTCGAACTGGACTGACGCCCGGCAGGCGTCCCCTCCGGGACCCGGTTTGACCCTTTAGGGTTGCGCTGCACACGGTCGGATGATCATCCGGTATGCATTGTCGTCCGAGCGCACTACGCTGCGCTCATGAGCATGCTCACTCCACCCGGCATGGGCGGCCAGTACCGGATCACGGGTGACAAGTACCCGCGGATGCGCCGGCCCCGGCGGCGCGGCAGGCTCGTCGTCCTGTCCGTCGCCTCCGCAGCCGTGCTCGGAGTGGGCGGCTGGGGCACGCTCCAGCTCATCGACGTGTTCACCGGCGACGGCGACCCCGCTTCCGCGAGCGGCACCAAGGCGGCCTGCGCCGACACGGTGAGCCGCACGGCCGCGCCGAAGGCGCTGCCCGCGCCCGGGACCATCACGGTCAACGTCCTCAACGCCACGACCCGCGGCGGACTCGCCCAGAAGACCGCCGACGAGCTGAAGAAGCGCGGCTTCAGGATCGGCGAGGTCGGCAACGCGACCAAGGAGTACGACAAGAAGGTCAAGGGCATCGGCGTGTTCCTCGGTCCCGCCGCCGCAGGCGACACCTCGCTGCCGGTGCTCGGCACCCAGCTCGCCGGCGCCGAACGCCGCACCGACCCCGCCCGCAAGGGCACCGAGGTCGACCTGATCATCGGCGACGGCTTCGAGGCCCTGACGAAGAAGGCGGACGCCGACCGGGCCCTGACCGCCCTGGCCGAGCCCGAGGCGGCGCCCGCCCCGAAGAAGAACTGCTGAGCCGAAGAAGAACCGCTGAGCCCCTGAGCCCTTGAGCCGCGGGGCCGCGGGTCCTACTCCGCCGTCCCGTACATCCGGTCCCCCGCGTCGCCGAGGCCCGGCACGATGTAGCCGTGCTCGTTGAGCCGCTCGTCGACCGACGCCGTCACCACCGTCACCGGGGTGCCGGCCAGCTCGCGCTCCATGACCTCGACGCCCTCGGGCGCGGCCAGCAGCACCACGGCGGTCACGTCGTCCGCGCCGCGCCTGATCAGCTCCTGGATCGCCGCGACCAGCGTGCCGCCGGTGGCGAGCATCGGGTCCAGGACGTAGACCTGGCGCCCGGAGAGGTCCTCCGGCATCCGGGTGGCGTACGTCGAGGCCTGCAGCGTCTCCTCGTTGCGGATCATGCCGAGGAAGCCCACCTCGGCGGTCGGCAGCAGCCGGACCATGCCGTCCAGCATGCCGAGACCGGCCCGCAGGATCGGCACCACCAGCGGACGCGGGTGGGAGAGCTTGACCCCCGTGGTCCGCTCGACCGGCGTCTGGATGTCGACCTGTTCGGTGCGCACGTCGCGCGTGGCCTCGTAGGCGAGCAGGGTGACCAGCTCGTCGGCGAGACGGCGGAAGGTCGCGGAGTCGGTGCGCTGGTCGCGCAGCGCGGTGAGCTTGTGGGCGACCAGAGGGTGGTCGACGACGTGGAGACGCATGGCGTCAACATTAACCGGGCCCGGTCGGCCCGGCGTCCCCGCACACGGCAAGCCCCCAGCCGTGCGCCCGTCACTCGTTCGCTGGCGTCAAACCGGTCGTCCGGGGGAAGGTGGGAGGGACGGACTGGGGTGGTGAACCGATGCCTGAGCAGGACGACCGAGATGATCCGTCACCGCGCGGGGCACCCGATCCGGCGGAGACGGAGGCCGAGCGGCGGCGGCGCCGCGCCCGGTTCCTGCGCGAACTCGCCGAGGCCCGGGAACTGCGCGACCGGGTCCAGCCGCGCCGCGCCAAGGCCGCCCGGCTGCGCCACGCGATGCGCATGCGCACCTTCCGCTGGTAGGCGGCACCGGGGAAGACCCCGTCCGGCCACGGGAAGACCCCGTCCGGCCACGGGAAAATCCCACCCGGCCGCGGGAAGATCGCGCCACGCGCACGCGTTTGCCGAAGTGCCCGTGCGGGGAAGGCCCGTGAGTCCGCGTACGATCCGCACGTGGCGACAAGGAGTTCGCTGGTGAGTCCTTCGTGGACGCATCGGCGGACTGCGATCAAAACGCCGGACACAGGGAGCCGAAGACGTCCCCTGACGGCCTTGTTTCTGCCACGATTCCGAGTGGGTGGGGCTCGGAGCACCGTCCCCCCGCCCGCAACACCTCCGCCGGGGGGACCCCCAACCGGCACGCCTATGACCAGTGGGAGAGTCACGGTGTACTTCGCCGCACTGCTCGCGCGCACCGAAGACGGGTGGGAAGCGAGCGACACGGAGCTCGACGATGTGGAAACCCTGTCGGATCTGGCCGACCTGGCCCGGGAGGCCTCTCCGGACGAGGACACGGTGCTCGTGCTGATCGAGCAGGAGGACGGCTGGTTCGGTGTCGTCCGCGTGGACGGCGAGGAGGATCCTCGGGTCTACGTCTCCGACGCCGCCGCCGCCTCCCGCAGCAGCTACGGCGAGATCCTGCTCACCGACGAGTTGCTCGGCCGGGAGCCCGGGGACGACGTCCCCGACCTGGACGCCCTCGACCTCGACGGCACGGAGGACGGTGAACCGGACGACGAGGACGCCGACGCCGACGACGGCGCCGCGTCCACCGGCCCCGCCGAAGCCGTGCCGCACGGACCGGTCGGTGACGCGCAGGTCCTGGAGGACCTGGGCGTGAGCGAGAAGGAGCTGCGTTCGATGACCGAGGACGCCCTCACCGAGATCGCCGAGGCCCTGGGCGCCTCGGAGGTCCTGGAGACCGTCCGCTGACCGTGCCGAACACACCGGAACCGCCGGAACCGCCAGAACCGCCGGACCCGGTACGCGATCCCTGGCGGCCCGCGATGCGGCTCGCCCTGGACGAGGCCGGACGGGCCGTCCGGGGCGGGGACGTCCCCGTCGGCGCCGTCGTACTGGCCCCGGACGGCACCACCGTGCTGGCCGCCGCCCACAACGAGCGCGAGGCCGTCGGCGACCCCACGGCCCACGCGGAGGTCCTCGCCGTCCGGCGGGCCGCCGCACGGCTCGGGGAGTGGCGGCTGCCCGGCTGCACCCTGGTGGTGACGCTGGAACCGTGCACGATGTGCGCGGGGGCGGTCCAGCAGTCACGGGTGGACCGGGTGGTCTACGGCGCCCGGGACGAGAAGGCGGGCGCGGCCGGCTCCCTGTGGGACCTCGTCCGCGACCGGCGGCTCAACCACCGCCCCGAAGTGATCGGGGGCGTGCTCGCCGACGAGTGCGCCCGGCTGCTCACCGAGTTCTTCCGGAACCGGTGAATACCGATTTCAAACCACGCCCCACCTTGCTGTAGGGTCTCCCTCGGTAGCGTGTCCGAGCGGCCGAAGGAGCTCGCCTCGAAAGCGAGTGTGGCGCAAGTCACCGAGGGTTCAAATCCCTCCGCTACCGCTGGTGAAGGGCCCCGTCGTCAGACGGGGCCCTTCGTGCGATCATGGGCCCGCTCGATGCTGATGTGACACCAGTGACAGGGGGGCCGCGATGGCGGTGAACGCGAAGAAGATCGCCGTCTACGTCCTTGTGGTCTTCGTGCTGTATCTGATCATCACGGACCCGGCCAAGGCGGCCGACTACGTCCAGATAGGGTTCGAGGGCATATCGGACGCCGCGAAGGCCGTCGGCGACTTCATGACCTGGCTGGCCAACGGAGGAAAGTGATGATCCGCCACCTGGTGCTCTTCCGGCTGAACGAGGGCGTCGAGCGCGACGACCCGAGGGTCGTGGAGGGCGTGGAGGCCTTCCGCTCGCTCGGCGGCAGGATCCCGGAGATCCGCTTCTGGGAGTGCGCCTGGAACATCAGCGACCGCCCCATCGCCTACGACTTCGCCATCAACTCGGCGTTCGAGGACGCGGAGGCGCTGCGCCGGTACGTGGAGCACCCGGAGCACCAGGCGGGTGTCGGACTGTGGCGCGAGTTCGCCACGTGGGTGATCGCCGACTACGAGTTCTGACACTCCGGCCCCTGGAACCCCCCGCCATGACGGCGGGGGGTTTTGCTGTTCCGTACGCCCGTATCCATCACTCAACACGGAATATGCGGTGCTTGCGCACGGTGAGTCAGTCTTGTGATGCTATGACCGCTTTTGACGGATGAGTTGACGGACGATGTGAGCGATGAAGAGGTGGCGTTGACCGTGCCGGCCAGTACTGCGCCGCCCCAGGACGAGGTGTCCCCCGACGCGGTCCAGGCCCCGGCCTCCGCCCGGTCCGCCCCGGACCCGTCCGCGGCCGAACCCTCCACCACCGACCCACCCGCGGCCCACCCGTCCGCCACCGACCCCTCCACAGCCGTCGACCCGTCCGCAGCCGCCGACCCGCCGATGGGCCCCGCCAAGCGTCGCGGCGCCGACACCCGGGCCCTGACACAACTGCTCTTCGGCCAGCTCAAGGAGCTGCAGCCGGGCACGCCGGAACACGCCCGCGTGCGCGCCGCGCTCATCGAGGCCAACCTGCCCCTGGTGCGCTACGCCGCCGCCCGCTTCCGCTCCCGCAACGAGCCGATGGAGGACGTCGTCCAGGTCGGCACCATCGGGCTGATCAACGCCATCGACCGCTTCGACCCGGACCGGGGCGTGCAGTTCCCGACGTTCGCGATGCCGACGGTGGTCGGCGAGATCAAGCGGTACTTCCGGGACAACGTCCGCACCGTCCACGTACCGCGCCGGCTGCACGAACTGTGGGTGCAGGTCAACAGCGCGACCGAGGACCTGACGACCGCCCACGGGCGCTCCCCGTCGACCGCCGAGATCGCCCAGCGGCTGCGCATCACCGAGGAGGAGGTGCTGTCCTGCATCGAGGCCGGACGGTCGTACCACGCCACCTCGCTGGAGGCCGCGCAGGAGGGCGACGGGATGCCCGGACTGCTGGACCGGCTGGGGTACGAGGATCCCGCCCTGGACGGCGTCGAGCACCGCGACCTCGTCCGGCACCTGCTCGTCCAGCTGCCCGAACGGGAGCAGCGCATCCTGCTGCTGCGTTACTACAGCAATCTCACCCAGTCGCAGATCAGTGCGGAACTCGGCGTCTCGCAGATGCACGTGTCCCGCCTACTGGCGCGTAGCTTCCAGCGGCTGCGATCCGCAAACAGGATCGAGGCGTAACCGGGAAGAGCGAATCACCCAACAGGGTTGTTCTGCGCTTTTCTGACCCGAAAGGCCGTCAGACCCCTTGTTTCCAGGGCTGATTCACATCTCGGATGTCGACATGTCACTACAGCGTGTTGCCGACATGTGACATTCTGCGGGAAGCGCGTTTGCCGGAGCCTCGGCGCCGGTATTCCAGGTGATGGCTGCGTTCCTCGATCGGGGAGCGCCCGCCGCGACCGTCCCGCGACCCAAAGGGGGTGGCATGTCCGCAGAACAGGGCAGCTCGAAGGTGCTCACGCTCGCGGAGAGCGAGACAGCTCCCCATGCTCTCGACGCACTCGGTCCCATCGACGAAGGACCGGCCCTCGCGGCCGTACCCGCTCCGGAACTTCCGGACACGGCGGCCCTCGACACCCGCACCCTGTCCCGCTCCCTGTTCCTGCGGCTCGCCGTACTGGACGAGGACAGCCCGGAGCGCGCCTACGTCCGGGACACCCTGATCGAGCTCAACCTGCCGCTGGTGCGGTACGCGGCGGCGCGGTTCCGCTCGCGCAACGAGCCGATGGAGGACATCGTCCAGGTCGGCACCATCGGGCTGATCAAGGCGATCGACCGCTTCGACTGCGAACGGGGCGTGGAGTTCCCGACGTTCGCGATGCCGACGGTGGTCGGCGAGATCAAGCGGTTCTTCCGCGACACGTCGTGGTCGGTGCGGGTGCCGCGCCGGCTGCAGGAGCTGCGGCTGGCGCTGACGAAGGCCGGCGACGAGCTCTCCCAGAAGCTGGACCGCTCCCCGACGGTCACCGAACTCGCCGCCGTGCTGGGCGTGTCGGAGGAGGACGTCGTCGACGGCCTCGCGGTCGGCAACGCGTACACGGCGTCCTCGCTGGACTCCCCCGCCCCCGAGGACGACGGCGGCGAGGGCTCGCTCGCGGACCGCCTCGGCTACGAGGACACGGCGCTGGAGGGCGTGGAGTACCGGGAGTCGCTCAAGCCGCTGCTGGCCAAGCTGCCGCCCCGGGAGCGGCGGATCATCATGCTGCGCTTCTTCGCCAACATGACCCAGTCGCAGATCGGCGAGGAGGTCGGCATCTCCCAGATGCACGTCTCGCGGCTGCTCACCCGGACGCTCGCCCAGCTGCGGGAGGGCCTCATCTCGGACTGAGGAACGGCACAGCGCGGGGCGCCGGCGGGGCGCTCCGTACGCGGAAACGGACTCGTGGCCGCCGGGGCGCCCAGCACGGGCGCAACGGCGGCCGCCGCGTTTCCGGCCGCTTCGGCGCGGGCTACTTCAGCGCGAGCCAGGCCACCGCGGCGACGACCGCCACGGCGACGACGACGCCGACGATCAGGCCGATCCGCGGACCGCCGCCGGTCGCGGCGGCCTGCCGGCCCTGGGGTTCCTCGTCGACGAACGCGCGGAACATCTGGGTGCTGCCGGCGGGGTCGTGGTTGCCCTGCGGGCCCTGGGTGTTAGCCATGCCCCGAGACCCTAGCGAATGCCCGGTGAGGCGCCCAAGCGGGGGCGCGGGCAAGGGGTGGCGGAAGCCCGGACCTGCGGGTTTACTTTCGCGATTACTTGCCTTTGCCAAGTTTTTTGGCCGGGAGCCCCCTTCTTGCTTGCCTGCAGCAACCACTTATTCCTATCGTTGCCCTAAGCAATCAAAACGGGAGGTGGCATGGCCGAGCAGGCGCAGTACGAGGAGCTGGTGCGACAGTTCAGCGCCTTCGGCGCCGTCAAGCGGGAAATGAACCGGATCATGCCGGCCGACTGCCCCAGCGGCTCCGCCGCCGTGCTGACGCTGCTCGGCCGCCACGGCGACATGCGCATGAGCAGGCTCGCCGAGCTGCTGTCCGTGGACATGTCGGTCACCAGCCGGCACGTCGCGCACCTGGCCGAGCGCGGCTGGCTCGAACGCTCCGCCGACCCCGCCGACAAACGGTCCCGCATCCTGCGCCTCACCCCCGCCGGCCGGAGCCGGCTCGACGAGCTGTTCCGGCGGACCACCCAGCTCCTCGCGGAGCGCCTGGACGACTGGTCCGACGACGAGGTCGGCCGGCTCGCCCAGCTGATGGCCCGGCTCAGGGACAGCTTCGGCGACTGCCGGGCGGCACCCCGCCCGGCACCTCCCGCTCCCGAACGGACCACCCGTACACCCGCAAGCGCATAAGAGAAGGAAGTCCATGGCAACGACCACACCAGCCGGTGTGCGGGCTCATGCCAAGCACGGGGGAGGCTCCTCCGCAGACGCTCCGATGACGCACCGGCAGATCATGGAAGCGCTGTCCGGGCTGCTGCTCGGCATGTTCTGCGCCATCCTGTCGTCGACCATCGTCACCAACGCCCTGCCCGAGATCGTCTCCGACCTCGGCGGCGGCCAGAGCGCCTACACCTGGGTCGTCACCGCCTCGCTGCTGACGATGACCGCCTCCACCCCCCTGTGGGGCAAGCTCGCCGACCTGACCAGCAAGAAGGTCCTGGTCCAGTCAGCACTGGTCGTCTTCGTCATCGGCTCCGTCATCGCCGGTCTGGCGCAGAACCCGGCGATGCTGATCACCGCCCGTGCCATCCAGGGCCTCGGCGGCGGCGGTCTGTCCGCCCTGGCGCAGATCATCATGGCCGCGATGATCTCCCCGCGTGAGCGCGGGCGTTACTCCGGCTACCTGGGCGCGACCTTCGCCGTCGCGACCGTCGGCGGTCCGCTGCTCGGCGGCGTGATCACCGACACCAGCTGGCTCGGCTGGCGCTGGTGCCTCTACGTCGGCGTGCCCTTCGCGGTCATCGCGCTGATCGTGCTGCAGAAGACGCTGAACCTGCCCGTGGTCAAGCGGAAGGTCAAGGTCGACTGGGCCGGCGCCTTCTTCGTCACCGCGGCCGTCTGCCTGCTGCTCGTCTGGGTCACCTTCGCCGACGACAAGTACTCCTGGCTGTCCTGGCAGACCGGCGCCATGGTCGGCGGCGCGCTCGTCCTGACGCTGGTCTTCCTCTTCGTCGAGTCTAGGGCGAGCGAGCCGATCATCCCGCTGCGGCTGTTCCGGAACCGCACCATCACGCTGGCCTCGCTGGCCTCGCTGTTCGTCGGCATCGCGATGTTCGCGGGCACCGTCTACTTCAGCCAGTACTTCCAGCTGGCCCGGGACAAGTCACCGACGATGTCCGGCGTCATGACCATCCCGATGATCGGCGGCCTGTTCATATCGTCCACGGTCTCCGGCATCGTCATCACCAAGACCGGGAAGTGGAAGAGCTGGCTGCTGGTCGGCGGCGTCCTGCTGACGGCGGGCCTGGGCCTGCTCGGCACCATGCGCTACGACACCCCGTACTGGCACATCGGCGTCTTCATGGCGCTCATGGGTCTCGGCGTCGGCATGATGATGCAGAACCTGGTCCTGTGCACGCAGAACCAGGTGGCCCCGGGCGACCTGGGCGCGGCCTCCTCCGTCGTGACCTTCTTCCGGTCCCTCGGCGGCGCGGTGGGCGTCTCCGTGCTCGGCTCGGTCATGTCCAGCCGGATCAGCGGCTACGCCCAGGACACCATCGGGCAGCTCAGCCCGCAGGAGCAGGCGGCGGCCGCCCAGGCCTCCGGCAGCGGCACGATCCCCGACATGGACCTGCTGCCCCCGTCCATCCGCACCTGGCTGGAGAGCGCCTACGGGCACGGCATCGCCGACATCTTCCTGTACGTCGCGCCGGTCGCCCTGCTCGCCTTCCTGGTGACGCTGTTCATCAAGGAGGTCCCGCTGCGCACCTCCGGCGCGCTGGCCCAGGCCGCGGAGGCCACGGCCGGGACCGCCCCGCCGGCGGCACCGGCCCCCGCCGAGGCCGCCCGCGTCACCGGCGAGCCGGTTCCGGCCGACGCGGTGACGGCCCCGGCACCGGCGCCCCCGGGCACCTCGGCCACGCGGCGGCTCGCCGCCGTCGCCACGGCGGCCGGCTCCGGTGAGCCGGAGGCACCCGCCTCCGGCGGCATCCCGGTACGCGGTGTCGTGCGTGGCGCCGACAGCGCGCCCGTGCCGCAGGCCGCCGTCACGCTGATCTCGCTGGGCGGGCGCCAGCTGGGCCGGTCGGTGGCGCAGGCCGACGGCGCGTACGCGGTGGACGCGCCCGGGTCCGGGTCGTACGTCCTGATCGCCGCCGCCGACGGCCACCAGCCGCAGGCGTCCACGGTCGTGGTGAACGGAGAACCGCTCGCCTACGACATCCTGCTCAGCGGCACCAGCGGGCTGACCGGACTGGTCCGCACCGCCGGCACCGGGCTGCCGGTGCGCGACGCGATGGTGATCGTCACCGATGTGCGCGGGGACCTGCTGGCCACCGGGAGCACCGGTGAGCAGGGCGAGTTCTCGTTCGCCGAGCTGGTGCCGGGCGCGGTGACCGTGGCGGTGAACGCCGCCGGGTACCGGCCGCGCGCCCTGCCCGTCGAGGTGGGCGGCACCGGGGTCACCCGGGTCGAGGTCGACCTGGAGACCGGCGCGCAGGTGCGGGGCGTGGTCCGCGCCCCGCACGGTCCGCTGGCCGACGCCCGGGTCACCCTGGTCGACGCGGCGGGCAACGTGGCCGGCACGGCGACGACCGGCGCGGACGGGGCGTACGCCTTCGCCGACCTGGACGGCGGCGAGTACACCGTCATCGCCACGGGCTACCCGCCGGTGGCGACGGCGCTGACGGTCACCGGCCCCGGTGTCGACGGCCACGACATCGAGCTCGCCCACCCGGGCGAGTAGCGAAACCCCGGCCCGTGGCGGGCGGGCGCGTCCTGTAGCGGAGACGCGCCCCCGCCGCGGGCCGGTCCGTTCATGACCATTTCGTAAGGCTTTGCAGGGAGAAAACGGGATGTCACTGACCGCGAGGATCCGTACCCGGGACGGATGGGCCGTGTCGCACGCGGTCGTCACGGTGACCGACGGGACCGGTGCGCAGGTGCTGCGCGCCGGGGCGGACGCCGAGGGCGCCGTCCGGGACACCACCGCGCTGGCGCCGGGGGCGTACACCGTCGTCGTCACCGCGGTCGGATACGCACCCGCCGCCGCCAGTGCGATCGTCACCGCGAGCGGGCGGGCCGAGGTCGGGACGGTGACGCTGGCCCGGCAGGGCGGCACCGAGCTGCCGCCGCCGGGGCCGTGGACCGTGGACCCGGCGCACTCGAGCGTGGCGGCCGTCGCCCGGCACCTGGGCATCTCCAGCGTGCGGGGCCGGTTCACCGAGTTCGCGGCCCGGGTGCAGGTCGCGCCGGACGACGTCGCCGGGTCCCGCGTGGAGGCAGTGATCCGGGCGGCGTCCATCGACACCGGCAACGGGACGCGCGACGCCCATCTGCGGTCCGCGGACTTCCTGGACGTCGAGCGGTACCCCGAGATCACCTACCGGTCCACCGGTCTGACCGCGGCGGGCTCCGACCGCTGGACGGTCCACGGCGAGCTGGCCATGCGCGGCGTCGTGCGCCCCGTCGACCTGGACCTGGCCTACCTCGGCACCGGGGCGGACCCCTGGGGCGGCACCCGGGCGGCCTTCCGCGCCACGGCCGAACTGCGGCGCGAGGACTTCGCGATGAACTACAACCAGGTCGTCCAAGCCGGCATCGCGGCCATCGGCACGACCCTCCGGGTGGAGCTGGACGTCCAGGCCGTCCAGGGGGAGTCGCTCCCGGCCGCGTGAGCCCTCGTAGGGCCCTCGTGAGGCCCCGTCAGGGGGCGCCGGGCGGGTCGACGATGCGGCGGGCGAGGTCGCGCAGTTTGACGTTCTCCCGCTGCGAGGCCCGCACCAGGCTGTCGAAGGCGCCGGCCGCGTCGATGTCCAGGCGCTCCATGAGGATGCCGGTGGCCTGGCCGATCAGGTCCCGGGTGCGCATGGCCTCGGTGAGCTGCTCGCGCACGGTGGCGGAGTCGAGGGCGATGCCGACGTGCGCGGTGAACAGCCGGCCGATCCGCAGCGCGGTCTCGTCGAAGGCGCGCGGCTTGCGGGCGTAGGCGGTGAGCACGGTCAGCCGACGGCGGTCGGCCCGCAGCCGCAGCGACAGCACGGAACGCAGGCCGAGTCCGGAGAGCGCGTCGTCGCCCTCACCGTTCTCGCTGTCCTCCACCTCGGCCACGGGGGCGTTCCACAGGCGGTGCCAGTACGGCTGGTGCCCGGCCCCGGGGTCACCCTCCTCCTCGGCGGTGCGCACGACGTCGTCGGTCCAGGCGAGCGTGGAGCGCCGGTTGTCCCGCTCGATGGCGGAGATGCCCGCGTGGTCGGCACCGGGCACGAGGTCGACCGCGAGACGGACGGCCGTGTCCAGGGTGCTCTCCGGGGTGGTCGTCTCGTGCAGTCGCCGTGCCGCCGCCGTGAGCGCTTCCGCCAGCTCCAATCCAGCTGGGAAACGGGGCAAATCAGAAAACCGGGACGCAGCCACCACGAACCTCTTCGGCATGCACGGCCTCATGACCGTGCGCAGGAGAGCTCCGCAGCACATTCCCGACTGCGAGCACAGGACGCACAGAACTCTATCTGTTCGGTTGCGATGAGGTGACGCCCGGACCTGCGGTCTCGGCGCCCGGGCCGCTCGCCTCCCCGGCCCGCTTCCACCGACGCCCTCCGGCGTGGTGCAATGGGCGGACGGGTCAGGAAGTGGCCTCACCGGAATCCCGGACGACTCATGTCTGCCAGGTGAATGCCGTGACCTTCCCGCCGAACCCCTCCGAGCCGCGTGACGCGTCCGAGCACGCGCTGTTCCGGTTCCCCCCGGAGATCGACTTCTCCAACGCCGGGGACCTCCTCGACGCCGTCCTCTCCAGGGCGTGCACCGGCGACGGCCGGCGGCCCCGGATCCTGGTCCTCGACCTCACCGGGACCCTCTTCATGGACTCCCAGGGCGTCCGCCTCGTCAACGACATGCGCCGGCTGCTGCGCCCCGGCACCCGCGTGTACGTGGTGGCCCGCCCGGACGGCGTGGCGAGCCGCGTGCTGGAACTGACCGGCCTGCGCCGCGACGTCCCCGTGTACGACAACCTCCCGGAGGCCATGGCGGCCTAGGCTGACGCCATGGCACCCGACATCGCGACGAACACCCGCGTCTCCCTCGACGAGCTGCTGGACTTCGTACGGCCCCGGCACCGGGCGATCCTGCTGACCCGGCGGGCCGACGGCGGTCCCCAGGGTTCGCCGTTGACCTGCGGGGTCGACGACTCGGGCCGGATCGTGGTCTCCACGTACCCCGAGCGCGCGAAAACCCGCAACGCCAAGCGGGACACCCGGGTGAGCCTGATCGTCCTGAGCGACGAGTGGAACGGGCCGTGGGTCCAGATCGACGGCACCGCCGAGGTGGTGGACTCGCCCGAGTCCGTGGAGCCGCTGGTGGAGTACTACCGGAACATCGCCGGTGAGCACCCGGACTGGGACGAGTACCGCGCCGCCATGGTCAAGCAGGGCAAGTCGATCATCCGGATCACTCCGGAGCGCTGGGGCCCGGTGGCGACCGGCGGTTTCCCGGCGCGGCTGGTCGAGGGGGAGTGAGCAGGCGAGGGCGGTGACATGGGATGTCACCGCCCTCGCCCCGCGCCGGGGGATCGTCAGCCGTCGGTCGTCTTCCGCGTGAGGTCGTAGAAGGTGGCCGAGCCGGCCGTCACCTCCTCGAAGTTCTCCTGCACCCAGGCGGAGATCTGCGCGGAGCTGCCGGAGCCGCCGCCCATGCCGCCGCCGGCGACGAAGTAGTGGATCCTCCCTTCGGCCACGTACTCCTTGAACCGCGCGAGCGTCGGGGACGGGTCGGTGCCGTTGAAGCCGCCGATCGCCATCACGGGCTCACCGGTGGCGAGCTGGTAGCTCGCGGCGTTCTGGGCGCCGACGGCCGCGGCGGCCCAGGTGTAGTCACCGGCGTCGGCCTCCAGCAGTTCCTTCGCCTCGGAGTCGACCTCCGCGCCGCCGAGCAGGCCGCCCATGCCGCCGCCGGGCACACCGCCCTCGGCGCTGTCGCCGGTGTCGTTCCGCGGGGCACCCTGCCCGTTCTGGCCGTCCTGGCCCATGGGTCCGCCGCCGGGGAAGCCCCCGGTCCCGTCGCCGCCCGCGCCGGGCGGGGTCTGGCCCTGGCCGCCCTGCTGCCCCTGGCCGCCCTGCTGGTTCTGCCCGCCGGGACCGCCCCCGCCGGGGAAGCCGCCGCCCCGGCCGCCCCCGCCGGGACCGCCGCCCATGCTCGCCCCGGCCGGACCGGCGGTGACGATCGAGCCGGTGTGTCCCTCCTGCACGGTGCTCAGCGTGTACGCCGTCGGACCGGCCAGCGCGGCCACCAGGCCCAGCCCCGCCGCCGCGAGCGCCACCCGGCGCCCCACCCTGCCCGCGAAGACCAGCCCGAGGGCCGCGACCAGCCCGCCGACCAGGACCAGCCACTTCAGCCACGGCAGGTAGTCGGGCGTGCGGTCGAGCAGCACGTACCCCCAGGCGGCCGTGGCCGTGGCGGCGGCCGCGAGGGCGAGCGACGCCCACGACGCCCGCCGCTTCTCCCACAGGGCCGCCGCGCCCATGCCGACCACGGCCGCGAGGTACGGGGCGAGGGCCACCGTGTAGTACTGGTGGAAGATGCCGGCCATGAAGCTGAAGACGACCATGGTCATCAGCAGCGAGCCGCCCCACACCAGGAACGAGGCGCGGGCGAGGTCGGTCCGCGCGGCCTTCCGGGTGAGGACCAGCCCGGCGACGAGCAGGATCAGCGCGGCGGGCAGCAGCCAGGAGATCTGGCTGCCGATCTCGGAGTTGAACATCCGGTCCCAGCCGGTCTCGCCCCACTGTCCGCCGCCCGCACCGCCGCCACCGCCGCCGACGCTGCCGGTCTCCTCGCCGTTGAGCCGGCCGAGACCGTTGTAGCCGAAGGTCAGTTCCAGGAAGCTGTTGTTCTGCGAGCCGCCGACGTACGGGCGCGACGACGCCGGCCACAGCTCGACGACGGCCACCCACCAGCCGCCGGAGACGACCAGCGCCAGGGTCGCCAGGGCCAGTTGCCCCAGCCGCTTCCTCAGCCGCACGGGCGCGCAGACGCCGTAGACCAGTGCGAGGGCCGGGAGGATCAGGAAGGCCTGGAGGGTCTTGGCGAGGAACGCGAAGCCGATCGCGGCCCCGGCCCACACCAGCCACTTCGTCCGGCCGTCCTCCAGGGCGCGGACGACGAGGTAGCAGGCGACGGACATCAGCAGCGCCAGCATCGCGTCCGGGTTGTTGAACCGGAACATCAGCGCCGCGACCGGGGTGAGCGCGAGGACCGCGCCCGCGATCAGACCGGCCGCCGGGCCGGAGCGGCGGCGCACGGCCGCGTACACGACGGCGACCGTGCCGACGCCCATGAGCACCTCGGGCACCAGGATCGCCCAGGAGTTCAGGCCGAAGATCCGTACCGACAGCTCCATCGGCCACAGCGAGGCCGGGGGCTTGTCCACGGTGATGGCGTTCGCCGCGTCCAGCGAACCGAAGAAGAACGCCTTCCAGGACTCGCTGCCCGCCTGGACGGCCGCCGAGTAGAAGGAGTTGGCGTACCCGGAGGCGCTCAGGTCGTAGAGGTACAGCAGTCCGGTCGCCAGCAGCAGGCCGAGGAAGGCGGGGCGTACCCAGCGGGGGTCCTCGGGCCGGCCGCGCCATGCCCTGCGGGCGAGGGGCCCGCGGGGTTCGCCCGTGCCGGGGGCCGCGTGCCGGGCTCCCTCCGGGGGTCCCCAGGCGGCGGGGTCCGCCGGGGGACTCGTCTGGTCGTACTGCGTGGTCATCGGAAGTCCCTCGGTTCGGAGCCGGAAGGCCGGGACGGACGGGTGGGGAGCGGCGAACGGACCGGCTGGAGCGGCAGGGTCGCGTCCTGCCAGGCGGGGGCGGCGGCGGAGACGTTCTGCCGGTCGGGCGCGGCGGAGACGTTCCGCCAGTCGGGGGTGACGTCCTGCCGGGAAGGGGCGGCGGTCCCGGGGAACCGGTCGCGGTCCGGGAAGACCCACGCGCGGAAGAGCAGGAACCGCAGCACGGTCGCCGCGAGGTTCGCCGCGATGAGCACCGCCAGCTCGGTGGAGTGGGCGGGGTCGCCGGCCGCGGCGTTGAGCGCGGCGAGCGAGCCGCTGGTCAGGGCGAGACCGATGCCGAAGACGACCAGGCCCTGCGCCTGGTGCCGTACGGCCCCGCCGCGCCCCCGCACGCCGAAGGTGAGCCGCCGGTTGGCGGCGGTGTTGGCGACCGCCGAGATCAGCAGGGCGAACCCGTTGGCGACCTGGGAGCCGGTGAAGGTCCGGAAGCCGCTGTAGAGCAGCAGGTAGAAGAGGGTGGACAGGACGCCGACGACGCAGAAGCCGACCAGCTGGCGGGCCAGTCCCTGCGGTACGTCCTCGATGTTCCGGTCGCGCGGGTCGTCGCCGAAGGGCCGGGCGAGCCGGTCCAGCGGCAGCGAGCCGGTGGCCAGCGCCCTGCCGACCCGCCAGACGCCCTTGAGGTCGTCGGTCGCCGTCCTCACGATGTGCACGGTGGAGTCGGGGTCGTCGACCCAGTCGACCGGCACCTCGTGGATGCGCAGGCCCGCGCGCTCGGAGAGGACCAGCAGCTCGGTGTCGAAGAACCAGCCGCTGTCCTCCACCAGGGGCAGCAGCACCTGGGCCACGTCACGGCGGATCGCCTTGAACCCGCACTGCGCGTCGGAGAAGCGGGCCTGCAGCGAGCCGCGCAGGATCAGGTTGTACGAGCGGCTGATGAACTCCCGCTTGGCGCCCCGCACCACGCGTGAGCTGCGGCTCAGCCGGGAGCCGATGGCGAGGTCGGAGTGGCCGGAGATCAGCGGGGCGACCAGCGGCAGCAGCGCGTTGAGGTCGGTGGACAGGTCCACGTCCATGTAGGCGAGGACGGGGGCGTCCGAGGCGGACCAGACGGTCCGCAGCGCCCGGCCGCGTCCCTTCTGCTCCAGGCGCACCGACCGTACCTCCGGGAACCGCTCCGCCAGCCGGCCGGCCACGTGCGGGGTGCCGTCCGTGGAGGCGTTGTCGGCGATCGTGATGCGGAAGGCGTAGGGGAAGGTGCGGGTCAGGTGCTCGTGCAGTCCGCGGACGCACGGCTTGAGGTCCTTCTCCTCGTTGTAGACGGGGATCACTACGTCCAGGACCGGCGTGCCCGCTCCGGCGGCCGGGAGGTGCTCCCGCGCCGGCAGGGTGCCGGGAGAAGAATCGGTTCGCATGGGACCGACTCTGCTCAGGCGTCCTGTCGTGCCCGTGTGGTGAGGCTGTGCCGTGGCTGTGAGTACGGCTCGGTCTGCAACCGCGGTTCCACGGCGGGGAGATGGAGCGTGAACGCGGTGCGTCCGGGCACGCTGTCGACGGTCACGGCACCGCCGTGCGCGGTCGTCACGGCCTGCACGATGGCCAGGCCCAGCCCGGTCGAGCCGGTGGCGCGGGTGCGCGCGGAGTCGCCGCGCGCGAACCGTTCGAAGACGTGCGGGAGCAGATGGGGCGCGATGCCCGGCCCGTCGTCCACCACGTCCACGCAGAGCCAGTGCCCGTTGCGGCGCACCCGCGCGGTGACGGTGGTGCCCGGCGGGGTGTGGTTGCGGACGTTGCCCAGCAGGTTGACGAGGACCTGCTGGATCCGGGCGGCGTCGGCGCACACCGGGGCGGGCTCGTCGGGCAGCTCCAGGCGCCAGACGTGGTCCTGGCCGGCGACGCGGGCGTCGCTGACGGTGTCCACGACGAGCGGGACGAGGTCGGTCTCCTCGAACTGGAGCGGCCGGCCGGCGTCCAGCCGGGCGAGCAGCAGCAGGTCCTCGACGAGCAGGGTCATCCGGCTCGCCTCGGACTCGATCCGCCCGAGCGCGTGCCGGGTGTCGGGGCCGACCTGCTCCCGGCCGCGCCGGGTGAGTTCGGCGTAGCCCCGGATGGAGGCCAGGGGGGTGCGCAGCTCATGGCTGGCGTCCGCGACGAACTGCCGTACCCGGGTCTCGCTCTCCTGGCGGGCGTGCAGCGCCCCGTGGATGTGGTCGAGCATCCGGTTGAGCGCGGCGCCGACCCGGCCGACCTCGCTGTGCGGGTCGCACTCGGACTCGGGGACGCGCTCCTCGAGGTTCACCTCGCCGGTGTGCAGGGGCAGTTCGGAGACGCGGGTGGCGGTGGCGGCGACCTTGCGGAGGGGACGGGTGGCGACGCCGACCAGGACGTACCCGGCGATCCCGGCGGCGACCAGTCCGGCGCCGGTGACGCTGACCTCGACCAGGATGAGGGTGTTGATCGTGTCGTTGGTGTCGTCGGTCGGCAGCGCGACGTAGAACTCGCCTTTCCGGCCGCTCTCGTACTGCACCCGGTACTCGCCCAGGCCCGGGATGTACGCGGTGTGCTGATGGCCGTCGCGCGGCACGGTGGCGACGGCCGCGAGTTGGGCCGCGGTGAGCCGCGCCGCCTCGGACGTCGGGACACCGTTCTCCGTCTTGTCCCTGCTGACGACCCCGTCGGCGACCCGGCCGCCCTTGATGGTGACGCCGATGGTGCCGATGCCCTGCGGGCCCATGGTGACGAAGTCGAGAGGATCCTCACCCCCCAGGAGCTGGAGTGGCGGCCCGTCCTTCTCGGGACCGCCCGCCGCGCGCTTGGCCACCTCGCCCACCTGGCCGTCGAGCTGCTCGTACAGATGGGACCGCAGCGCCAGCGTGGTCACCGTGCCGATCACCGCGCACACCACCGCGATCAGCACCACGGACGCGACGACGAGCCGCGTCCGCAGGGTGCGGGGGGTGCGCGGGGTGCGCGCCCGCCGCTGCGGACGCGGTCGTCGTCGTGCGCTCACGAGACCGCGGGCTTGATCATGTAGCCGGCGCCGCGCCGGGTGTGGATCATCGGCTCCCGGCCCGCGTCGATCTTCCGGCGCAGGTACGAGATGTACAGCTCGACGACGTTCGCCTGCCCGCCGAAGTCGTACGACCAGACCCGGTCGAGGATCTGGGCCTTGCTGAGCACGCGCCGCGGATTGCGCATGAGGAAGCGCAGCAGCTCGAACTCGGTGGCGGTGAGGTGGATGCCGTCGCCGCCGCGGGTGACCTCATGGCTGTCCTCGTCGAGGGTGAGGTCGCCGACGACCAGCATCGACTCGGAGCGGCGGTCGGCCGCGCCGGAGCGGCGGATCAGTCCGCGCAGCCGGGCGACGACCTCCTCCAGGCTGAACGGCTTGGTGACGTAGTCGTCGCCGCCGGCGGTCAGTCCGGCGATACGGTCCTCGACGGCGTCCTTGGCGGTGAGGAACAGCACGGGCACGTCCGGCAGCTCGCGGCGCAGCCGGCCGAGGATGGCCAGCCCGTCCATGTCCGGCAGCATCATGTCCAGGACGACGGCGTCGGGCCGGAACTCGCGTGCGGTGCGGAGGGCCCCCTGGCCGTCCCCCGCGCTGCGGATCTGCCAGCCTTCGTACCGCAGGGCCATGGACAGCAGTTCGGTGATCGACTGCTCGTCGTCCACCACAAGCACGCGGACGGGGCTCCCGTCCGGCCTCAGCAGTTCGGTGCGCCCCTGGGGCGAGATCGTGGTCATACCGCACACGATGTCCGGGGCCTCTGAGAGCACCCTTTCGGGAACCTGTGTTTTACCTGAGAAACTCACAGGCCGTTCTCAGCCGGGGAGGTCGGCCCCGCTCAGCCGGGCAGGCCGAAGAGCCGGGCCGCGTTGTCGTGGCACACCGCCCGCAGCCAGGCGTCCCCGAGCCCCAGCCCCTCCAGCGCGCGGAGCTGGTGGAGGTAGGGGTAGGGGATGTTGGGGAAGTCCGAGCCGAGCAGGATGCGGTCGCCGAGGGCGGCCAGCCGGGGCAGGGCCCGCCGGGGGAACGGCGCCAGGCGTTCGCTGAAGTCGGTGAACGCCATCGTGGTGTCCAGCCGCACCTCCCCGTACCGCTCGGCGAGGTCCAGGAAGTCCTCGTACTCGGGCATGCCGAGGTGCGCCACGATCAGCCGCAGCCGGGGGTGCCGGGCCAGGACCCGGGCGATCGGTCCGGGTCCGGTGTGCTTGCCGGGTGCGGGCCCGGACCCGCAGTGGATCACCACCGGGACGCCCGCCTCGGCGAGCAGTCCCCAGGCGCCGTCGAGCGACTCGTCGGCCGGGTCGTACGCGCCGACCTGCACATGTGCCTTGAAGACCCGCGCGCCGGCGTCGACGGCGTCCCGGACGTGGTCCACGACCCCGGGCTCGGGGAAGAGCGTCGAGGTGTGCAGGCAGTCGGGGGTGCGGGCGGCGAAGCCGGCCGCCCAGCCGTTCAGCCAGGACGCCATGCCCGGCTTGTGCGGGTAGAGCATGGCGGTGAAGGCCCGCACGCCGAACTCCCGCAGCAGCGCGGCCCGTGCGGCCTCCTCCTCCCGGTAGGTGATCGGCCACTCGACGCCGCCGGTGAGCGGCCCGAGCGCGTCGAAGTAGGCCCACACCTTCCGCAGCACCCGCTCCGGCATGAAGTGCGTGTGCACGTCGACGAGCCCGGGCAGTCCGAGCCCCTCCCAGAAGCGCCGTACGTCGTCGGCTTCGGTACGGATGTCGGGGTGAGCGGTCATGCCGCCCACGATCACCCGCGACCGCGCCCGGGGTCCAGAGGGGGCCGGGACCGGGGCCAGAGGATGCCGGGCCCCGGGGCCAGGGGTTCCGCGTCCCCGGGGCCAGGGGTTCCGCGCACCCGGGTCAGAACAGCCCGTCCTGCGCCGCCGCCCGTTCCCTGACCGCTCTGACCGGCACCGCGAACTCCCGCCCTCCGGCCGGAAACAGTCCCCACCCGGTCAGCAGCCGGGTGTCCAGCACCATGACCCCCTTCCCCGTCGCCAGATGCAGGTCGGGACCGGCGGCGGCCACCAGCTCCCCGCTCACCGCGCCCCCGGCGACCAGCTCGCTCACCTCCCCCACGGCGGCCGGCACCCCCGACAGGCCGAACACCCCGACGTGGTCGACCGGCCGGAACGGCTCACGGGCGAGCGACTCCGGCCACCCGTCCAGGGCGAGCGCCCGCGCGTGCAACCCGGCGATCTCGGCCGCCCGGTCCCCTTCCTCCGCCGGGAGGACCGCCCGCACCGCCCGCTTGCCCGCGTAGGGGATCCGGTCGGGCACGCGGAGCGCGGCGCGCAGCAGCTCCTCGGTGCGCCGCGCCGCCATCAGCGGCCCGGTCCCCAGCCAGCTGAAGCAGACCGCCCCCTGCTCCAGCAGCCGCGCCGACCCCCGTTGCACGGCGGTGATCCCGACCTTGGTCATCCCGGGCCCGAACCACGCCAGGTACACGCGGTAGGGCCGCGGATCGTCCGCGAGGGTGTCGGCGGCCACCGAGTGCGCCCGGTCCAGCCGGGCGCACTCCTCGCAGCGCGCCCCCGTGCTCCGCCCCGGGACGGCCGCCCCGAGCGGACACGCGTGCCCCCGTGCCCCCACACATGTCCGCACTCCCCCTTCCCCCACCCCGAAGGCCACCCGTTTCCCCCGGGTCAGCGCGGAGCGCCGGCCGCCCTCCCACGCCAGCACCGGGCCGTCCGCCGACCACCGCAGCCCCGAGCATCTCCACGCCTGTGCCATCTCTGACGAGACTAGGGGGCACCACTGACAACGCCCGCGGCTCAGCCGTCGGTCCGCCCCGCCCCCACGGGACGCGCGTCGTGCGCGCCACCGCGCACCGCGGGTACGACGACCCGCCCGGACCCCTCCCGCGCCGCGGGCCGCCCCCGGCCGGCCAGCCGGCAGCCGAGGCATCCCGCATGCCCCTGCCGGGCGCTCACGTCCCGCACCCGCCACCCCCACTGCTCCCTCGGCCGGGGCCCCGGCGGCTTGCCCCACCCGGCGAGGTGCAGCACCCAGGTGACGACGAGGCCGGCCAGGGCGACCGACGCCCCGGCGGCCAGCAGCGGCCCGGACACCGTGCAGACGCCGAACCCCACGACCGCCGTACCGGCCCCGGCGATCCCGAAACCCGTCCATCCCGCGACCGTGTGCCCGTGGTCATATGGATGTGCGCTCACGTGCCCGCCCCCTCCGCGTCACCCAAGAATCTCTCACGTCGTAAGAGATTTAGCACAGAAACCCCTCACCCACTAAGGAAAAAGAGGAACCCGGAATATGCAAGCCAAGCCGCGCCAGCCCGCCACGCCGGAGCAGGCGCTGTGGGCGATGGACCAGCTCATCGCGACCCACCTGGTGGGCCAGCACGAGATCGCCCAGCAGGTGGGCCTGAACGTCACCGACCTGACCTGCTTCGCCTTCGTCATCGAGGCCGGCGAGAACCTGCTCACCGCCGGTGAGCTGGCGGACCGCGTCCACGTCACGACGGGCGCGATGACCGGGATCCTCAACCGCCTGGAGCGCGCGGGCTACATCACCCGCCGCCCCGACCCCGCGGACCGCCGCCGCGTCCGCGTGGCCGCCCTGCCGGACGCCCTGGCCCGCACCCGCGAGATCTACGACCCCTACTACGTCCGCATCACCGAACTCTTCGCCGACTACGCCCCGGAGGAGATCGCCGTGCTCCACGACTGGTTCCGGCGCGCGAACGCGGTGGCGGCCGGCTACCTGGAGGAGTACTGCCGCACCGACTGAGACGGCGCGCGTGCCGAGGTGCCGAGTACGGACCGGAGTGCAAGCCTGGTCGAGGGGCCGCAACGCTCGGGGACAGCCGAAAGGTCGGACACATGGCGAGCAATGTCAGCGGCACGCGCCACCACCGGGCCGGGTGGGAGGCCAGGAGCCCTTGGGCGACGAGCTGGACGGCGGCAGCGGCGATCCTGATGACCTTCGGCGGCATCATGGCGATCTTCCAGGGCATCGCCGCCATCGCCGAGGACGACGTCTTCGTCGCCACCCGGAACTTCACCTACGAGTTCAGCCTGACCGGCTGGGGCTGGGTCCACCTGATCCTCGGCGCCGCGGTGACCGCCGCCGGCCTCGCCCTCTTCACCGGGGCCGCCTGGGCCCGCGCGGTGGGCATCGCGCTGGCCGGACTCAGCATGGTCGCCAACTTCGTGTGGCTGCCGTACGCGCCGGTCTGGGCGATCACCCTCGTCGTCATCGACGGCTTCATCATCTGGGCCCTGTGCGCGCCACGCCGCGAGTCCCGGGCGTAGAGCGCGCGTTCACGGCCTGGAGCTCCCTGTGGCCCTGGCTGGCCCAGGCGGCGGGCGTGGCGGCGATGGTCACCGCGTACTTCCTCCTGCCCCTGGACCGGCTGGGCCCGGACCGCCCGGCCTTGAGCTGGATCCTCTTCGGCCTCGCCCTGGCGCTGATCGCGCTCCTGCTGCTCAGGCAGGTCGTCCACGTCCTGCTCGACCGCCCGGGCGTCCGCCCGGGGCTGGTCATCCCCCTGCTGATGAGCCTGTCCGTCCTGGTCTTCGCGACCGCCTACCAGGCCCTGGCCCAGCACCCCGGCGAGCTCGAGGGCATCGCCACCCGCCTGGACGCCCTCTACTTCACGCTGGTCACCCTCGCCACCGTCGGCTACGGCGACATCACCCCGCACGGCCAGGCGGCCCGCCTGGTCACCGTCCTGCAGATCCTCTACACGTTCGTCTTCCTCACAGCGGCCGCCACCGCCCTGACCCACCACCTGCGCGCCGCGCTCCTGCGCCAGCGGGGCCCGCACCGGCACGACACCCCCGCGGCCGGCACGGACTCCGGCACCGAATGACACCGGGAACGCCAGAGGCCCCGGATCTCTCCGGGGCCTCTGTTCCGTGTGCACTCGGCAGGATTCGAACCTGCAACCTTCTGATCCGTAGTCAGATGCTCTATCCGTTAAGCTACGAGTGCTTGTCTTTTTCAGTTATCTCGCCGCTCCCCGGTCCTTTCGGCCCGCTCGCGGCGACAGGAAGAACATTACATGACTGCCGCCGCCATGTGAAATCCGTTTGGCTCACCCCTTGTGACCTGCACAAATGCGGGATCGGCGGGGGGACGGGGGTAGCAACGACGAAGCCCCGGCCGCAGGGGCCGGGGCTTCGTGAACGGTGCGGAGGCGGAGGGATTTGAACCCTCGATGGGCTTTAAGGCCCAAACCGCATTAGCAGTGCGGCGCCATAGACCGGACTAGGCGACGCCTCCATGCACAGAACCTTCCGCGCGTGAGCGCGAGCGGATTCGGTGCGTGCCGATGATGACACATCCGTGTGGGGTGTCACCAATCGCCACCCACGGTACTAGGCGGGGAGCCCGCAGGGCAAAGCACTTCCGGCCGTCGCGTCGGTGGGGCGCAACGTCCCGCGCGGTGGCGCGTTGGTCAGGTCATGTCGCACCTCATCCCACAGGCTCCCGCCGCCGCCCGTCCCGGACTGCGGCGGCTCGTCGTCGGTGCCGCCGCCTCCGTCGCGGCCCTCACCTCGTTGTCCACCGCGCCCCCGGCGGCGTACGCGCAGGACGCGCCTCCGCGCGGTGACCGGCTCACCGTCACCGTGCGCGACGCGGGCGGCGGGGCGGACGGGACGTACGAGGTGCGGTGCCGGCCCAGTGGCGGCAGCCACCCCGACCCCGCCGGGGCCTGCGCGGCCGTCGAGCGGAACACGCGGTGGGGGCGGGACGCCTTCGCCCCGGCGCCGCGGGACACCGTCTGCACCCTGCAGTACGGCGGGCCCGCCACCGCCCGCGTCACCGGCACCTGGGCCGGCCGTCCCGTCGACGCGACCTACGACCGTACGAACGGATGCGAGATCGCCCGCTGGGACCGGCTGGTGCCGCTGCTGCCCGAGGCGCGCGCCGCGGGGCGCGCGTGAGGGTGACCGGGAGCGGCGGGGGGCGCGTGGTGGCGAGTCGGGGCACAGGGGGCGTAAAGGTCCCGCGAAGGTTCGTGGCGCGTCGGCGCAGGCAGTCACGGGTTCCGGGCGCACCGGGCGTCACAACGCCGTCACCTCCCCGTGCGACGTCCGTCCCATCCGGCGTCGCGGGAGCAATCCCAGCCCTTAGACTCCCTCGCGTGACACGCTGCGGGCAGGTTGGCAAGATGGCCCGAGCGGTCGGTACGTCGCGGTAACAGGGAGGAAGCGTCTCGTGAGCAGCAGGCCATCCCGGGGCACTGCTCGCCTCGCAGCCATACTGGACGCCCTTCCCGACGCCCTGGTGCTGGTCAACGCCAACGGGACGGTCGTCAACGCCAACGCCATCGCCCTGGAGGCGTTCGAGACCCCGGGCACGGCGCTGGTGGGGCGGGGGCTGCTGGATCTGCTGCCGCAGTTCGACTCCAAGCTCATCCCCGGGTCCATGCGGCGGCCCGACCACATCGATCCCCGGGCACGCACCAAGCCGACGCGGATGGTCGCCCGGCGGACCGACGGGACCGAGTTCCCGGTCGAGGTCACCAGTGCGAATCTGGAGACCGGCCAGCAGGCGTACGACACGTACGGCTACACCGGCGACGAACTGCTGATGCTCGTCGTCCGCGACCTCTCCGGCACCGTCGACACCGAGGCCGAGCTGGCGCGTTCGCAGCGGCAGACCGAGATGATCCTGCGCGCCGCCTCCGAGGGCGTCGTCGGGACCGACACCGACGGGCGGATCGTCCTCGTCAACCCGGCCGCCGCCCAGATACTGGGCTACCGGGCCGGCGAACTCGGCGGGCGCGAACTGCACACGCTCGTCCTGCACTCGCGCGCCGACGGCGCCCCCTTCCCGTACGACGAGTCCCCGCTCGCCGACACCCTGCGCTCCGGGCGCAAGCACCGGGTGCGCGGTCAGGTGCTGTACGCCAAGAACGGCGACAAGCTGCCGGTCGACCTGACGACCGCGCCGGTGCGCGACGGCGACCAGCTCGTCGGCGCCGTCATGACGTTCCTCGACCGCCGCCCCCACGACGCGCTCGTCGAGGAGAAGGAGAAGGCCGAGCGGGAGCACGCCGAGGAGCTGGAGCGGCTCGCCGAGGAACACGCCTCCGAACTCACCGCCCTGCGCCAGGGCCACGTCACCGAGCTGGAGGAGCTGCGCGAGCAGCACGCGGAGGAACTCGCCGCGAACGAGGAGCGGTACGCCGCGCTCGGCGAGCGGGAGAAGGACCGCTACGAGGCTCTCGCCGCGCGCCACGACCAGCTGCTCACCCTGCTCGGGCGGTCCCTGCGGGGCCCGCTGGACGAGCTGCGCCGGGAGCTGTCCGCGCTGGCCGCCGACGACGCCGGGCAGCTGTGGCCCGAGGCCAACCAGGTGCTCCACCACCTGTCGGCCGGCTACGCCCGGATCACCACCCTCATCGACAACGTCCTCGGCTACCAGCGGCTCGACGCCGGCGGCGAGCAGGTCGCCCGCACGAAGGTGATGCTCGACGCCGTCGTCGCCGCCGGGGTCGACGGGGCCGTGGAGCTCATCGGTCCCGGACGGGTGCAGTTCGCCGTGCACGCGCCGCCCATCGAGGCCGAGGTCGACCCGCGGCTGCTCGCTACCGCCCTCGCGCACCTCGTCGCGGACGTCGCGGGCGTCGACGCGACCGGCAACACGCCCGTGTCGGCGGGCGGCTACCTGGACAACACGGTCGTGGTCGCGGCGGCGCAGCGCGGCGAGGTCGTCCGCATCGAGGTGCGCGGACCGTACGGCGGCGGCGACCCGGTGCACGAGCCGATCGTGCGCGGCATCGTCCGGGCGCACGGCGGTGTGCTGCAGACGCACGAGGTGCCCGGGATGAGCGGCAGCGCGTTCGTCCTCGAGGTGCCGATCGGGGGCGGGGCGGGGTCCGTGCCGACCGCCGAGGTGGCGGTGCCGGCCGAGGAGGCCGTTCCCGCCGAGCCGGCTCCCGGTGGCGGCGGGCGGCGCCGGGCGCGGCGCGCGTCCGTGGACGCCTTCCTGGGGAGCGAGGTGCCGGGCGCGCACGACGGCTCCGATACGGAGTCCGCGCCCACCGGCCGCCGCAGGCGCCGGGCGGCCGCCGCCGACGACGAGCCCGCGCAGGCGGAGCTTCCTGCGCAGGCGGAGCTTCCGGCGCAGGCGGCGTCCGGCGGTACCGGGCGCCGGCGTGGCCGGCCGGCCGAGAACGCGCCGGCCGCGGTGGGTGCCGAGGTCGAGCTCGCCGGGGCGGCCGGGGTGTCCGAGGGAGCCGTCGTCACCGCCGCCGAGCACGCGGCGGGGGCCGCCGCGTCGAACACGGGGCTGGGCGGGACCGTACCGCCGCAGGGAGTACCGGGGCCGTCCGGGCAGCGTGCCCGGCACGGCTCCGGCGAACAGCACGCGCTGCCGCCGGCGCTGCCCGCGCCGTCCGGTGTGGACGGAGCGGCCGACGCGCCCCAGGCCGGGGTCGCGGTGCACGTTCCGGCTCAGGCTTCGGGGCAGTCGGAGCCGACGGGACGGCGTCGGCGGGCGCTGGCCGCCGCCACCGAGCGGGCGGCGGCGCAGGAGGCCGCGCCCCGTACGGTGTTCGCGCTGCCGCCGGCCGAGGCGGACCAGGAGCAGCAGGCCGGGCAGGCGGCACAGGCCGAGGCGAACGGGCAGACAGCGGCGATCGGGCAGGCCGGGCAGGCCGGGGTCGACAACGGCCGCCATGACGCCGTTCCGCACGACCAGGCCGACGACCACACTCCGCCGCAACCCCATCCCACCAGCGCCCCGACGGGCCGTCGGCGGCGGGCCGCCGCCCAGCAGGCGGAGCCCGACGGCACCCCCGCCGAGGCTCCCGCTCCGTCGGCGCCGACGGCGACCGCCCAGGCTCCGGGGGCCCCGGTGGCCTCGGCGCATTGGGGGGCGGCGCCTGCGCAGGGGGCGCCCGTCGCACCGCAGGGGGCTCCGGTTCCACCGCAGGGGGCTCCCGTGCCCGCGCAGGGTGCCGCCGTCCCACCGCAAGGTGCTCCCGTCGCACCCCAAGCTGCTCCGGTTCCACCGCAGGGGGCTCCCGTGCCCGCACCGGGTGCCGCCGTCCCACCGCAAGGTGCTCCCGTACCCGCACACGGTGCGGCGGTACCGAGCGCTCCCGTACCGCCGCAAGGCGCCACGGTCCCGCCGCACGGGGCCCCCGTGCCCGCACAGGGCGCGGCCGTTCCCCCGCAAGGGGCCCCCGTACCCGCGCAGGGTGCCACCGTCCCACCGCAAGGTGCTCCCGTCGCACCCCAAGCTGCTCCGGTCCCGCCGCAGGGCACCACGCCCCCGGCACCCGGGGCTCCGGTGTCCGCACAGGGCGCGGCCGTTCCCCCGCAGGGGGCCCCGGTCCCGGCACACGGGGTTCCCGTACCCGCACCGGGTGCCGCCGTTCCCCCGCAAGGCGCTCCCGCGCCGGCACACGGTGCCGCGGTGCCGCCGCAAGGTGCCACGCCCCCGGCACCCGGCGCACCCGCATCCGCTCCCGCTCCCACACCCGCACAGGGACAGACGCGGGCAGAGGCGGCGCAGCCGCTTCCCCCCGCGCAACCGCTTCCCGCCGAGGCCGCGCCCGGTGCCGTGGCCGGAGGCGCCCCCGCCCCGCAGCAGTGGCCCGCCGCCGGTGACACCTCCGGTGCCGGTACGGCCGTACCGGCGGCCGCGGGTCCGGCGCAGCCGACCCCCGCCGCCGGCACCCCGTTGCCGCCCGAGGGCGCGCCGGTGCAGCGGGCCGCTCAGCCGTTGCCCGCCGAGGCCGCGGCGCCGGTCGATCCGAACTCCACACAGGGACGGGCGATCAGCGTGCGGACGCTGGGGCAGGGCGTGCCGTTCAACCGGCAGGCCTCCCAGGTGCAGCAGCCGCTGCCGTCGGCCACGCCTCCCCCGCACCAGCCGGGCGGCTCCGGCCGCCGCCGCAAGCTCGGCACGCGCCCCGACCCGGCCGCCGCGGACAACGAGCAGAACGCGCGCCCGCACCCGCCGGCCGAGCCCGTACCCGCCCCCGCGCACGCGCCGGCGCACTCCCGGCTCGCGCCGACGACCGAGGGCACCGGACGGTCGTACGCCATAGGGGCGCCCGACGCGGACGCCGCCGAGGGGCCCGAGCCGCTGGACGGTCCGGGCGGGGCCGTCGAGGTGGCGGACCCGCCGCGTCCGCAGCCGATGGACGACGAGCTGCCCCCGGAGCCGCTGGACAACCCGCGCCGGCTGCTGGTGTGGCCCGCGCCGGACGTCACCACGCAGCAGGCGCTGAGCGACCGCGGCTACCGGCCGGTGATCGTGCACTCGCGCGAGGAGGTCGACGCGCAGATCGCGGCGTTCCCCGCCGCGTTGTTCGTGGACCCGCTGACCGGGCCGATCACCCGTACGGCCCTGCAGTCGCTGCGGCAGGCGGCGGTGGCCGCCGAGGTGCCGGTGCTCGTCACGGCCGGGCTCGGACAGGCCTCGCGCGATGCCGCGTACGGCGCCGATCCCGCCGTACTGCTGAAGGCGCTCGCGCCGCGCGACAGCGAACAGCACCCCCCGCGCGTGCTGCTGATCGAGGAGCACGCGGAGATCGCGCTGGCGCTGACCGGGACGCTGGAGCGGCGCGGGATGCAGGTCGCGCGGGCCGCGAGTGACGCCGACGCGGTGGCGCTGGCGGGGCAGTTCCGGCCGAACCTGGTGGTGATGGACCTGATGCGGGTGCACCGGCCCCAGGCCGGGTCCCCCGGGATCGTCGACTGGCTGCGGGCGAACGGGCAGCTCAACCGCACCCCGCTCGTCGTCTACACGGCCGCCGTCGACCAGGCGGACCTGCCGCGGCTGGCCTCCGGCGAGACGGTGCTGTTCCTGGCGGAGCGGTCCACCAGTGAAGAGGTGCAGGACAGGATCGTCGACCTGCTGTCGCGGATCGGGACCAACTGACCGGCACCGGCTGACCCGCGCCGCCGTCAGCGGGCGACCAGGCGGCGGGCCGCCTCCTTCACGGACGCGCGCAGCCGGGCCCGGTCGTCGGCCTCCTCGCCGACCAGGATGCGGCGCATCTGCGGGACGACGGCCGTCCAGTTGGCCAGCGCGGTCAGCAGGAACAGCAGGTCGCCGGCCGGGATGGCGTCGGTGACGGCTCCGCGCTCCTGGCCGTCCCGGAGCAGGGCGACCTTGCGGACGTAGTGCTCCTGCCGTTCGCCCTCGTGGGGCAGCTCGTCGGTGCCGTACTCCAGGCCCTCCCAGAAGAGCAGGCGCAGCAGTTCGGGGTGGGCGGCGTGGTAGTCCATCAGCCGGTCGACCCAGCCCTCGATGTCGTCCGGGTCGACGGGGACGGACTCGGCGAGGTCCAGCATCTTCCGCTCGAGGACGATCGCGAACAGCTCCGCCTTGTTGCCGAAGTAGGCGTAGATGAGCTGCTTGTTGGCCTTCGCCTCGGCCGCGATGCGGTCGATGCGGGCGCCGGCGATGCCGTGGCGGGCGAACTCGGTGACCGCCGCCTCGAAGATCCGGGCCTTGGTGGCCTCGGGGTCCCTGACTGCCATGGGGACAGGGTAGCGCCACTTGTAACCAACTGTTTGGTTGACAGGGAATCCGGAGGGGGCGCAGACTGTTCCCCCCATAGCCAACCAACCAGTTAGTTGTTAGAGCAGGCTCGAAGGGGTATCCCGCTCATGTCCTCAGTGCCCAGCGCCATCACCACCGGCCGGCAGCCCCGCAGGCCGCCGCTCACCGCGCCCGGGACGGGTCCAGGTCCGGGCCCGTCCCGCGGCTCCGCCGCGTTCCTCACGCTCATCGCCGTCTGCACCGCGGTCACGGCCGCCAACATCTACCTCGCCGCGCCCCTGCTCTCCCTGATCGCCCGCGACTTCGGTTCCACCCCGTCGGCCGTGGCCTGGATCGCCTCGGTCGCCCAGCTCGGATACGCCGTCGGACTGCTCTTCTTCGCCCCGCTCGGCGACACCGCCGACCGGCGCCGGCTGGTCACCGCCCTCACCCTGGTCACCACCGCCGCCCTGCTCGCGAGTGCCGTCGCCCCGGGCACCGGCGCGCTGGCGGTCGCCGTGTTCGTCGCCTCGGCCGGGACCGTGGTGCCGCAGCTGCTCGTCCCGCTGGTCGCCGAGCGCGCCCCCGCCGCCCGCCGCGCCCGCCATGTCGCGGCCGTGATCGCCGGCCTGTTCACCGGCATCGTCGCGGCCCGGGTCCTCGGCGGACTCGCCGGGCAGGCCTTCGGCTGGCGGTGGGTGTTCGCGGGCGCGGCCGTCCTCACGCTCGCCCTGGGCACCGCCACCGCCCTCGTCCTGCCGTCCGGGCGGCGCCGCCGCGACGGCTCGCTGTTCGGCGGCCTCGCCGCACTGCCCGGGCTGCTGCGCCGCTCGCCCGACCTGTGGCGCGCGTCGGTGCGCCAGGCGGGGATGTTCGGCGCGTGGAGCGCGCTGTGGACCTCGCTCGCCCTGCTGCTGACGGGCCCGGCCTACGGCATGTCCACCGCCACCGCCGGGCTGTTCGGCCTCTTCGGGCTCGCGGCGAGCGCGGTGGCGCCGCTGGCGGGCGGGCTGGTCGACCGTTTCGGCGCCGCCCGGGTCGTACGGGGGGCGTATCTGCTCGCGGCCGTCTCCGTGCCGCTGTTCTGGCTGGGCGGGCAGGTCGTCTGGGCCCTGTTCGTCGCCGCGATCGCGATCCACGCGGCCCTGGTCGCCTCCCACGTCGCCAACCAGACCCTCGCCCTGACCACCACCTCCAGCCCGGCCGTCGCCAACACCGCCTACGTCGTCTCCGGCTTCGCCGGCGGCGCCACCGCCTCGGCCCTCGCGGGCCCCGCCTTCACCCACTTCGGCTGGGGCGGGGTGTCGGCGGTGGCGGCGGTCTGGCTGGCACTGGGCTGGGGGAGCACGGCGGTACGGCGGTGACCTCTGCAGCCGGGCGGTGAGGTGGAACTTCGTGTCCCACCTCACCGCACGGCGGCACGTACGGCGTACGCCGGTCAGAGCCGGACGACGTCCGGCTCCCCCTCGGCGTACGCCGGTGTCAGATCCGGGTGACGTCCAGCGCGCCCTCGGCGTACTGCCTGCGCAGCACCTTCTTGTCGAACTTGCCGACGCTGGTCTTCGGCACCGACTCGATCACCGTCCAGCGCTCCGGGAGCTGCCACTTGGCGATCCTGCCCTCCTCCTGGAGGAAGGTCCGCAGGGTGGTGAAGTCGGCGGTGGAACCCTCCTTGAGGACGACCGTGGCCAGCGGACGCTCGCCCCACTTGTCGTCCGGGACGGCGACGACGGCGGCCTCGGCGACGTCCGGATGGGCCATCAGCGCGTTCTCCAGCTCGACCGAGGAGATCCACTCGCCACCGGACTTGATGACGTCCTTGGCCCGGTCGGTGAGGGTGAGGAAACCGTCGGCGGAGATCGTGCCCACGTCGCCGGTCTTCAGCCAGCCGTCCTCGCTGAACTTGTCGGCCGGGCGCAGGGGCTCGGCGTCGGGGCCGTTGTAGTAGGCGCCCGCGATCCACGCGCCGCGCACCTCCAGCTCACCGGCCGACTCGCCGTCCCAGGGGAGGCGTTCGCCGCCGGGGCCGGTGAGGCGGGCCTCGACGCCGGCCGGGAAGCGGCCCTGGGTCAGCCGGTAGGCGAACTCCTCCTCGGTGCCCACGGCGTGGGCCGGCGGGCGGGCGATGGTGCCGAGCGGGGAGGTCTCCGTCATGCCCCAGGCGTGGCAGACCCGCATGCCCAGCTCGTCGAACGCCTCCATCAGGGAGGGCGGACAGGCGGAGCCGCCGATGGTGACCTGGGTGAGGGAGGACACGTCACGCGGCTTGGCGGTCAGCTCGGCGAGCAGGCCCTGCCAGATGGTGGGGACGGCGGCGGCGTGGGTCGGCCTCTCGCCCTCGATCATCTCGGCGAGCGGGGCGGGCTGCAGGAAGCGGTCCGGCATCAGCATGTTGACGCCGGTCATGAAGGTGGCGTGCGGCAGGCCCCAGGCGTTGACGTGGAACTGCGGGACCACGACCAGCGAGGTGTCCTGGTCGGTCAGGCCCATCGACTGCGCCATGTTCACCTGCATGGAGTGCAGGTAGATGGAGCGGTGGCTGTAGATCACGCCCTTGGGGTCGCCGGTGGTGCCGGAGGTGTAGCACATGGCTGCGGCGGCGCGCTCGTCCAGTTCCGGCCAGTCGTAGGCGACGGGCTGTCCGGCGAGCAGGTCCTCGTACTCGTGCACCCGCGCGGTGACGTCCGCCAGTGCGGAGCGGTCCCCGGGACCGGAGACGACCACGTGCTCGACGGTCTTGAGGTGCGGCAGCAGCGGCGCGAGGAGAGGAATCAGCGAACCGTTGACGATGATCACCCGGTCGGCGGCGTGGTTGACGATCCACGCGAGCTGCTCGGCCGGGAGGCGGAGGTTCAGGGTGTGGAGGACGGCGCCCATGGAGGGGATCGCGAAGTACGCCTCGACGTGCTCGGCGTTGTTCCACATGAGGGTGGCGACCCGGTCGTCGCCGGTGACGCCGAGGTCGTCGCGCAGGGCGTGGGCCAGCTGGGCCGCCCGGGCGCCGATCTCCGCGTAGGAACGGCGGTGCGGTTCGCCCTCGCCGGTCCAGGTGGTCACCTGTGAGGTGCCGTGGATCGTCGACCCGTGGGTCAGGATCCTCGAGATCAGCAGCGGTACGTCCTGCATGGTGCTCAGCACGGCGTCCTCCTGGGCGACATTGCCTGCGCGGCGGTACGGGTTGCGCTGATTCTGCGCACATACCGCGCGGTATGTCACTAGGGGAGCGAATGATCGATCACGCCGCGCCGGAGGCCCGGTGCGCTTCAGCTGCGGACGAGCCCCAGTTCGGCGTCCTCGCGGAGCTTGCCGAGCGCCCTCGACACGGCCGACTTCACCGTGCCCACCGAGACGCCGAGCACTTCGGCCGTCTGGACCTCGCTGAGGTCCTCGTAGTACCGCAGCACGACCATCGCCCGCTGCCGCGCGGGCAGCCGCATGACCGCCCGCCACATCGCGTCGCGCAGCGCCTGGTGCTCGGCCGGGTCGTCACCGCCGGGCACCGGATCGGGCTCGGGCAGCTCGTCACAGGCGAACTCGTCGACCTTGCGCTTGCGCCACTGCGAGGTGCGCGTGTTCAGCAGCGCCCTGCGCACATAGCCGTCGAGCGCCCGGTGGTCCTCTATGCGCTCCCAGGCGACGTACGTCTTGGTGAGCGCGGTCTGCAGCAGGTCCTCCGCGTCGCTCGGGTTCCCGGTCAGTGACCGGGCGGTACGCAGGAGCACCGGCTGGCGAGCCCTCATGTACGACGAGAACGACGGGTACGGGAGGGTCTGCGCCGCTGTCGCTGGAGTGGCGGCCTTCGAAGCGCTGGTGCAGACGGGTGTGGTCATGGCTCAACGCTATGAGCGGGGCCGGTCCGGCGGATCGCCCGCAGGTCCCGAAGGCGCGTCCCCCTCAGGTTGTAGGGGTGTGGCCGGCTGCACCTCCTGAAGGTGGACGAGCGGATGAGGGGTACTACGGGTCGGCCCCCGAGAGGGACCCGGAGTACCCGGGCCGTCGGCGTACACGTCCCTGACCACCGCGCACGCGTCGACCACCGCGCACGCGTCCCCGGACCACCGGCATACGCGTCCCCGGACCACCGGCGTACGCGTCCCCGGGCCACCGGCGTACACGTCCCGGACACGCCTGGGCGGCGGTACCGAAGCACCGCCGCCCGGACGCCTTGCACCACCCCACGAAGCACACCCGCACGGTCAGGACGCCGGCCTCACCACAGCGGGCTGAAGCTGACGGCCACGTTGTCGTTGCCCTGGTTGACGGCCGTGAAGGCGGAACCGTTGACCTGGGCGGTGTTGTTCTGGTTCGTGGCGCCGTATCCGGTGGCCTGCTGCTGCGAGGTGGCCGAGTTGCCGAAGTTGTCGCCGCCGACACCGGTGCCGAGGGCGTCGACCTCGGAGCTCGTGGCCGTCGCGTTCGCTCCGTCGTCCGCCAGGGCGCCGCTGTCCGCCGCCGCGACGCCGGTGAAGAGGGCGGCCGCGAGCGGAAGGGCGGAGACCGCGGCGATGACACGGGCGGTACGGATGCTTGCCATGTTGTGTTCCCTCCAGAACAAGGACGCACCGGCTCAGGACCGCGTGCGCGTGAAGTACGGCTGTCACCAGGGAAGTTGGCCCCCCGCCCCGGTGCCGTGCACGACGTCGCGAGATCAGGGTTGCCCAGGGAATCCCCGGCGAACCACCCCGGACGCCGCCATTCGCACGCAAGCGTGACGACACGGCGGTAAACCCCAGCGCGCCCCTTGAATCCCACCCGCTTCCGGGAGGGACGCCCCGCCCCGCTCCCCGCAAGGGACGAAGCGTTCCGCCACTTCTCCCGCCGACGCCCCCGCCCCGGCGTGCCGCACCCCGCCCCCTTCCCTTCTTCGAACGTAAGTACGAAAATAGAGGCATGGCCACCACCGACCGGCAGGCCACGACGCTGGCCCTCGCGCACGCCCTGTCAGCCGCCGAACGCGGACTGGCCGTCATCCCCCTGTCCCGGACGAAACTCCCGGCCCTGCGCTCCCCGCACCGCGACACCCCGGAGCCGGCGGGTCCGCCCTGCCGCGGCGAGTGCGGCCGTTTCGGCCACGGTGTCCACGACGCCTCCACCGACCCCGCCCGCATCCGCGAACTGTTCGCCGCCGCGCCCCGCGCCACCGGTTACGGCATCGCCTGCGGGCTCCCCCCGCACCACCTCATCGGCGTCGACCTGGACACCAAGACCGGTACGGACCCGTTCACCGCCCTGCGCGAACTGGCCCGTCGCCATCTGTTCACGATCCCTGCCACGGTGATCGTCCTGACCCCGAGCGGCGGCCGCCACCTGTGGCTGAGCGGTCCGCCGGACGTCGTCGTCCCCAACTCCGCGGGCCGCCTGGCCCCCGGCATCGACATCCGGGGCGCCGGCGGTTATCTCGTCGGCCCCGGTTCCCGCACCGACCACGGCCCGTACACCACCGCTCCGGGCACCGCGCGCCTGGCCCCGGCGGCCTGTCCGCCCGCCCTCCTGCGCCTGCTCCTCCCGCCGCCCCGCGCGCACCACCCGACGCCCCCGTCGGCCGGCGGGCACGGTCAGGGGCTCGTCCAGTTCGTGCTCGCGGCGCACGAGGGCCAGCGCAACACCCGCCTGTTCTGGGCGGCCTGCCGCGCCTACGAGGACGGAATCGGCCCGGCCCTGGTGGACCCCCTGGTCGATGCGGCCCTCACCACCGGCCTGTCCGCACGCGAAGCCCGCGCGACGATCGCGTCGGCGGCGCGGATGACGGGGCACCGGCCCTGACCGCCCCGCCCCTCACCCGCCGCCCGTGCTCCCTCCCCCACGAAAACCGAAAGACCTCGATGCACCACCGCACTAAAGTGCCGACCATGTCACTCGCCCACGTCCTCCTCGATTCCGGCCGTTCGGTCGCCCTCTCCGAGCTGCGGATGTCGTCGACGTACGGCGGGCTGCTGGAGGGCTATCCGTGCAAGCCCCTCAACGACCGGAAGATCGACTGGCTGCTCCGGTCCGCCGAGCGCGCCTTCCCCGGCACTCCGGTCCACCTGGTCCCGCCCCCGCGCGAGTACCCCGACCAGTACGCGGGTGCCTTCGGCCCCGTGGAGGTGCTGCCCGCGGTGACGTGCGTCGGCAGCTTCCGGTCCGAGGCGCTCGACCCGGCCCGGGACCGCTCCCTGTACCGCTCCCGCCTCACCGTCGTCTGGTTCCAGCCCTCCCCGCACGTACCGTCCGGCTGCGACGCGGAGCCCTCGCTGCGGGACCTTCCCTGGGAACGGCTGGCCGAGGACGAGGAGCTCTGAGCGCCGCCTTCCGGACCACCCCGGGCGCACGGGGTGACGGCCTCGCGCGGTGATGCACACGTACGGAGTGGCGGCATCCTGAGCGCCATCACACGTACGGGTGAGTGTCGGATCCTGGCGCCGGGGTACGAAGCCGCTGTCCCGAGCTCCGCGGGGGGCGGGTGCGGTGGCGGCTCCAGAGGTGAAAAGGCCTGGTGACAGGGGGTCGCGCGAAAGAAAACGATGCCGCGGAAGGCATTTTCGATCATCTGCTGTCAGCAGCGTGCGCGTGTCTACAGCACCCCAAACGTCCTGATTGTTCAGAATGTTGCTCACTGCCCCAGTTGAAACTATGAAGTTTCATTGCCGAGGAGCATGACATGCAGGTTCGCAGGTGGCTCCCAGACCAGCCCACTCGTATCGGCCGTCACGACTGGCCGGACGAGGGGGACAACGGAACGCACATGCGGCTGCGGGCCGGCTCCATCGTGGTACTGGACCGGCAGGGGTGGCGGATCCTGGAGATCAACGGCTACCCGAACGACTGGTGGCCGGACTCCTACGAGAAGGCGTGGCGCGACCACGTGGAACTGTGGTGGCACGCCAACGAACTGCGGCGGGCCAACAACCAGGCGGTCAAACCGGCCCCCGAGCGGGCCGAGTTCTACAAGCGCCCGGTGGTGCTGGTGCTGCGCAACGAGAACCTGCCCCGCTCCACGCCGAAGCACTGGTGCGCCCCCGCCAGCCACGACTGGCGGGTCCTCCCCGAGCACTATGCCGTCTGCCGCGCCTGCGGCGAGCTGCCGCCCTGCCACCACGGGGAGTACCGCTGGGAGGGCGGCCCCCGCTGGCCGGAGCAGGACGGCGGCATCCCGCTCATGGTGCCGGAGGGCTGCTGCATGGGGTGCGCCGAGCCGATCAGGCCGCGGGTGCGGACCGTGCGCTTCCCGGGCCCGAACCTCTGGTACCCGGACCTGGGGGAGGACACGGCCGTCTTCCACGCCCGCACCGCCTGCGCCGACCAGGTCGACCGCTACCGCATGCAGTGGCAGGCCGAGTACAGCCCGCGCTCCTCCACGCACTCCGCCACCCCCTCGTTCCCGGGCTTCGAGCACTTCGTGCTCCCCCGGACGCGTCATGCGCCGGACGTCCCCCCGCACGACCGGCGGACCTCCCAGGAGCCGCGTCCCGTACCGTCCGTGCCGTCCGTGCCGTCGCGTCCGGGAGAGGAGGAATGCGCCTCCGTGACCGGTGACTTCGGCATCCTCCCCGCTCCGTTCGACGGACGCCGGGGAGACCCGGGGCCCGGCACTCCGCCACCCGGTCCGTCGGCGCCAACGGCCGTGCCCGGGCCGGCACCCGCGCTCTCCAGCACACCCGCGACGGACCCGGCGGCGCCGGACCCCCTCCCCGCGACCGGTACGAGCGCGCCCGCCGCCGCGGCCGAGGCGTCCGCGCCCGCCTCCCCCTCCGCCGAGGGCCTCGAACCGGCCCTCCGGTCCGCGCAGGAACTGGACCTGGCGCTGGCGGGCGGCCCGTCCTTCCACAACGCCGAACAGGCGGCCCGGGTGATCGAGGAACTCACCGCCGCGGTCCGCAACATCGCCCTCTGCCTGAACAACCCGGCCGCACGCGAGCGCTCCTGACCCGCGGACGACCCGTACGACGGACCGCGTCACACCCGCGGAGAACGACGGAAGGGGCGCCCCTCCACGAGGAGCGCCCCTTCCACCCTGCAACGTCTACGACCTGCGCGGAGGCGGTGGGATTTGAACCCACGGTGACATCGCTGCCACGACGGTTTTCAAGACCGTTCCCTTCGGCCGCTCGGGCACGCCTCCCCGCGCCTGCCGGTGATCGGCGGCGCGGGGACAAGGGTAACGGGTCCGGGGTCCGGGAGTGAGGTCAGCTGTCGCCCACGCGGGAGCCCAGGGTGAGTTCCGTGGTGCGCTCCTTGCCGTCGCGCTCGTAGGTGATCGTGACCTCGTCGCCCGGCTTGTGGGTCCAGATCTCGCCGATCAGGGTGGGGCCGGAGTCGATGACCCGGTCGTCGAGCTTGGTGATGACGTCACCGGGCTGCAGGCCGGCCTTGTCGGCGGGGCCGCCGGGGTCGACGGGCTCGGAGCCGCCCGCGCCCTGCTCGGTGATCTTCGCGCCGCCCGTCGTGTCCTCCAGGGAGACCGACGCGCCGATCTTGGCGTACACCGGCTTGCCCGTCTTGATCAGTTCCTGGGCGACGTACTTGGCCTGGTTGATCGGGATGGCGAAGCCCAGGCCGATCGAGCCGGCCTGCCCCGTGCCGAAGCCGCCGTTGCTGGTGGACTGGATCGCGGAGTTGATGCCGATCACGTTGCCCTGCGCGTCGAGCAGCGGGCCGCCGGAGTTGCCCGGGTTGATGGACGCGTCGGTCTGCAGGGCGCTCATGTAGGAGGCCTGGCTGCCGCTGCCGTCGCTGGAGGCCACCGGGCGGTTCTTCGCGCTGATGATGCCCGTGGTCACCGTGTTGGACAGGCCGAAGGGCGCGCCGATGGCGATGGTCGAGTCGCCGACGGCCACCTCGTCGGAGTTGCCCAGGGGGAGGGGGTTCAGGTCCGAGGGAGCGCTGTTCAGCTTGATGACCGCGACGTCGTAGCCCTGCGCGTGACCGACCACCTCGGCGTCGTACTTCTTGCCGTTCGGGAAGGTCGCCGTCACCTTGCCGTCGTCGACGGCCTCCGCCACGACGTGGTTGTTGGTGACGATGTGGCCCTGCTTGTCGAAGACGAAGCCGGTGCCGGTGCCGCCCTCGCCGCTGCTGCTCTCGGCCTCGATGGTGACCGTGCTCGGCAGCGCCTTGGCGGCCACGGCGGCGACCGTGCCCGGGTCGCGCTTCACGTTGCCGCCGCTGGTGGACGCCGAGACGGTCGTCGAGCCGTTGCTGTCGTTCTCCTTGGCCAGCGTGTAGCCGAGACCGCCGCCCGCACCGCCCGCGACCAGCGCGGCCACCAGGACCGCGGCGAGCATACGGCCGCGTCCGCCGCCGTTCTTCGGCGTCGGCTGCGGGGAGGGGGAGCCCCAGCCGCCCGAACCGTGCCCGGCACCGCCGTCGCCGTACGACGGGGTGGACGGCGGAGGGGGCGGGGGCCAGGAGGCGTCGGGGGCGGAGGGGGAAGCAGTGGGGTCCTGGCCTCCGTGGGCGCCGTGCGGGCCCCAGCCGGTCTCGCCCGTCGGGCCCTGAGGTCCGGGGCCGTATCCCTGGTCCGCGTTCTGTGCGGGTGCCTGCGGCGGTGCGTACGGGGCCGGATCCGGAGCCGCTCCCGGGGCCGGGTGCCCCTGGTGCGCCGAAGCAGCGGGAGCATCCACCGGCGCGGACGGCGGTGCGGACGGGGCCGGGGGTACCGCGGTGCCCTCGTTCTCGGTGCTCACAGCTTTCTCTCCTCGATCCACGGCTGTTGTTGTCGGTCGCACTCGGTCACGCTCGTTCACGCCCGTCCACGAGTCCGGCGCGATACAGCTGTGCATGTCTCTTTGTATGACGTCAGCCTTTCCCACGGGCCGTCAGGGCACCATAAGCCGTTCCTGTGGGTCCGGGGCCATTCTTTATATAGGGCATTACTCACGTAAGGCGCGCCACTCGATGCCTCCGACCGAACGGCGACACCGTTCACTCCACTCCGGGCACCCGCCTACCCGTGCACGGTGGCACCATGACGCGGTGACCCACGCACGGCAGCACCTCACCCAAGTCGTCGCGCACCGCGGGGCCTCCGAGGACGCCCCCGAGCACACCCTGGCCGCATATCGCAAAGCGATCGAGGACGGTGCGGACGCGCTCGAATGTGATGTGCGCCTGACCGCCGACGGCCATCTCGTGTGCGTTCACGACCGTCGCGTCAACCGTACGTCCAACGGCCGCGGCGCGGTGTCGGCGCTCGAGCTCTCCGATCTGGCCGCCCTGGACTTCGGCTCCTGGAAGGGCCGCGACGCCTTCGGGAGCCCCCGCGCCGAGGAGCCCGACTGGGAGCACCGCCCGGAGGACCGGGAGGCCACCTCCGTCCTCACCCTGGAGCGACTGCTGGAGCTGGTCTCCGACGCCGGGCGCCGGGTCGAGCTGGCGATCGAGACCAAGCACCCCACGCGGTGGGCGGGACAGGTGGAGGAACGGCTGCTGCTCCTGCTCAAGCGGTTCGGCCTCGACGCGCCCACCGCCGCCGAGGACTCCCCGGTGCGCGTGATGAGTTTCTCCGCTCGGTCGCTGCACCGCGTGCGCGCCGCCTCGCCGACGCTGCCCACGGTCCACCTGACGCAGTTCGTCTCGCCGCGGCTGCGCGACGGGAGGCTGCCCACCGGCGTGCGGATCGCGGGGCCCTCGATCCGCATCGTGCGCAGCCACCCCGCGTACATCGAGCGCCTGAAGCAGTCCGGGCACCAGGTGCACGTGTGGACCGTGAACGAGCCGGAGGACGTGGACCTCTGTGTGCGTCTCGGCGTGGACGCCATCATCACCAACCGCCCCCGCGCGGTGCTCGATCAGCTCGGCCGCTGACCGGGGGGGCGAACCACCCGCCCCACCGGCCCCAGAAGCAGCACGCACGGGCCTTGACCCCGCGCCCGACCCGGGCGCATCCTCACATCTCGGCCACAGCGACGAAATCCAGCCACACGGCTACGGGGAGTGCTCCGGCGCGTTCGGTGCGTGTTCGATCGCTTGGAGTGCGTCACCGCTCACGGATCGGCCGGTTTCCGGTTCGGGCCCATGGGGCATCCACACCGTGGCGTGGGGCGAAGGAGGTCTCGGGGGTGGCGTTGGTGGTGGCACAGGAGGTGCCCACGTCGTCGAGCATGGCCGTGCCCCATGGCCCTGCGGGCGTGGGGAAGGCGAGGCGCCGTATGCGCGCGCAGCTGCGCGACGGCGGGGTGGCGGACCCGGTCATCGACGATGCCGTACTGATCCTTTCCGAACTGCTGAGCAATGCGTGCAAACACGGCCGGCCTCTCGGAGACGCCCTGGCCGGCGACGGGGACGTGCGCGCCGCCTGGCGGGTGGACCCGTGCGGACGGCTCGTCGTGGAGGTCACGGACGGTGGTGGCCCGACCCGTCCGGCTCCGGCCACCCCGTCGGTCACGGCACACGGCGGCCGGGGGCTGAACATCATCACCGCGCTGGCCGACGACTGGGGCGTACGCGACGAGGTGCCGGGCGAGGTCACGGTGTGGGTCGTCGTCCACGACGACGTGTACGACCCGGACGCCGGAGCCGGGCACCGGCGCGAGGACTTCGCCGCGCGGGTGACGGCTCCCGCGGTCTCCCGCATACCCGGGCTGGACTTCGCGGACGTCTTCGACGACCTGGACTGAGGGCGGTCCCGGGCGAGGGGCGGTCCCGACCGAGGCCGGTGGAAGCGGCACCGCTCCGGTCCCGTGTCCGCCCGCGGTGGCCACGGGTCGGCACGTTGTCCACAGGTTCCCGTGGGCCGTGGCGTGAAAGGCTAGGCTCGCGCCCGTACGAGACGAGCCGTAACCGGGAGACACCCACGATGGCCAAGAAGCGACCCCAGACGAAGGCCAAGCGCCCGCAGCTCACGGACGGGCAGATCCCGGTCGTCGGCGCCCGCGAGCCCTGCCCGTGCGGCAGCGGCCGCCGTTACAAGGCCTGCCACGGCCGTGCCGCCGCGCACGCGGTGACCGAGTTGGTGCACCGCCCGTTCGAGGGCCTGCCGGGCGAGTGCGACTGGGTGGCGCTGCGCGAGCTGGTGCCGGCCGCCACCGTCGAGCTGACGCTCAAGGACGGCCTGCCCGAGGGCGTCCCGTCGGTCACACTGGCCACGGTGCTGCCGATGGCCTGGCCCGCCCTGCGCCGCGACGACGGCTCGGTCCTGCTCGGCCTGCAGAACGACACCTCCTCCGGTGACATCAGCCGCGACCTCGCCGACACCCTGCAGCGCGCGCTCGGCGCCGACCCGGGCACGCCGGTGCAGTCCCGGCGCGCCCCCGCCGACGGCCCCCGGCTGCAGGACCTGCTCGACCCCGAGGGCGCTTTCGAGCCGGTCGTGCACAGCGGGTTCGAGTTCTGGGTCCCGGACTCGGAGAACGCCACGCCGGACGTCACCGCCTCCCTGGAGCGGGCCAACGCCGCTGCCGTCCCGACGGTCAAGCTGTCGGGCGTGGACGCCGCGTACTGGTGCGAGACGCCCGAGAAGAACCATCTGCGGTGGGTCATGCCGCATCCCGAGGAGCAACTTCTGGACGCTCTCGCACGGCTGCACGCGGCGGGCGGCTCCTCCCTCGGTGAGGGCACCCGTCTCGTGGGCTCCTTCCGCGCTCACGGGCTCACCGTGCCGGTCTGGGACCTGCCCAGCGGGGTCGGTGCCGAGGACGTGGAGAAGCCGGCGGCCGAGTTCGCCGAGCGGCTCGCCGCCGCGCTGGCCACGGACGCGCCGCTGACCGCCGACGAGCGCCGCGCGCGCGGCGGCCTGACGAACCGCCAGGTCACGCTGAGCTGAGACGCGGCCACACCCCCGGTTCCCGCCGGCCGCCCGGCCGGTGGGAACCGTCCAGTCGCGCCCCTTGGCCCCATGGGCAACTCCCGGCACGGCCAAGCCAGTCGGTGACCGGAAAAGCCGAGATCGAATTTGCGAACCGCCGATCTCTTGTTACCGTTCCCATAGCCCGGTTGCTGGTGCATCCCCCGTCGCCAGCAACCGGGTCTTTGCGTGCCGGCCACCGCTCACGGAACGCGGCCGGCCGTCAACTGCCAGTCGCCACCGGGGAGTTGCTCCCGGAGTTCAGCGGCTGCGGTTCTTCTGCGGCACCGGCCGTGCCGGCCCGCCGTCCCGCGCGGTGACGGCCCGTCCCGGCGCGGCGCGTCCGTCGCCCGGCCGCATGCGGCCGGGCACGATTCCATACCTCGCCGGTGGCACGGCGGCAGTGGGCCCGCGCCCACGGGACAAGCGGACATCCCGGCCCGGCGGGGAAGACCCCGCCCCGGCCGGGGTGCCGTGCGCGCACCCGCTACATTTCGGGCGCGCTCACGCCCGCACGGGTGAGGGCGTCGACCACGGCGTCCACCACCGCCTCGACATCGGGCACCCACGGCGCGGCCGAACCGGGCAGCGGCGCGCGCTCCCAGCGGATCTCACCCTGCGCGGTCCCGGACGGGGGCAGCGCGAGGTAGCCGCCCCCGCCGTGGAAGCGGAGGGAGCCGGGGACGAAGTCCTTGGCGTACAGCAGCTCGCCCAGCTGCTCCATGGAGTACGGCTTCACCAGGATCGACCAGCGGGCCGGTGAGGCGACGACCGGGCCGAGCCGCATGCCCCGGCGGTCGAGCGCGGCGAGGGCGCGCGCGGCCGGCAGGGCGGGCAGGGACACCGCGCAGGGGGCATTGCCCACCCCGGTGGCGAGGATGACCGGAGCCGTCGGCCGGTTCCCCCACCACCAGCGCACCATGCGCGCGTCGGTGGTGGCGGCGAGGAGGCCGGGGTCGAACGGGTGGGCACCCGGCACCGTGCACTCGGGGTCGGGGCAGGCGCAGCGGGACCGGTTCTGCGGGTCCGCCGCCACGCCCGGGAGTACGGGCCACTGCCAGTCCGCGGCGAAGGTCAGGGCCGCGCCGATCAGATCGGGCCCTCCGTCGCCGCGCCGGGACAGGAGCCTGCGTCGCCTTCCGAGGATCTCGCGCATGAGCGCTCGTTCCTTTCCGTTGCACGCCTGGCAACACCGTGGTCCAGATCACGTCATGTGTCGATCACTTCACTGTGCGTACCTATGGGCGCATCACACCCCCGCACCGGGCAGGGGGAACCCCTATGGGCCGAGCATGGGCTGCCTCCGCGGCCGTTCCACCCGTACTGCGTCTATCAGAAGTACGGGTGTGGCGTGAGGGTGGCGAAGTCTGGCGTTTGCCGTCGCGCGTGGTTCTCTCCGCCTCCGCCACGGGAGGATGGGGCACGGTCGTCGGTGGTTAAGACGCCCGGGTCCGTCGCCAGGTTCCCGGGCGGTTGCCCACCGCCCCTGGCCTTCACCGAGTACGTACCCATCACGACCGTTGTGACGCTCCGTCGAGCAAGGCCAGTCGACCGCAATAAGCCTTCCCCTGAGGCAGTTTCAAGCCAACTTCATATTTCAGCAAGGGGTCTGCGGAAAGTTCTCTCCAGTCCCACGGACACCAGCAATCCCAGCAGGACAATGCTGGACATCTCCTCACGAGTACGTGTACATGTGGAGACACTGCCGGCGACGCAGAATCACATGGGGGTTTGCAATGCTTTTGAGCATTACGTACCGGTCGGAAAGCCGGACGCCATGAACGCCCCGCACCCTCCGAAAGTGGCCGGAATCAATTCACCGGTTCCCTCACCCGCACACACTGTCGCGTCCGTCACTGCGGGTACCTCCCCGCCTTCCCCGGCAAACCCCCGGAACGCGCCGGGCGCGCTGCTCCAGGACCGCCTCGCCGGCTGGGTCTCCGACCTCACGACCCTCCACGAACTCACCGAACGCCTGGTCCGCGCGAGCACGCTCGACGAAGCGCTCCAGGAGCTGCTGCGCGCGGGAGCCGCCCTGGTGGGCGCGCGGCGCGGGCTCGTCGCCCTGGAACCCGCCGACGGCTCCGGTCCGGCCACCACCACCGGCCTGGGACTGGGCCGCGCGGATCTCGGCCACATGGAGACGGTGCCGCGCGGCTCACTGCCGTACGGCAGGATCCTCGACGGACTGCCCGACGCCGACGACGGCATCGCCGAACCCGACCTGTTCGCCGAGAAGGGGCTCGACCCCCGGCACCGCGAGGTCGCCGCCCGCCTCGGCTACGCCGCCAGCTTCGCCCTCCCCCTCACCACCGGGGCCGCCGGGCGCCTGGGCGCCGCGGTGTGGCTCTACGACGAGCCCGCCGAGCCGTCGGAGCGGCAGCGCCACCTCATCGGCCTGTACGCCCGCCACGCCGCCGAGCACCTGTCCCGGCTCCTCGAGCTCGAGCGCACACGCGCGTGCATGACCGCGATGGCCGAGGAACTGCTGCCCTCCCGTCTCCCCCGGGTCCCCGGTGTCCGGCTCGCCGCGCGGCACCGCACCTCCCCGCGCGGGGGCGGCGACTGGTACGACGCGCTGCCGCTCCCGGACGCGGCCCTCGGTCTCTCCGTCGGGTCCGTCACCGGATCGGGGGCCGGCGCGGTCGCGGCGATGGGCCGGCTACGGGCGTCGCTGCGCGCGTACGCCGTGATGGAGGGCGAGGATCCGGTCGCCGTCCTGTCCGACCTGGAGCTGCTGCTCCGGCTCACCGAACCGGCCCGGTCGGCCACCGCCCTGTTCGGCTACTGCGAACCCGCGCTGCGCCGGATCACGCTGGCCGGTGCCGGGCACAGTCCGCCGCTGCTGCTCGGCGAGCGCCGCACGGAGTTCGTCGAGACGTCGGTCTCCGCCCCCCTGGGCATGCTCGCCTGCTGGGAGGCGCCGAGCGTGGAGGTCCAGGCGGAGCCGGGGGAGACGGTGCTGCTCTACACCGACGGGCTGCTGCACCGCACCGGCGACCCGACCGACCGCGCCTTCGCGCGGCTGCACGCGGCGGCGGCGAGCGTGCCGAGGGCCCTGCGCCGCGACCCCGGTGCCGTCGCCGACCACGTCCTGCGCGCGGTGCTGCCGGAGAGCTCGGACACGGCGGACTCCGGGGAGGACGTGGTGCTGCTGGCGGTGCGGTTCGAGTAGCCTCCCCGTCCCCCTCCGCCACAGGTCCGTGCCCCGTTCGGCCGTTTCCGCCCGACCGTACGATGGGGGGTGGTCCAGTGCCGTATCGAGGAGGATGACCGTGGCCGAGGAGCTGCCGGAGACCCCGGAGACCGCCGAGGAAGAGCCCGTCAAGCAGCGCAAGAACGGCCTGTACCCGGGCGTGTCCGACGAGCTGGCCGAGAACATGAAGAGCGGCTGGGCCGACACCGAGCTGCACGACCTGCGGCCGATCCCCCAGGCAGCCGAGGCAGCCGCCCGCCGCGCGGCGCTGTCCGCCCGTTTCCCGGGTGAGCGCCTGGTCGTCCCCGCGGGCAACCTGAAGACGCGGTCGAACGACACGGAGTACTCCTTCCGCGCGTCGGTCGAGTACGCCTACCTCACCGGCAACCAGACGGAGGACGGCGTCCTCGTCCTGGAGCCCACGGCCGACGGCCACCAGGAGACGATCTACCTCCTGCCCCGTTCCAACCGCGAGAACGGCGAGTTCTGGCTGGACGGGCAGGGCGAGCTGTGGGTCGGCCGCCGCCACTCCCTCACCGAGGCCGAGCAGCTGTACGGCATCCCCGCCTCCGACGTCCGTGAGCTGGCCGGCGCGCTGCGCGAGGCCACAGGGCCGGTGCGGGTGGTGCGCGGGTACGACGCCGGGATCGAGGCGGCGCTGACCGACAAGGTCACCGCCGAGCGCGACGAGGAGCTGCGCGTCTTCCTCTCCGAGATGCGGCTGGTCAAGGACGACTTCGAGATCGGCGAGCTGCAGAAGGCCGTCGACTCCACCGTGCGCGGCTTCGAGGACGTCGTGAAGGTCCTCGACAAGGCCGAGGCGACGTCCGAGCGCTACATCGAGGGAACGTTCTTCCTGCGCGCCCGCGTGGAGGGCAACGACGTCGGCTACGGCTCCATCTGCGCCGCCGGACCGCACGCCTGCACGCTGCACTGGGTGCGCAACGACGGCCCGGTCCGCTCCGGCGACCTGCTGCTGCTCGACGCGGGCGTGGAGACGCACACGTACTACACGGCCGACGTCACGCGCACGCTGCCGGTCAACGGCACGTACAGCGAGCTGCAGAAGAAGATCTACGACGCCGTGTACGACGCCCAGGAGGCCGGTATCGCGGCGGTGAAGCCCGGCGCCAAGTACCGGGACTTCCACGACGCCGCCCAGCGCGTGCTGGCCGAGCGGCTCGTCGAGTGGGGCCTGGTCGAGGGCCCGGTGGAGCGGGTGCTGGAGCTGGGCCTGCAGCGCCGCTGGACACTGCACGGCACCGGTCACATGCTCGGCATGGACGTCCACGACTGCGCCGCCGCGCGGACCGAGACGTACGTCGACGGCACGCTGGAGCCCGGCATGGTGCTCACCGTCGAGCCGGGCCTGTACTTCCAGGCCGACGACCTGACCGTGCCCGAGGAGTACCGGGGCATCGGCGTCCGCATCGAGGACGACATCCTCGTCACCGCGGACGGCAACCGGAACCTGTCCGAGGGGCTGCCCCGGCGGTCGGACGAGGTCGAGGCGTGGATGGCGGGCCTGAAGGGCTGACGTATCGCACGGAGGAGGCCGGGCACGCGCGGGTGCCCGGCCTTCGCCGTGCCGCGACGGAACGGACGGAGCGGGGCGTCCGGCGAAGGACCGGGTCGGTCCGTGGAGCGGGGACCCGGTCCGTGGAACGGGGGCCCGGCCCGTACGCTCCGCCGGCTGCGGCAGCCGGCCGTCAGGCGTTCGGTCCGTAGTCGTCGAGCTCGGCGCGCAGCGACGGAGCGGGGCGGCCGGCGGGGCGGCCGGCGGGACCGCGCAGGATGTTCATGAGGCTGGACAGGGGGGCGTGCCGGGGGCGGGCGTCGTAGTCGATGCCTTCCTCGTCCCGGTGGTGTCCGATCTCCTCGAACGGGACGATCACGTACGGGCGCTCGGACCACGGGTGGGTGACGGCGGGGTCGGGGTCCATCCGCCACTGGGTGCCGCGGTGCCGGTTGTGGACCTCGCCGAGGTACCAGCAGGCCACCTGTGCCAGGGGCGTGTGTTCGCGGGCCAGCAGGTCGTCCACGCCGGTGAAGTGTTCACGGACGAGGGCCTCGAGCCGGTCGAGGGAGCGTTCGGAGAAGTCCCAGCCGCCGCCGTGCCGCCGCTCCCACTCGTCGAAGCGGTCCCGCTGCTCGGCCAGCCACGCCGTCAGGCGCGGGTTGTCGGCGTGCGCCTTGTCGATGCGCTCGGCGATCGCGTGCTCGTCTTCCCCGCCCCAGGCCTCATCGCTCACAGAAGCCAAGCCTAGCCCTCCGACCGGTCATCAACGATCAGTCGTCTGCACGGAATTGACACACCTCAAGTTCCGGAAACCCCGTTACTCCAGTGAACCGAGGTCCTAGTGTGGCGGCGACTTGTGCGGCGCCACATGAGCATCGGGGGCCCGGCACCGCACAGGGCACCACACGGACCTACGGGTTCCCCGGGAAACGCACACACGTGAAACCACCCATACGCACACGCCCGTGGCGAGGGCTGGGTCGAGGCGTGATCGCGCTCGCCTGCGCCGCCGTCATGGCCGTCACCGGACTGCCCTCCCTCGACACCGCCGAGGCCGCGCCGAAGCCACCGCGCCTGAAGCCCGGCAAGCGGTGTGACGAGACATACGGGGTCAAGGACGTGCCCACCGGCCGGCTGCCGCAGGGGGACGCCTCCCGCGCGGTGGACCGGTGGGACACCTACGACTACACCAACCCGGGCCTCCAGTTCGACGGCCTCGACCCGACCCGGGCCGAACTGGACGCCGCGGGCACCGACTACAAGCAGTACGACCACGACGACCCCAGGCGCATCTACGCCCGGTTCAACGCGCAGAAGCGGTGGACGAACTTCAGCGACTACCTGACGAAGGTCTACATCCCCAACCAGGGCTTCGACGCCCGCGGCAAGGCGTTCATGGCCAAAGTCGTGCGGGAGATGGGCCTGACGGGTCCCGACTGGATCTGCGAGAAGGAGTTCTACTTCACGGACCCCGACACCGGCGAACGCCACGTGCGCCGCCTGGACGCCTTCAACAAGCGCACCCGGGAGATCGTCGAGGTCAAGTCCAACGGCAGCCCCGACGGCCGCGAGAAGCCCGCGGACCGGGCCTGGGCCAAGAACAGCGGATGGCGGTCGTACAAGTACACCTACGTGTTCGCCGAGAACCAGACCCGCGACGCGAAGAACTTCATGAAGGAGCTGAAGGAGACCGCGGGCAAGGACGCGCTCGGCCGGGACCGGGTCCGCTCCTACGACTACCAGTCCCACCACAGGGGCGTGCCGCCGAAGGGCACCGAGAACGGCCCGTACCGCGCGAACAGCACGACGATGTCGCCCGGCAACGGCACCTCCACCGGGTCCCGCGGCTCCGGGAACGAGGTGATCAGGCAGTCCCCGCCGAACCCGCAGACGCTCAAGGAGCAGCTCGACCGGCTGGGCAGGACCGGACAGCGCTCGCTGATGAACCGTGGCCTCGGGGGCATCGACTTCACCACCCTCGACCTGCGCTACATCGGCAAGGACGAGGACGGCAAGGGCCTGGACTACGCGTTCGCCGCCCGGTCGGTGGACGACGAGTACGCCGCCGGGTGGGGTGGCCGGGAGAAGGGCGACCTGATCTCCGACGCGTTCTTCACCTGGCTCGCCCTCGACCCGTCCACGTTCTGGGTCAACCTGAACCCGGACGAGCCCGACCGCATCATCGACGCCGATTTCGGCAGGACCGACGCCGGCCGGGTGCTGCTGGAAGCCGACCTCGAGCTGAAGCACGACATCTTCAAGGCGATGGACCCCAAGACCGACGCGGGCCGCGACTTCATGAACGCGCTGCCTCAGCGCGACGGTTTCCCCTGCTGGGCCGGGTTCCGCTACTGGATCGAGCCGGAGACCGCCGTCGTGCGCGAGCAGAACGGCGGCATCCACATCCTCGACACCCCGCTGAAGCTGTCGACGGTGCCGCAGGAGACCACCACGCAGCCGCCCGGCGGTGAGGGCTGTGACCTCTCCGAGGCGGAGAAGCAGCAGTCCGACCGCGTTCTCGACCGCTACATCACCCCCCTGGTCGAGGAGCAGGTCAACAACGGCGACTACTACGCCGACCTGCGCCGCGTCTACACCGCCCGCGTCGCCGCCGAATGGGTCCGGCAGAACGCCGCCGACATGCCCGCCGAGTACCGCGAGATCATCGACAGCGACGACGTGAGCCGCTGGCCGCTGCGCGCCCCCCATCAGGACTGGACCGGCAAGCAGGTCTGGGACCGGTACTACAAGGCGTTCACCGAGGGCACCTTCAAGTACGAGTGGACCAACGGCGAGGACGTCTACGTGTACACCGTGGGCGGGGTCGACTTCTCCAAGCAGCCCAAGCGCAACATGGACGGGCTGCGCTTCCGCACCGAGCAGCGCTACAAGCCCCGCACGGTCGGCTTCGCGGTCGACACCATCGCGGACGACCCGCACAAGGAGGGCTACCTGATGTTCGGCGGCAACAGCGCCGGGCACTCCGAGGGCGGCAGCCCCACACCGACACCGACACCGACCCCGACACCGAGCGGTACGGGGAAGCCGGAGCCGACACCGACGCCGACGCCGTCGGCTCCGGAGCCGACGGGCAGCGACTCCCCTCCCGCCACCCCCGCACCCGGGCCGAAGGACCCTGACGGCGGCCTCGCCGACACCGGGAGCAACACCCCGGTCGGCCTGATCGCCGGCCTCGCCGCCGCCGCGGTGGCGACCGGCGGCGCACTCGTCTGGTGGCGTCGACGCCGGGCGAACGCCGGGAGCTGACGGGCGCGGCACCCGCAGGAACGGCCGAGGGTCCTTCCCGGAATTCCGGGAAGGACCCTCCCGCTTGTCGCTACACCGCCACCAGCAGCGCGTCCTTCCTCCACTTGAGGACCTTGTCGAAGCTCACCACCGTGCCGCCCCGGCCCGGCTTGTTGCCGATGTGGACGTGATCGGTGAGCTCCTGGATGAGACACAGGCCCCGTCCGTGCTCGGCGTCGGACGGCGCGGGACGGGCCGGCGGGCGGGAGCGGTCCCCGGTCGCGCCGGGGAAGCCGGGGCCCGCGTCGGCGACCTCGATGCGGCACTTCTCACCGTCGAGATAGGCCGTCACCCGGAACGCCTCCGAGGTGTCACCCCGCGCGGTGACCCCACCGTGCTCGACCGCGTTCGCGCAGGCCTCGCTGAGGGCGATGGAGAGGTCGTAGGAGATGTCGGGGTCGACGCCCGCGGTCTCCATCGTGCCGAGCAGCAGGCGCCGGGCGAACGGCACACTGGCGGCATCACGCCGCAGATGGAGTGACCACCAGATGCTCATGCTCCAGCCTCCTGGCTGCGGCTCGACATACCGTTACCTATTGCCCTGAGTTCTCGCTCGTAAGCGTGGAGTTGACGTGACACCGCCCATATGGCGGGTGTGCCGTGCGGCCGATCGGTGTATGTGGGGCGCGCCGTGGCAGACGTGATCTTCCGGTCGTACCTCATCTTGCGGACCTGCCGTACGGCGACCGGTGGGCTGGTGCGATGATGAGCGCGCCATGTCTGCCCCCCACCCGCGCACGACGCGCTCCGGACGAGGACTCCGGATCCTGCGGGCCGCGGTGTTCGCCGCGGTCTGCGTCGTGCTGGCCGGGGCGGGCCACACGCTCGCCTCCTGCGCCGCCGTACCGCTGTGGACGCTGGGCGCGGGCTTCCTCGGGGTCCTCGCGGTCGCCGCGCCGCTCGCCGGACGCGCCAGGTCGCTGCCGGGGATCGCGGTGCTGCTGGCGTGCGGCCAGACGGCCCTGCACACCCTGTTCGGCCTGGGGCAGCACGGCGCGCCCGTCACGGGTCCGTCGTCCGCGCTCTCCGACGCCGCGCTGATCGAGCGGGCCGCGCGGCTGTTGTGCGGGACCGCCGCGGCGGGGCTCAGTCCCGCGCAGGCCGAGCGCGTCCTCATCGAGGCGCGGGTCCACCACACCGGAACCGCCGCCCGCGCGGAGGCCGCCGCGGACGCCCCGGCGTCCCTGCTGCCGTCACTGCCGATGCTGCTCGGCCACGTCCTCGCGGCGCTGGCCGCGGGATGGCTGCTGCGCCGCGGTGACCTGGCCCTGCTGCGGCTGGCCGAACTGTCGGCGCACGGTGTCGCCGAAGGCGCCCTCGTACGGTCCCTCCGCGCGGCGCTCGCCCTGGTGCGTGCCCTGCGCGCAGGGCTCCCGGGAGTACCGGAAGGGGCCTCGCGCATGGCATGCACCGCGCTGCTCGCCCCGCTCCCGCCCCGTTCCGCCGGGCTGCACCACACGGTGATCCGCCGGGGCCCGCCGGCCTCCGTCACCGCACTCGCCCTCGCCGCCTGACGCGAGGCGACCACCACTCCGGGTCTTCGGCCGAGGAGAGGGGCGCCGGCGTGCGGCACGCGCGTGCGGCCGTTTCCCGTGTGCGCCCGGCCGTCCTGCCCGAAAGGCCCGTCCGGCCGTACACGCGGCACGTCCCTCACCGTCAGTGAAACCCCAACCGAAGCGGAGTGCTTCTGCCATGAAGGCTTCCCGTATCGCCGCCGCCGGTGCCGTCGCCGGCGCCGCCGTCCTCGCCGTGTCCACCCCCTGCTTCGCGCACGTCAGCGTGCAGCCGGAGGGCGAAGCCGCGAAGGGCGGCTACGCGGTCGTCGGCTTCAAGGTCCCCAACGAGCGGGACAACGCCTCGACCACCAAGCTCGAGATCACCTTCCCCACGGACCGTCCACTGGCGTCCGTGATGCCGCAGCCGGTCGAGGGCTGGGACGTCAAGGTCACCAAGTCCAAGCTGGACAAGCCGCTCGAGATGCACGGCGAAAAGATCAACGAGGCGGTCTCCAAGGTCACCTGGACCGCCGAGGGCGACGGCATCGAGCCTGGCTTCTTCCAGAAGTTCCCGGTCTCCGTCGGCACGCTGCCCGAGGACGCCGACGAACTCGTCTTCAAGGCCCTGCAGACGTACTCCAACAAGGAGGTCGTCCGCTGGATCGAGGTGCCGCAGAAGGGCCAGGAGGAACCCGAGCACCCCGCTCCCGTGCTCACCCTGTCCGAGGCCTCCGAGGACGGCCACTCGCACGGTGCCGCGGCCGACGACCAGGCCTCCGGCGACACCGCGGCGGCCGAGAACGCCTCCGCCGAGACCTCCGCCTCCGACGACGGGGGCGACTCCGGCGGCAGCGACACCACCGCCCGCGTCCTGGGCGTCGTCGGCATCGTGGTCGGCGCCGCGGGCGTCGCCTACGGCGTACTCGCCGGCCGCCGGCGCACCACCGCCTGACCCCTCCCCCCTTCTCAACGGCGCGCACCGGGCCGCCCACGGCCCCGTGGCCTCCCGGTGCGCGCCGGAGCACTCACCTCTCAGGACCATTCATGCGCAAGAAGACCTTCGCGGCCGCGGCCCTGCTCGCCGTCGCCTCCCTCACCCTGTCCGCCTGCGGCGGCGGATCCGGCGACAGCGGCAAGCCCGTCGCCGTGGTGTCCGAGGAAGCCGACGCCCAGAAGGCGGCCACCGTCCTCGACAACCCGTTCGAGAAGCCCGACCTCGTCCTCACCGACACCCGGGGCAAGGAGTACGACCTCCGCGAGCAGACCGCGGGCAAACCCACGCTGATCTACTTCGGCTACACGCACTGCCCCGACGTCTGCCCGCTGACGATGAACAACCTCGCCGTGGCCAAGAAGCAGCTGCCCCGAGAACAGCAGGACGAGCTGCGGATCGTGTTCGTCACCACCGACCCGGAACGTGACACCTCCGCCGCACTGGGCACGTGGCTCAAGGGCATCGACTCCCAGGTCGTCGGTCTGACCGGCGACTTCGACACCATCCAGGCCGGTGCCCGCACCCTCGGCATCTCGATCGACCCGCCGCGCAAGGACGACAACGGCAAGACCGTCTCCGACCACGGCACCCAGGTCGTCGCCTTCTCCCCGAAGACCGACGGCGGTTACGTCCTCTACGGCGAGGACGCCACCGTCGAGGACTACACCAAGGACCTCCCCAAGATCATCAAGGGCGAGAACCCGTGAGGCGCCCGGCAGCCGCGGCCCTGATCGTCGCCGGGGCACTGGCCCTGACGGGCTGTGGCGGCTCGGACGGCGGCACGGCGGAGCTGTCCGTCGGCTCCGCGTACATGCCGCAGCCGGTCTCCGACATGGCCGCCGGCTTCCTCACCATCACCAACGAGGGCGACTCCGCGGACCGGCTGACCTCGGTCAGCAGTGACGTCGCCAGCCAGGTCACCGTGCACGAGACCGTCGACGGGGCCATGCGGGAGGTCGAGGCCCTCGACATCCCGGCCCACGGCAGTCTGGTGCTCGAGAGCGGCGGCAACCACCTGATGTTCGAGCAGCTGAAGCGGAAGCCGGAACAGGGCCAGAAGGTCTCCGTCGAGCTGCGCTTCGCCGAGTCGGACCCCGTCACGGTCGAGATCCCGGTGAAGCCCGCCACCTACACCCCGAAGACCGGACACTGAGGGAGACACCCCTGTGACCCAGACCATCGCCCCCCGCGTGCGGACCCTGGTGCTGCTGCTCCTGGCCGTCACCGGCGCGCTCCTCGCCGGAGCCGCTCCCGCCTCCGCGCACGCCGCGCTGACCGGCAGCGACCCCGGGCAGGGGGCGGTGGTCGACACGGCGCCCACCCAGGTCTCGCTCACCTTCTCCGAGCAGATCGCGGTGAGCGACGACGCCGTGCGCGTCCTCGGCCCCAAGGGCGAACGGGTCGACAAGGGCGACCCGGCCAACCCCAGCGGCACGACGTACACCGTGCGGCTGCTCGGCGGACTGCCCGACGGCACCTACACCGTGGCCTACCAGGTGGTGTCCGCGGACAGCCACCCCGTCGCCGGAGCCTTCACCTTCTCCATCGGCGCCCCCTCCGAGACCTCCGTCTCGGTCTCCGCGCAGGCCTCCGACGACGGCCTGATCGGCGGGCTGTACGGCATCGGCCGCTACGTGTCGTACGCCGGCTTCCTCGTCATGGCCGGCGGGGCCGCCTTCGTGCTCGCCTGCTGGGGGCGCGGTTCCGGGGTGCGGGCGGTGCAGCGGCTGGTCGTCTCCGGCTGGCTGACGCTCACCGCGGCCACGCTCGCGCTGCTGCTCCTGCGCGGCTCCTACACCACCTCCGGGGCGGTCGGCGACGTCTTCGACCTGTCGCTGCTCGGGGACGTGCTCCAGACGAAGACCGGCGCGGCACTGGTGTCCCGGCTGCTGCTGCTCGCCGCGGCGGCCCTGTTCATCGCGGTGCTGTTCGGCGCCTATGACAAACGGGAGGACGAGGAGAAGCGGGAGGACGAGGAGAAGCGGGACCTGACCTTCGGACTGGCGATCGGCGGGACGGTCGTGGCGGCCGGGCTCGCCGCGAGCTGGGCCATGTCCGAGCACGCCTCCCAGGGACTCCAGCCCGGCATCGCCATGCCCGTCGACGTGCTCCACCTGCTGGCCGTCGCCGCCTGGCTCGGCGGACTCACCACCCTGCTCGTCGCCCTCTACCGGGCACCCGCCGACACCCCGGTCGACCAGGACGCCGTCCAGCGCTTCTCCCGGCTCGCCTTCGGCAGCGTGGTGGTGCTGGTCGTCACCGGCGTCTACCAGAGCTGGCGGCAGCTCGGCTCCTGGTCGGCGTTCACCGACACCCGCTACGGGCAGCTGCTGCTCGCCAAGATCGGGCTCGTGGCGGTCCTGATCGCGATCGCCTCCCTCTCACGGCGCTGGACGGCACGGCTGGCCGAGGCGCCGGCCCCGGCTGCGCCCGAGGAGGAGAAGCAGCCGGCCGGGGCGGGCAGGGCCACCGGAGCCGAGAAGGGCGGCGACGCCCGGGCCGCTCAGCTCGCCCGGCAGCGGGCCGCGATGGAGAGCGCCCGGCAGAAGCGGCTGCGCGACGCCGACCCCAACCGCCTCGGACTGCGCCGCTCCGTACTCGCCGAGGCGGGCATCGCCGTCGTCCTGCTCGCCGTCACCACCGTGCTGACACAGACCGAACCGGGACGTACGGAGCAGGAGGCCCGGGCGGCCGCCGCCGCCTCGTCCTCGTCCGCCTCGACCGGCCAGGGCACCGGCGCGGTGACGCTGAACATGCCCTACGACACCGGCGGCGAGAACGGCAAGGGCGTCGTCACGGTCGACCTCGACCCCGCCCGGGCCGGCGACAACGACCTGCACCTCTATGTGGAGGGCCCGGACGGCCAGGCCGTCGACCTCCCCGAGGTGAAGGTCGCCCTCACCCTCTCCGCCAAGGACATCGGGCCGCTGCCCGTCGTCCCCGACCGCATCACCACCGGGCACTGGTCGGCGAGCGGAGTACAGATCCCCATGGCGGGCGACTGGAAGATCGAGGTGACCGTGCGGACCTCCGACATCGACCAGGTGACCGTCTCGAAGAACGCGCAGATCGGCTGAACCACCATGGCTGACCAGTCCATTTCGCAGGTCCGGGCTTCCAAGGCGCCCCAGGAGGAGCCCGGGGACCGGACCACCGGGAGCGGCCTCTCCCGACGCCGGCTGCTCGGCACGGCCGGTGCCACCGGACTCGCGCTGGGAGCGGCGGGCGGGGCCGTGGGATACGCGTCGGCACCCGCCGGAGCCACCCCGCTGACGTCGGTGGGCGACAGCCGGGTCGAGTTTCACGTGAAACATCAGCCCGGCATCACCCAGCCGCTCCAGGCCCGCGGCCATCTCATCGCCTTCGACCTCGCTCCCGGGGCCGGACGCAAGGAGGCGGCCGCACTGCTGCGCCGCTGGTCGGACACCGCCCGCCGGCTGATGGCGGGCGAGCCCAGCGCACAGGACGACACCGGCGTGGCCCGCGACGCCGGCCCCTCCTCGCTGACCCTCACCTTCGGCTTCGGCCACAGCTTCTTCGGGCGCACCGGCTTGGAGAAGCAGCGCCCGGCCGCCCTGGACCCGCTGCCCGACTTCTCCTCCGACCACCTCGACAGGACCCGCAGCAACGGCGACCTGTGGGTGCAGATCGGCGCCGACGACGCCCTCGTGGCCTTCCACGCCCTGCGCGCCGTCCAGAAGGACGCCGGCTCGGCCGCCAGGGTGCGCTGGCAGATGAACGGCTTCAACCGCTCACCCGGCGCCACCGACCGCCCCATGACCGCCCGCAACCTGATGGGCCAGGTCGACGGCACCCGCAACCCCAAGCCCGCCGACTCCGACTTCGACGAGCGGGTCTTCGTCCCCGAGAAGGGCGAGCCGGCCTGGATGGCGAACGGCTCCTACGTCGTCGTACGCCGTATCCGCATGCTGCTGGACGACTGGGAGAAGCTGCCGGTCAAGGAGCAGGAGAGCGTCATCGGGCGCCGCAAGTCCGACGGAGCGCCGCTGTCCGGGGGCACCGAGACGTCCGAGATGGACCTGGAGAAGACGGATTCCCGGGGCAACCTGGTCGTCCCCATCAACGCCCACGCCAGGATCACTCGGCCCGACCAGAACGGCGGCGCCGCCATGCTCCGCCGCCCGTTCTCGTACCACGACGGCATCGGCACGGACGGGGTGCCGGACGCGGGGCTGCTGTTCATCTGCTGGCAGGCCGATCCGCTGCGCGGCTTCGTGCCGGTGCAGCGCAAGCTCGACCGGGGAGACGCCCTGACCCCGTTCGTCCGCCACGAGGCGAGCGGGCTGTTCGCGGTGCCGGGCGGCGCGGCGGAGGGAGAGTACGTGGGGCAGCCGCTGCTGGAGGGATGAGAGCCGTCCCGTGTCACCCTCTGAACACTTCGCGGGACTGCCGTCGGCCGGGCCATTAGGGTGAGGTCATGCCAGCGAGCTATGCGTATCTCGGTCCAGAGGGCACCTTCACCGAAGTCGCCCTGCGCACGCTTCCCGAGGCGGCCACCCGCGAGCTGATCCCGTACGTGTCCGTGCAGTCCGCGCTCGACGCGGTGCGCACCGGCGAGGCCGAGGCCGCGTTCGTCCCCATCGAGAACTCCGTCGAGGGCGGCATCACCACCACCCTCGACGAACTGGTCGCGGGCACCCCCCTGATGATCTACCGCGAGGTGCTGCTGTCGATCACCTTCGCGCTGCTCGTCCGTCCGGGCACCGAGCTGTCGGACATCAAGACGGTCACCGCCCACCCGGCCGCCCAGCCGCAGGTCCGCAACTGGCTCAAGACCCACCTCCCGGACGCCGTCTGGGAATCGGCCGCCTCCAACGCGGACGGTGCGCGACTGGTCCAGGAGGGCCGGTACGACGCCGCCTTCGCCGGTGAGTTCGCCGCCTCCCGGTACGGCCTGGAGGCCCTGGAGACGGAGATCCACGACGCGGAGAACGCCCAGACCCGGTTCGTGCTGGTGGGCCGCCCCGCCCGGCCCGCCGCGCCCACGGGCGCCGACAAGACCTCCGTCGTGCTGTGGCAGCGTGACGACCACCCCGGCGCACTGCGCGACCTGCTGGGTGAGTTCGCCACCCGCGGCATCAACCTGATGCTGCTCCAGTCCCGGCCGACCGGTGCCGGCATCGGCAACTACTGCTTCTGCATCGACGCCGAGGGGCACATCTCGGACCGCCGGATGGCCGAGGCGCTGATGGGGCTCAAGCGGATCTGTCTGCAGGTGCGTTTCCTCGGCTCGTACCCGCGTGCGGACGTACGGCCCGGGGAGGGGCGTCCCCTGCTCCCCGGGACGTCGGACGAGGAGTTCATGGGGGCGGCGGACTGGGTCGCGCGGTGCCAGGACGGGCGGTTCTGACCAGGCTGGGGAAGACGGGACCGGTCCTAACTGCTGATTTTCGTTGTCCACAGGAGTTATCCACAGGTCCGCTTCTCCACCTGGGGACAAGTCGACACCGAAGCGGCATCCAGTCGACAAATCGCTCCACTGGGGATGACCTCGTTCATCGCCCCGCACATCACGCTTCGTCCACCCTTTTCCTTTGGTCAACCCTTTGGGGTGATCACTTTCCACTCAAAAGTGGGGAGGAAGGGGGTTTGCCCTGGGAATCCTCGGCTTTGATCAGGCGTTTCGGAGCGGTCGATTCCGAAGTCCACAGATCTTCCCCACAAGCTGTGGATAACTTCCCGAGAGCGGGGACACCTGTGGACAACCGAAGCCCAAGTTCCGTACCGCGCAAGGCGTTCCGGTCAACCGCCAGCCCGCGAACTGACCCGTTCCGGGGGGAGCGCCCCATTCATTGACCTTGCGGAACACTGTGCGCAATTCACCTATAACGGAACGTGTGCCGCCGCACCGCAATAGTGGGTCGTGAGGCGTCACACCGCACCGGTAGCCTTGACCGCGTGATTGACCTTCGCCTGCTTCGTGAGGACCCCGACCGTGTGCGTGCTTCGCAGCGCGCCCGTGGAGAGGACGTCGCACTCGTCGACGCCCTCCTGTCTGCCGACGAGCGGCGCAGGTCGTCCGGCGTCCGCTTCGACGAACTGCGCGCCGAGCAGAAGTCGCTCGGCAAGCTCATCCCCAAGGCGGCCGGCGACGAGAAGGCCGAGCTGCTGAAGAGGGCGGAGCAGCTCAAGGCCGACGTGAAGGCCGCCGACACCGAACGGGACGCCGCCGACACCGAGACCCAGGAGCTCCTGCTCAAGCTGAGCAACCTCGTCCACCCCGACGTGCCCGTCGGCGGCGAGGAGGACTTCGTCACGCTGGAGACGCACGGCGGCATCCGCGACTTCGACGCCGAGGGCTTCGCGCCCAAGGACCACCTGGAGCTCGGCCAGCTCCTCGGCGCCATCGACGTCGAGCGCGGCGCCAAGGTCTCGGGCTCCCGCTTCTACTTCCTGACCGGCGTCGGCGCGCTGCTCGAGCTCGCCCTGGTGAACGCCGCGATGGCCCAGGCCACGGCCGCCGGCTTCACGCCGATGCTGACCCCCGCGCTGGTGCGCCCCCAGTCGATGGCGGGCACCGGCTTCCTCGGCCAGGCCGCCCAGGACGTCTACCACCTGGACAGGGACGACCTCTACCTGGTCGGCACGTCCGAGGTGGCGCTGGCCGCGTACCACATGGACGAGATCATCGAAGCCGACCGGCTGCCGCTGCGGTACGCGGGCTTCTCGCCCTGCTTCCGCCGCGAGGCCGGCTCGCACGGCAAGGACACCCGGGGCATCTTCCGCGTGCACCAGTTCGACAAGGTCGAGATGTTCTCGTACGTCGCCCCGGAGGACTCGCAGGCGGAGCACCAGCGGCTGCTGGAGTGGGAGAAGCAATGGCTGACCTCGCTGGAGCTGCCGTTCCGCGTGATCGACGTCGCCTCGGGCGACCTGGGTTCCTCGGCCGCGCGCAAGTACGACTGCGAGGCGTGGATCCCGACCCAGGGCAAGTACCGCGAGCTGACCTCGACCTCGGACTGCACCGAGTTCCAGTCGCGCCGGCTGTCGATCCGCGTCCGTGAGGACAAGAAGGTGCGCCCGCTGGCCACGCTCAACGGCACGCTGTGCGCCGTACCGCGCACGATCGTGGCGATCCTGGAGAACCACCAGCAGGCCGACGGCTCCGTGCGCGTGCCGCAGGTGCTGCGTCCGTACCTGGGCGGCCGGGAGATCCTGGAGCCGGTCACCAAGTGAGCACCGCCCCCGCGACCTTCCCGTACCGGCTCATCGCCACCGACCTCGACGGCACGCTGCTGCGGGACGACCACTCGGTCTCCCGCCGCACCCGTGACGCGCTCGCCGCGGCCACCGCGGCGGGCGCCGCGCACATCGTCGTCACCGGCCGCGCGGTGCCGTGGACCCGCCCGATACTCGACGACCTCGGCTACGAGGGGCTCGCCGTCTGCGGTCAGGGCGCCCAGGTGTACGACGCCGGGGCGCACCGCCTGCTGACGTCGGTGACGCTGGACCGGCAGCTGGCCGGGGTGGCGCTGGCGAAGATCGAGGCGGAGGTCGGCCCGCTGCACCTGGCGGCGAGCCGCGACGGTCTGGACGGCGAGGTGCTGGTCGGCCCCGGCTACGAGGTCGTGGGCGGGCTGCCCGCGACGCCGTTCACGGACGCGTCGGACCTGTGGACGGCGCCGCTGAACAAGCTGTACATCCAGCACCCGGACCTGACCTCGGACGAGCTCGCCGACGCGGCCACCCGCGCGGCGGGCGGGTTCGTCACCGTCACTATGGCGGGTGAGGGCATCGTCGAACTGCTCCCGCTCGGCCTGTCGAAGGCCACGGGGCTGTCCCTGGCGGCGCGCCGGCTGGGTGTGAAGGCCGCGGAGACGATCGCCTTCGGCGACATGCCCAACGACATCCCGATGTTCGCCTGGTCCGCCCACGGGGTGGCCATGGCCAACGCCCACGGGGAACTGAAGGCGGTGGCCGACGAGGTGACCACCTCCAACGAGGAGGACGGCATCGCGCTGGTCCTGGAACGCCTCTTGCCCTGACTGCGGGCAGTCGTGCCGCAGGGCGGCACGGGTGGGCGGTGGGGGTACCTCCCGCTCGAGCGAAGCCGAGAGTGGGGGAGGCACCCTGTAAGCGCCGGACTGCGCGACCCACCCCCGCCCGGCCCCAACTCGGAGCACCACCTCCGAAGAGGCGGAAGCAGGGAAGGGCGGCCCACGCGACACGAGTGCGCGTGCTCGAAGCGGCCGCCCCGGGCAGATCCCCGTACGGGCGGACTCAACGGAGCAGTAGGGATGACTCCGGAGTCCGCCGCAGGCTGCCCTGACAGAAGTGGGACGTGCCGTGCATGGACACCGTCCCACTCCTCTCCCAGCAGGTGACGCCGGACTTTCCCGGCGATGCGGACACAACCACTCTGCCCGCCGGGCACGTCGGACGCCACCGAATAAACCGGCGGGCGAACGTCTCACTCCTCGCCGGCGAGCGTCAGTGAGCGCAGCTTCTGCCCGGCGTACCAGGTGGCCAGCACGGTGACCGCGGCCAGCAGGACCGTCGCGGTCGTCAGACCCACGTCCGACGTGACCAGGTCACCGCCGGAGACCTTCTGCGCCACCGCCAGCGACCACTGCTGGACGCTCAGCGTGCGCGCGCCGGGCACCAGGGAGCCGAACAGCGCCTCCCAGACCAGCGCGTAGACCAGCCCGAAGACCACCGCGTGCCGCGAGACCGTGCCGAACAGCAGGAAGAGCGCCGCGTACGCGATGGAGGCGACCAGCGCGGCCACGGTGTAGGCGACGGCGACCTGCTGGCCGTTGCCGTTGAGGACGAAGCCCGCGATCAGGGTCGGCACCGCAGAGAACACCATGGTGACGGCGATGGCGACGATCAGCTTGGTGTAGATGATCGTGGGCCGCTTGATCGGCTTGGACAGCAGGTACACCACCGAGCCGTCGTCGATCTCGGGACCGATGGCTCCGGTTCCGGCGATGACACCGATGATCGGCACCATGGTGGCGAGCGCGAACCCGCCGAGGACGTCGGCCGCGGTCTGGTCGTCGGCCCCGCTGAGGGCGCGCACCGCCAGGGAGATCGCGATCAGCAGCAGGGGCAGCGCGCCCAGGATGAGGGCCCGGCGCCGGCCGAGCAGGGCCCGGTAGGTGAGCCGGGCGACTGTGGGGTCGTACATCTTCGGCCTCCTACGCCGCGACGAGATACGAGAAGACGGACTCGAGGGACTCGTCGGACGGCGAGACCGTGAGCAGCCGGATGCCGTGCTCCTTCGCGACCTTCGGCAGCAGGGTCGTGAAGCGGCCGAAGTCGACGGCCTGGATGCGCAGCGCGCCCTCGGCGTGGTCGACCTCGATGCCGGACGTCGACGGGTCGGCGATCAGCGCGGCCGCGAGGGCGCGGTCGTCGCTGGAGCGCACCAGGTAGCGGTGCGGGCGGTCCGTCATCAGGCGGCGGATCCTGCGGAAGTCACCGCTGGCCGCGTGCCGGCCGGCGACGACGACCTCGATGTGCCAGGCGAGCTGTTCGACCTCTTCGAGGATGTGGGAGGAGAACAGCACGGTGCGGCCCTCGTCGCCCATCCGCCGCAGCAGGTCCATCAGCTGCATGCGCTGGCGCGGGTCCATGCCGTTGAAGGGCTCGTCGAGGAGGAGCAGCGACGGCTGGTGGACCAGCGCGGACGCCATCTTCACGCGCTGGCGCATGCCCTTGGAGTACGTGGCGATCTTGCGGTCCTGCGCGTGCTCCATCTCGACCGTGGCCAGCGCCTGCTGGGCGGCCTTGGCGCCCAGGCCGTGGAGTTCGGCGTTGGCGAGGACGAATTCGCGGCCGGTGAGGAAGTCGTACATCGCCTCGCGTTCGGGGACGATGCCGATGTGCCGGTAGATGGCCTCGTTGCGCCACACCTGCTGTCCGTCGAGGGTGACGGTGCCGGTGGAGGGGGCGAGGAAGCCGCCCATCATGTTGATGAGGGTGGACTTTCCGGCGCCGTTGGGGCCGAGGAGCCCGGTGACGCCGGGGCCGATGGTCATGGTGACGTCGTTGACGGCGACCACGTTGCCGAACCAGCGGGAGACGTGGTCGATGGAGAGCGTGGTCACAGGCCCACCTTCTTGTAGCGGCGCATCAGGAGGCCGTAGCTGGCGGCGATCAGGCCGAGGGTGAAGAGGACGTAGACGACGCCCTCGGCGTTGCTCGGGCCCACCCCGCCCGGGAAGGCGGAGGTCGCGCCCAGGAAGGCGGACTGCACGCCGTCGATGAGGGTGATCGGCGAGAACAGGCCGATCCAGGCGATGCCGTCGCCGCTGTTCTGGGTCTCCGCGATCGCCTGGAGGGTGGAGACCGCGCCGTAGGTGATGGTCAGTACGGCGATGACGGCCGCGATGCCGAAGCCGCGGCGCGGGGTGACCGAGGCGATGACCAGGCCGATGCCGGCGAAGAGCAGCGAGAGCAGTGCCACGGAGACGAGTCCCTGTGCGAATCCCTTGGTCTGGTCGGTGAAGTCGAGCTTGGCCAGCAGCGCGCCGATGTACAGCACCAGCAGGGGGGCGGCGGTGAGGATGAACAGCGCCGAGGCGAGTGCGGCGAACTTGGCGCGCACGTAGTCGGCGGTCTCGATGGGCCGCGAGAAGTACAGCGGTACGGTCTTGAAGCGCAGGTCGCGGGAGACGGACTGGGGTGCCTGCGAGGCGACGTACAGGCTGATGACGGCCTGCATGACGATCGCGTAGCGCGTGTAGTCCAGCGGCAGTTCCTTCGCCTTGGTGGCGACGGCGACGGCGACCATGATGGCGGCGGGCAGGCACATCACCACGAACAGCAGCATCGGCAGCACCTTGGACTTCACCGAGCGGCCGAGGCCGTAGGAGCCGCGCAGGGACTGCGAGTACAGCGAGAGCCTGGCGTAGGAGCGGCCGAGGCGGGGGCCGTCGTAGGAGCGGTAGCCGATGTTGTGGATACGGGTGTCACCCGATGCGGTGGCTGGTGTCTGCGTGGACTGCTCAGTTGCCATGGCCGGCCGCCTCCTTCCGCTGCGCGCCGCTGTCCGTGTCGTCCTTGAAGACCTCGGAGATGTGGTGCCGGCGCTGTTCCATGCGCACCAGGCCGAGGCCGAGGTCGGCGATGACGTCGCGGACCAGGTCGTAGGTGTCCTCGCCCTGAGCGGTGAGGAGCAGGATGTGTCCGGCGCCCGGCAGTCCGCTGCCGTCCTCGACGGTCACCCCGCGCGCGTGAAGCGCGTCGCGCACCGCGCGGGTGCCGTCCGGGTGCTCGTCGGTGTCGGTGACCTCGATCGCGAGGGTCGTGGTGGTCTGGGTGAAGTCCGTGGTGGAGCTGGAGCGCAGCAGCTTGCCGCCGTCGACGACGACGACGTGGTCGCAGGTGCGTTCCAGTTCGCCCAGCAGGTGGGAGGTGACCAGGACCGAGATGCCGAAGTCGGTGTGGATGCGGCGGATCAGGCCGAGCATCTCGTCGCGGCCGACCGGGTCGAGGCCGTTGGTGGGCTCGTCCAGGAAGACCAGCTGGGGGTCGTGCACGAGGGCCTGCGCGAGCTTCACCCGCTGCTTCATGCCGGTGGAGTAGCCGCCGATGGGGCGGTAGCGCTCCTCGTACAGGCCGACGTGGCGCAGGGTGTCGGCGGTGCGCTCCCGCGCGGCGGTGGGCGGCAGGCCGGACATGCGCGCCATGTGGACGACGAACTCGGTGGCCGAGACGTCCGGCGGCAGGCAGTCGTGCTCCGGCATGTAGCCGACCCGTTCGCGGATGGCGGCGCCCTCGGTGGCGACGTCGAGGCCGAGCACCTCGGCGCGGCCCTCGGTGGCGGGGGACAGACCCAGCAGGATCTTGATCAGTGTGGACTTGCCGGCTCCATTGGCTCCGACGAGTCCGGTCACACCGGGCCCGACGTCCACGGAGAGCCGGTCAAGAGCGGTCACCCGGGGGAACCGCTTGCTCAGGCTTTCGGTCACGATCACAGTCACGTCCCAGACGGTAGTGACCCGTACCACTCCGGTCGTCAGACCGGAGGGCCGTCTTGGCGTCCGTCTGGAGTTGTACGGGCCCGTAGGGGAATCTCCTTCCGGGGAGGCATCCACAGCCGGAAGGGCCGCTCTTGACGGGGCCCCGGCCGACTGCGAGATTCGCTCGCGTCACGTTACGGACACGTAGCGCAGTCATGACCGCAGGGGGTGACGGCTTGTCGGGGACGGTGTGGGCAGGGGCGCGGGAGCGCCGGGTGCGTACGGGCGGGGTCGAGCTGTGCGTGGCCGAGCTGGGTGAGCGCGGGCGGCCGGTGGTCGTCCTGGTGCACGGCTACCCGGACAGCAAGGAGGTGTGGTCCGAGGTCGCGTCCCGGCTCGCCGGGCGTTTCCACGTCGTGGCGTACGACGTCCGGGGCCACGGCCGGTCCACGGCGCCGCGTCCGCTGCGCGGCGGCTTCACCCTGGAGAAGCTGACCGACGACTTCCTGGCCGTCGCCGACGCGGTCAGTCCGGACCGGCCGGTGCATCTGGTGGGGCACGACTGGGGTTCGGTGCAGGCCTGGGAATTCGTCACGGTCGGGCGCACCGCGGGACGGATCGCCTCCTTCACGTCGATGTCGGGGCCGTCGCTCGACCACTTCGGGCACTGGATCAGCCGCCGTCTGAAGCGGCCCACCCCGCGCCGGGTCGGCCAGCTGCTGGGCCAGGGCGCCAGGTCCTGGTACGTGTACCTGCTGCACACGCCCGTGCTGCCCGAGCTCGCCTGGCGCGGCCCGCTGGGCAGGCGCTGGCCGCGGATCCTGGAGCGCGTCGAGAAGGTGCCCGGCGGCGGCTACCCGACCTCGTCCCTGCCGTCGGACGCGGCGCACGGGACCTGGCTCTACCGGGACAACGTGCGGTCCCGGCTGCGCAGCCCGCGCGCCGACGCCTACGCGCACGCGCCCGTGCAGCTCATCACGCCGCTGGGGGACGCGTTCCTCTCGGAGCGGCTCGACGACGAGCTGGAGCGGTGGGCGCCGCGGCTGACCCGGCGGACGCTGCCGGCGAGGCACTGGATCCCGCGCACCCGCCCCGACCTGCTGGCGACATGGATCGGCGAGTTCGTGGCGTCCGTGGAGGACGGCCGGCCGGAGGTGACGGCTCCGGGCCGGTACGCCGACCGCTTCGGCGGGCAGCTGGTCCTGGTCACGGGGGCGGGCAGCGGCATCGGGCGGGCGACCGCGCTCGCGTTCGCGGAGGCGGGCGCGCGCGTGCTGGCGGTCGACCGGGACGCGGAGGCCGCGGCCCGTACCGCGGAGGAGGCCCGCGGTCGCGGAGCGGCGGCCTGGGCGGAGACGGCGGACGTGTCCGACGAACAGGCCATGGAGAAGCTCGCCGAGCGGGTCACCACGGAGTACGGCGTGGTGGACGTCCTGGTGAACAACGCCGGCATCGGGCTGGGCGGCTCCTTCTTCGACACCACCCCGGAGGACTGGAAGGAGGTCCTCGACGTCAATCTGTGGGGGGTGATCCACGGCTGCCGGCTCTTCGGGCGACGGATGGCCGAGCGCGGACAGGGCGGCCACATCGTCAACGTCGCCTCGGCGGCGGCGTTCCAGCCGTCCAGGGCGCTGCCCGCCTACGGCACGTCCAAGGCGGCGGTGCTGATGCTGAGCGAGTGCCTGCGGGCGGAGCTGGCGGGCCGGGACATCGGCGTGACGGCGGTGTGCCCCGGGTTCGTGAACACCTCCATCACCTCCACCGCGCGCTTCGCGGGCGTGGACGCCGAGGAGGAGCGGCGGCTGCGGAAGCGGGCGGCGCGCCTGTACGGGCTGCGCGACTACCCGCCGGAGAAGGTCGCCGCCGCGATCCTGCGGGCGGTGGTGCGTGACGAGGCGGTGGTGCCGGTCACCCCGGAGGCGCGGACGGCGTATGCGCTGTCGCGGTGGATGCCGGGGGCGCTGCGGAGGATCGCGCGGGTGAGGCCGCCGATGTGAGGGTGGTCCGGGCAAGGGCGGCCGATGTGCGGCCGGTTGTCCACAGCAGAGGTCAATTCCCCTGTGGATAAACACACTTGCTTGTGGATCAAACCTCCGGAGCTAAATCGATCGCGTGATGCGCGTCTCTCCCGGCAGTCTGAGCGGATGGATGAAAGTCGCACCGTGAAGGTGTCGAAGTACCTCTCCAGGCATCTGCGCCATCAGCCCGGGAGGATCGGGCTCACGCTCGACGAAGGCGGCTGGGTCGAGATCGACGCGCTGATCGCCGCGGCGTCCGCGCACGGCTTCCGGTTCACCCGGGAGGAACTGGACCACGTCGTCGCCGCCAACGACAAGCGGCGCTTCGCCGTCGAGGGCACCCGGATCCGCGCCAGCCAGGGCCACAGCGTCGAGGTCGATCTCGGACTGGCGCCGGCCACCCCACCGCCGTACCTGTACCACGGCACCGTCGACCGGAACCTGGAGGCGATCCGCGCCGAGGGGCTGCGGCCCATGAACCGGCACGACGTGCACCTCTCCGCCGACCAGGAGACGGCGACCCGCGTCGGCGCCCGCCGGGGCCGTCCGGTCGTCCTGTCCGTGGACGCGGCCGCCATGCACCGGGACGGCCATGTCTTCCACGTGAGCGCGAACGGCGTGTGGCTGACCCGGGCCGTGCCGAGCCGGTATCTGCGTTTCCCCGGCAGCCACTGATGCCATGATCGGTGGTATGGACCACTTGCCCAGCACCGAGGCCGCCGTCACCGTCCTCCGTGCGCTCGCGGACACCTATGAGCGCGAGATCGAGGTCACCCATGACATCGGCGCGGATCAGACCTCGCGCCGCACCGCGGCGGGTGTGGGCGTCATCACCGATCCCGACGGCTCCCTCCCCCACGAGGCCTGCGTCGAGTTCGGCGGCCTGCCCCGGGTGAGCGTGCGGCTCTACCCCGAGGACGACGCGCTGATCGACGTCGAGGGCGTGGAGTGCCCCGACATCCCCCGCGACGACGTGCCGGCCTTCCTTCGCTCCCTCTTCGACGGGCGGGCGCATGTGAGGGCACGGCGTTTCCCGCCGGGCTACTTCCTGATCGTGCCGCTGCCCGGAGACCGGACGCACAAGGAGTTCATCCCCATGATCGTCCTCACCCCCTGGCTGAGCTCACGAGTGCGGTGACGGACGTGTGTGCGGGACGTTTCACGTGAAACCTGCGGCGGCGCATAGGCTCGGTGACATGAGTCTGCGCCTGAGCACCGTGATCCTCCCGTACCGCCGCTGGCACGAGGGCAGCCGTTCGGCGTGGGTGCGTGCCGAGGAACTCGGTTTCCACGCGGGATACACCTACGACCATCTGTCCTGGCGCAGCTTCCGGGACGGCCCCTGGTTCGGTGCCGTTCCCACCCTGACCGCCGCCGCGGCCGTGACCGACCGGATGCGGCTGGGCACGCTGGTGACCTCACCGAACTTCCGCCACCCGGTGACCCTCGCCAAGGAACTCATCTCCCTCGACGACATCTCCGGCGGACGCGTCACGCTCGGGATCGGCGCGGGTGGCACCGGCTTCGACGCCACGGCGCTCGGCCAGGAGCCCTGGACACCCCGTGAGCGCGCCGACCGCTTCGCCGAGTTCGTGTCCCTGCTCGACCGGCTGCTCACCGAGGACTCGGTGTCGTACGAGGGCGACTTCTACGCGGCGCACGAGGCGCGCACCGTCCCCGGCTGTGTGCAGCGGCCCCGGCTGCCGTTCGCCGTGGCGGCCACCGGACCGCGCGGACTGCGGCTCGCGGCACGTCACGGGCAGGCCTGGGTGACCACGGGCGACCCCCGGCTGTACGAGGACGGCACGCCCGAACAGTCGGTTCAGGCCATTCGCGGCCAGGCGGAGAAGCTGGCCGACGCCTGCGCCGAGCTCGGCCGGGACGTGACCGGGCTGGACAAGATCCTGCTCACCGGATTCACCCCGGACCGGGGCCGTCCACTGGAGTCCCTGGACGCCTTCGTCGACTTCGCGGGCCGCCACGCCGAGCTGGGATTCACCGAGATCGTGATCCACTGGCCCATCCCCGACTCGGACTTCGCCGCGGACCAGAAGGTCTTCGAACGGATCGCCATGGAGGCGCCGGCGCAGCTGCGGTGACCCCGGCCGGCCCAGAGCGTGGAAAGAGACCGCTGGTGACAGCGGTAACCACTCAGATGTGCGGACTCCCGCACGGTCGTGCGGGCATATGCGGGACAATGGCCGGGTGACCTCAGCGACCCGACAGCCCGAGACCCAGGCAGCCCCCACCCGACCGCGGCTCATCGCCACCGACCTCGACGGCACCCTGCTGCGCGACGACAAGTCGGTGTCCCCACGCACCGTCGCCGCACTCGCCGCCGCCGAGGAGGCGGGCGTCGAGGTCTTCTTCGTCACCGGCCGCCCCGCCCGCTGGATGGACGTCGTCAGCGACCACGTCCACGGCCACGGCCTCGCCATCTGCGGCAACGGCGCGGCCGTCGTCGACCTGCACGGCGGCCCCGGCGCGCACCGCTTCGTGAAGGTGCGCGAGCTGCCCCGGAAGAACGCGCTGGACGCCGTACGGCTGCTGCGCGAGGCCGCACCGGGCACGGTGTACGCCGTGGAGCAGACCTTCGGCTTCAACCAGGAGCCGGCGTACCCGAAGCTGCACATGGAGGTCCCGGACACGCTCGCTCCCGCCGAGGACCTGCTGGCTCCGGACTCCCACACCGCCGGCGAGCCCGTGCTCAAGATCCTCGCCCACCACCCCGAACTCGACCCCGACGCCTTCCTGACCCTGGCCCGGCTCGCCATCGGCGACCGGGCCAACGTCACCCGCTCCAGCCCCAGCGCCCTGCTGGAGATCAGCGGCCCCGACGTCTCCAAGGCCAGCACGCTCGCCCTGTGCTGCGCCGAGCGGGGCATCTCGCACGAGGAGGTCGTCGCCTTCGGCGACATGCCGAACGACGTCGAGATGCTGACCTGGGCCGGACGTTCCTACGCGATGGGCAACGCCCACCCGGACGTGATCGCCGCCGCCTCGGGCCGCACCGTCGCCAACAACGACGACGGGGTGGCCGTGGTCATCGAGCAGCTGCTGAACGAGCGGCCGTAGCCGCTCAGAGCGACACTCCGTGCCGCGCCAGCCACGGCACGGGGTTCACCGCCGACCCCATCTCCGGTGTGACCCGCACCTCGAAGTGCAGGTGCGGGCCCGTGGAGTTGCCGCTGGTGCCGGACTGGCCGATCCACTGCCCGGGCGAGACCCGGTCCCCCTGGTCGACGGCGACGGCGGCGAGGTGGGCGTACTGGGTGTAGTAGCCGCCCGCGTGCCGGAGCACGATCTCGATGCCGAAGGCGCCCCCGCAGGACACCCTCACCACCGTCCCGGAGCCCACGGCCCGCACCGGCGTGCCGATCGGCACCGCGAAGTCCTGCCCGGTGTGCCGGTTCGCCCACCGGGCGCCGCCGCTGCCGTAGGAGGCGGACAGTTCGTACGTCTCCACCGGCGCCACCCAGCGGGTGGTGAACCGCGTCTCCGGCTGGTCGAGGCGGACCGCACCGCGGCAGGCGCCGGCCGCGACGGAGGCGTCCGCCTGGCCCTGCAGCTTCCACCGCGCCGCTTCGAGCTTCCGCTCGATGTCCTGCTGCAGGGCGGCGAGTTCCGTGTTCCGCCTCTCCAGCCTCTGCCACGCCGCCGCGGCCTTCGCCTCGTCGCGGGCGAGCCGGGCCTCGGCGCGTTCGCTCTTGCCGATCGCCTGGTCGAGCGACACCTCCGCCTGCCACACCGCCCGCTGACCGCGCATCAGCTCCTCGGGGTCGTCGGCGAGCAGCATGTGCGCGGTGAGCGGCAGCCCGCCGCCGTCCCGGTACTGGGAGCTCGCGATCCGGCCCAGGTCCTCGTGGAGCCCGGCCATCTCCCGCCGCTCGCGGTCGAGCCGCTCCTCCAGCCGCTGCGCCCTGGCCCGCTGCTCCTCGGCCTCGCGTCGGCCGGTCTCGTACCGCTCCGTCGCCGCCGCCGCTTCCTCGTACAGCCGCGCCACCTCCGCGCCGATGCCGGACGCGGAGCCGTGACCGGGGGTGTGGGTGCCGTCGCCGTCGGCGGGCCGGGCGGCGAGCACGGCGAGCGCGCACAGCAGCACGGCGACGAGCAGCGGATGGCGGCGGGTGAAGCGCATGACTGCGATCCTGGACCCCGCCCCGGTGCACGGTCCTGTTCATGTCGTACACATGGGGGACCACGCGCCCCCGGACGGACCAGGGATACCGCCGAACAGCGGTATACCCCCAGGACCTTGACATCCCGTCACGCGGGAGGGGTCCGCCGGGGCTAGCGGGCCGCCGCCAGGAGTCCGGCCCGCTCCTCCCTGCGTGCCATCGCCCGCAACGGGCCCGCCGTGGCCACGAGTTCGTCGTACGGTCCGCGCTGCACCACCCGCCCCCCGTCCAGCACGACGACCTCGTCCACCGCCTCCAGGCCGGCCAGCCGGTGGGTGATGAGCAGCGTCGTACGGCCCTCGGTGGCGGCCAGCAGATCGGCGGTGAGCGCGTCGGCGGCCGGCAGGTCGAGGTGCTCGGCGGGTTCGTCCAGCACCAGCACGGGGAAGTCCGCGAGCAGCGCACGGGCGAGCGCCAGCCGCTGCCGCTGTCCACCGGACAGCCGCGCCCCGTGCTCACCGACGAGCGTGTCGAGCCCGTCGGGCAGGCCGTCGGCCCACTCCAGCAGCCGGGCCCGGCGAAGAGCGCCGCGCAGCTCGTCCTCGGTCGCGTCCTTCCTGGCGAGCAGCAGGTTCTCCCGTACCGAGCTGTTGAAGAGGTGCGCGTCCTGCGCACACAGTCCGACCAGCCGCCGTACGTCGTCGCCGTCCAGGGCGTACGCGTCCACCCCGGCCAGGGTGTAGGAGCCCGCGCCCGGGTCCAGGAACCGCAGCAGCACCTGTGCGAGGGTCGTCTTGCCCGACCCGGAGGGGCCGACCACCGCGATGCGGCGGCCCCGCTCGAGCGTCAGGTCCACCCCGGCGAGCGCGTCCCGGTCCTGCCCGGGGTGCCGGGCGGCCAGCCCTTCGACCACGAGCGGGAACGGCGACGCGGGCGCCTGCCGGGGCGCCTCCGGCTCCCGTACGGGGGCCGGGGCGTCCAGGACCTCGTACACGCGCTCGGCGCTGCGGCGCACCCGCTGCCGGTACTGCACGGCGAGCGGCATCCCGAGGACGGCCTCGAACGCGGCCAGCGGGGTGAGGACGACGACGGCGAGGGCCACACCGTCCAGCCGGCCGGTGGCCACGGCCTGGACCCCGACGAGGGCGGCGGCCGCGACGGTCAGTCCGGAGATCAGTGCGGTGAGCCCGTCGCCGAGCGCGGTGGCGGTGGCGGCGCGCGAGGCGATCCGGGTGAGCGTGCCGTCGGCCCGGCGCGCCCCGGCGGTCCGCGCGGGCAGGGCACCGGCGACGGTCAGCTCCGCGGTGCCGGTGAGCAGATCGGTCACCCGGGTCGCGAGGACGCCACGCGCCGGTGCCAGCCTGCGTTCCGCGCGACGCGCCACGGCACCGGTCAGCAGGGGCACACCGGCGCCCGCCGCGAGCAGCCCGGCCGCGAGCACGGCGCCCGCCTCGGGCAGCAGCCAGGCGGTGAAGCCGACGGACAGGGCGGAGACGGCGACGGCCGCACCGGCCGGCAGCAGCCAGCGCAGCCAGTAGTCCTGGAGGGCGTCCACGTCGGAGACCAGCCGGGAGAGCAGGTCGCCCCGGCGGGCACCGCGCAGTCCGGCGGGCGCCAGCCGCTCCAGGCGCCGGTACACCGCGACCCGGGTGTCGGCCAGCATGCGCAGCACGGCGTCGTGCGACACGAGCCGCTCGGCGTACCGGAACACGGCCCGGCCGATACCGAAGGCGCGGGTCGCCGTCACGGCCATCATCAGGTACAGCACGGGCGGCTGCTGCGAGGCCCGGGAGATGAGCCACCCGGAGGTCGCCATGAGCCCGACGGCGCTGCCCAGGGCGAGGGTGCCGAGCAGCAGCGCGAGGGTGATCCTCCCCCGCCGGGCGCCGGACAGGGCACGGACGCGGTCGAGGACACCGCCCGGGGCCGGTCCGTCTTCGTGTCCGGCGGGTCCGCTGTCCGCTGCGGGGGCCGTCTCGACGGCCGTCGCGACGCGGACCTCCCGGCGCGGGGACTCCCCGGGGGCCGCGGGAGCAGGTTCGGCGAGCCGCACCACCCGGTCCGCCAGGGCCAGCAGCGCCGGCCGGTGCACCACGAGCAGCACCGTCCGGCCGGCGGCCAGTCGTCGTACCGCCGCCACGACATCGGCCTCGGTGGCGCCGTCCAGCGCCGCCGTCGGCTCGTCGAGCAGCAGGACGGGCCGGTCCGCGAGGAACGCGCGGGCCAGCGCGAGCCGCTGCCGCTGCCCGGCCGACAGCCCTGCTCCGTCCTCACCCAGCACGGTCTCGGCGCCGTCGGGCAACGCGTCCACGAACTCCAGCGCCCCGGCGTCCCGCAGGGCGCGCCGCACGGCGTCGTCGTCCGCGTCGGGCCGGGCCAGCCGTACGTTCTCGGTGATCGTCCCGGCGTACAGGTGCGGCCGCTGCGGCACCCAGGCGACACGGGCGTGCCACCCGGCGAGGTCGAGCCCGCCGAGATCGGCTCCCCCGATCCGCACCCGGCCCCCGGTGGGGCGGACGAACCCGAGCAACACGTTCAGCAGGGTCGACTTGCCCGCGCCGCTCGGTCCGACGAGCGCGACCGTCTCCCCGGGGGCGACGGTGAAGGACACGTCCGTCACCGCGTCCGTGGACCGGTCCGGATAGCGGACCGTCACGTCCTCGAAGGCGAGGGCGCCCGTCGGCACCGCCGCCGTCCCCGGCGCGGGCACCGGCGTCTCCAGTACCGAGAAGATCTCCTCGGCCGCCCCGAGCCCCTCCGCGGCCGCGTGGTACTGGGCGCCGACCTGCCGTAGCGGCAGATAGGCCTCGGGCGCCAGGATCAGGACGATCAGGCCGGTGCGGAGGTCCAGCTCGCCGTGGACGAGCCGCATGCCGATCGTCACCGCGACCAGCGCCACCGAGAGCGTGGCGAGCAGTTCCAGCGCGAAGGAGGAGATGAAGGCGATCCGCAGCGTCCGCATGGTCGCCCGCCGGTACTCGGCGGTGATCCGGCGGATCGACTCCGCCTGGGCCTTGGCCCGTCCGAAGACCTTCAGCGTCGGCAGTCCGGCGACGACGTCCAGGAAGTGGCCGGACAACCGGGACAGCACCAGCCACTGCCGGTCCATCCGGGACTGGGTGGCCCAGCCGATCAGCACCATGAAGACCGGGATGAGCGGCAGGGTGCCCACGATGATCGCCGCCGAGACCCACTCCTCGGTGACGATCCGGGCCAGCACCGCCACCGGGACGACCACCGCGAGTCCCAGCTGGGGGAGGTAGCGCGAGAAGTAACCGTCGAGGGCGTCGATCCCCCGGGTGGCCAGGGCGACCAGTGATCCGGTGCGCCGGCCGTCCAGCCATTCCGGCCCCAGTGCCGTCGCCCGCTCCAGCAACCGCCCCCGCAGCTCCGACTTCACCGCGGCGCTCGCCCGGTGCGCGGCCAGCTCGGTCAGCCAGCCGACCAGCCCGCGGCCGGCCGCCACGGCGACGAGAAGCAGCAGGGGAGTGCCGAGCGCGTCGGCGGACAGCCCGTCCTGGAACGCGCCCACCACGATCTCGGCGATGAGCATGGCCTGGGCGATGACCAGCACCGCGCCGACGGCACCCAGGCCGACGACCGCCACCAGGAAGCCACGGGTGGCGCGGGCGTAGCGGAGAAGGCGCGGGTCGATCGGTTTCACGTGAAACACACCTCAGTGCACGGGGTCGGCGATGTGCTGGGTACCGATCCGCTTGCGGAACACCCAGTACGTCCAGCCCTGGTAGAGCAGCACCACCGGAGTGGCGATCACCGCGAGCCAGGTCATGATCTTCAGGGTGTAGGGGCTGGAGGAGGCGTTGGTGACGGTCAGGCTCCAGTCGGCGTCCAGCGTGGACGGCATGACGTTCGGGAACAGCGTCAGGAAGAGCATCGCCACGGCGGCCACGATGGTGACGCCGGACAGGGCGAACGCCCACCCCTCACGTCCCGCCTGGTTCGCCGTCAGGGCGGCGACCAGGGAAGCGACCGCCACGACCAGCGCGACCAGGCTGGTGCCGTCGCCGCGGTCGGCCTGGGTCCATAGCAGGAAGGCCGCCGCCAGTACGGCCGTGACCAGACCCACGCGCAGCGCCAGCTTCCGTGCCCGCTCCCGGATCTCCCCGACCGTCTTCAGCGCCGTGAACACCGTGCCGTGGAAGGTGAAGAGCGTCAGCGTGACCAGGCCGCCCAGCAGCGCGTAGGGGTTGAGCAGGTCCCAGACGTTCCCCACGTACTCGAACTCGGCGTCGATCTTCACGCCGTGCACGATGTTCCCGAAGGCCACGCCCCACAGGAAGGCCGGGATCAGCGAGGTCCAGAAGATCGCCGTCTCCCAGTTGCGCTGCCAGTTCTCCTCCGGCCGCTTCGCCCGGTACTCGAAGGCGACACCGCGGATGATCAGGCAGACCAGGATGGCCAGCAGCGGCAGGTAGAAGCCGGAGAAGAGCGTGGCGTACCACTCGGGGAAGGCGGCGAAGGTCGCGCCGCCGGCCGTGAGCAGCCACACCTCGTTGCCGTCCCAGACCGGGCCGATGGTGTTGATCAGTACCCGCTTCTCGGCCCGGTCGCGGGCGAGCAGCCGGGTGAGGACGCCGACCCCGAAGTCGAAGCCCTCCAGGAAGAAGTAGCCGGTCCACAGGACGGCGATCAGGACGAACCAGACGTCGTGCAGTTCCATGACGGTGCAGCTCCCTCGGCCTAGTACGAGAAGGCCATCGGCTTGTCGGCGTCACGGACGTCGCCGCCGAGCTTCGTGGGCGGGTTGAGGTCGGAGTCGCCGAGCTCGGGCGGGCCCGCCTTGACGTACTTGGCGAGCAGCCTGACCTCGATGACGGCCAGGACGGCGTAGAGCAGGGTGAAGACGGACATCGAGGTGACGACCTCGGCCGTGGACACGCCGGGGGAGACCGCGTCCTCGGTCCGCATCACGCCGTAGACCACCCAGGGCTGCCGGCCCATCTCGGTGAAGATCCAGCCCCAGGCGTTGGCGATCAGCGGGAACGCCATGGTCCACAGCGCCAGGAGCCAGTACAGCCGGGTGAGCCGGGAACCGAGCGGCTGCTTCAGCAGCACCAGGCGCGGGACCTCGTCCTCCCCGGTGCGGTGGGCGGCCGGCAGCAGGAACTTCCTGCGGGTGAGCCACAGGCCGAGGAGGCCGAGCGAGAAGGAGGCCATGCCGAAGCCGATCATCCAGCGGAAGCCCCAGTAGGCGACGGGGACGATGGGCTTGTAGTCACCGGGGCCGTGCTTCTCCTGGAGGGCCTCGTTGGTGTCGTTGATGCCGGGTACGTACGACTCGAAGTCGCTGTGGGCGAGGAAGGACAGCAGGCCGGGGATCTCCAGGGCGACCTTGTTGTGGCCCTTGTCGACGTCGCCGTAGGCGAACACGGAGAACGGCGCCGGCTTCTCGCCGTCCCAGAGGGCCTCGGCGGCGGCCATCTTCATCGGCTGCTGCTCGTACATGACCTTGCCGAGGGTGTCGCCGCTGATCGCGGTGAACAGGCCGCCGACCGCCAGGGTGACCAGGCCGAGCCGGAGCGAGGTCCGCATCACCGGGATGTGCTTCCTGCGCATCAGGTGGAAGGCGGCGATGCCCACCATGAAGGCGCCGCCGGTCAGGAAGGCCGCCGAGAAGCTGTGGAAGACCTGGTTGAGCGTGGTGTTCTGGGTGAGCACCAGCCAGAAGTCGGTGAGCTCGGCGCGGCCCTTCTCCTCGTTGATCCGGTAGCCGACCGGGTGCTGCATCCAGGAGTTGGCGGCGAGGATGAAGTACGCCGACAGCAGGGTGCCGATCGAGACCATCCAGATGCAGGCCAGGTGGATCCTCTTGGGCAGCTTGTCCCAGCCGAAGATCCACAGCCCGATGAAGGTGGACTCGAAGAAGAAGGCGATCAGGGCCTCGAAGGCGAGCGGGGCGCCGAAGACGTCACCGACGAACCGCGAGTAGTCGGACCAGTTCATGCCGAACTGGAACTCCTGCACGATGCCGGTGACCACGCCCATCGCGATGTTGATCAGGAAGAGCTTGCCCCAGAACTTCGTCGCCCTGAGGTACTTCTCCTTCTCCGTGCGCACCCAGGCGGTCTGCAGCCCCGCGGTGAGGGCGGCGAGCGAGATCGTCAGGGGAACGAAGAGGAAGTGGTAGACGGTGGTGATACCGAACTGCCATCGCGCCAGGGTCTCCGGCGCCAGAGCCAGATCCACGTCGTCGCTCCTTACTTCGCCGTGGTCGCGGCGGCCGCTTGGTCCCGTTCGTCCCTCGACATCTCGGACGAAAACGGGATGCGCTTGTGAACGCGTTCACATTCACAAGCAATTATGACCTACTGTTTTTCAGACCCGGAAGGGGGGTCCCCTGTGACGTCGGCCCCTTCGCGCACCCGTCCGGCGCACACGAAGGCGGCCGACGGGAAAGCCGTCGGCCGCCTGGACGTACGCGCCGGTCAGAGCTCCTTGCGGAAGCCCTCCGCCACCTTCAGGAAGATGTCGTTCGCCTCGGTCTCGCCGACCGTGACCCGCACTCCCTCCCCGGGGAACGGCCGGACGACCACACCCGCCTGCTCGCACGCCTGCGCGAACGCCACCGTGCGCTCCCCCAGCCGCAGCCAGACGAAGTTGGCCTGGGTCTCGGGCACCGTCCAGCCCTGGTCCCGCAGCGCCCCCATCACGCGGTTGCGCTCACAGACCAGCGAACCGACCCGGCCGATCAGCTCGTCCTCGGCGCGCAGCGAGGCGATCGCGGCGTCCTGCGCGATCTGGCTCACCCCGAACGGCACCGCCGTCTTGCGCAGCGCCGCCGCCACCGGCTCGTGGGCGATGGCGAAACCGACGCGCAGCCCCGCCAGGCCGTACGCTTTGGAGAAGGTCCGCAGGACGCAGACGTTGGGCCGCTCGCGGTAGATCTCGACGCCGTCCGGCACCTCGGTGTCCCGGATGAACTCGCGGTAGGCCTCGTCGAGCACCACCAGGACGTCGCTCGGCACCCGGTCGAGGAAGCGCTCCAGCTCGGCCCGCCGCACGACCGTGCCGGTCGGGTTGTTGGGATTGCAGACGAAGATGAGCCGGGTCCGGTCGGTGATCGCCCCGGCCATCGCGTCCAGGTCGTGCACGTCGCCCGGGGTCAGCGGCACCTGGACCGAGGTGGCACCGCTGATCTGCGTGATGATCGGGTACGCCTCGAAGGACCGCCAGGCGTAGATCACCTCGTCGCCCGGGCCCGACGTGGCCTGCAGCAGCTGCTGGGCGACACCGACCGAGCCGGTGCCGGTGGCCAGGTGGGAGGCGGGGACCGCGAAGCGCTCGGACAGCTCGGCCAGCAGCGCCGCACAGGCCATGTCCGGGTACCGGTTGAAGGAGGAGGCCGCGGCCGTCACGGTCTCCATCACCCCGGGCAGCGGCGGGTAGGGGTTCTCGTTGGAGGACAGCTTGTACGCCACCGGTCCGCCGGCCACCGCCGGCTTGCCCGGCTTGTACGTGGGGATCCCCTCCAGCTCGGCGCGCAGCTTGGGGCTCGTCTCGCTCACCGCAGTCCTCCTCGCGAAGACCGGCGGCACCCGTGTCCGCCGCCGACATCCAATACTGCTCACCTTATGAGGATTCGACGTCGCCGCGTAGAGGAGCGGCGGCTGCTTCCCGGCCCCGTCCGTCACAGTGGCAACAAGGGCAACGTAGTCCGAAGGTGTACGAATGGCGTGCGGGCCAGGGGCGTGCCGTACATATATCTACGCGCCCCTGGCTTACGCCGTGGCGCGCATCCCCCGTGCAGGTGAGTTGAGACCTCTTCGCAACATCACACCCTCGGCAGGTCCGCGTGCGCCCACACGTCAGGTCTTGGCATGGGAACGTTCAACCCCCTTTGCTTCCAAGGAGATTGGACCTTAATGATCATGCAGAAACGTGCCTGTCAACGCGTGCATATGCGTCCGCCCTACCCCGTCGCATGAGCCCTACTATCGGCTCGCCATGACAGCAGCAGGGAAGCACCAGGTGAGCCGCGCGGAAACCTCACGCCGAGGCAGCCGGCCGGGTCGAGCGGGCATCAGGGACGTGGCCGCCGCCGCCGGAGTCTCCATCACGACCGTCTCCGACGCCCTCAACGGCAAGGGAAGGCTCCCGGACGCCACCCGGCGCCACGTCCGCGAGGTGGCCGACAGACTGGGGTACCGCCCCTCGGCCGCCGCCCGAACGCTCCGCACCGGGAAGTCCGGACTCATCGGCCTGACCGTGACGACGTACGGGGATGAACCTTTCACCTTCACCGAGTTCGCGTACTTCGCCGAGATGGCGCGCGCCGCCACCTCCGCCGCGCTCGCCCGCGGCTACGCCCTCGTCATCCTGCCCGCGACCTCCCGCCACGACGTGTGGTCCAACGTCGCCCTGGACGGCACGGTGGTCATCGACCCCTCCGACCAGGACCCGGTCGTCAGCGAACTGGTCCGGCAGGGCTTACCCGTCGTCTCCGACGGCCGCCCGGCGGGCTCACTGCCGGTCACCGCCTGGGTCGACAACGACCACGAGGCCGCCGTCCTCGGCATCCTCGACCACCTCGCCGAAGCCGGCGCCCGCCGCATCGGCCTGCTCACCGGCACCACCACCGACACGTACACCCACCTGTCGACCACTGCGTACCTGCGCTGGTGCGAGCGCGTGGGCCAGGACCCGGTCTACGAGGCCTACCCGGCGCACGATCCGTGTGCGGGCGCCGTCGCCGCCGACCGGCTGCTCGCCCGCCCCGACCGGCCCGACGCCGTCTACGGCCTGTTCGATCCGAACGGCACCGACCTGCTCGCCGCCGCCCGCCGCTACGGCCTGCGCGTCCCGGACGACCTGCTGCTCGTCTGCTGCAGCGAGTCCACGGTCTACGCCAACACCGAACCGCCCGTCACCACGCTCTCCCTCAAACCGCGCCGCATCGGCACGGCGGTGATCCAGCTGCTCATCGACGCCATCGAGGGGGTCGACTCGGACCAGCCGGTGGAGCAGGTCATACCGACCGAGCTGATCGTGCGGACCTCCTCGCAGCGGCGTCCGCCCCGTACGACGGTCAGTCCGCCGAGGTCGCCGAAGGGGGAGTGACGCGACGGGCCTGGCGGGGCCCGTCGCGGGTCCCGGCAGGACGTGTCGCAGAGGGCTGGCAGGGCGCGTCGCGGGTCCCGGCAGGGCGTGTCGCGGCCCGGAGCGTGGAGCTTCCGCTTCCGGAAGGGGAAGCGGCGGCTTCGGCGACCGGCCGCGCCTCGGAAGAACCGGGAGAAGGCATGTCACGCACGCCGGGGCCGGCGTCCGGGGCACTTGTTTGGGGCAGGGCCGGCTCCGCTTCCGGAGGAGGGCCTCGTACGGACGGGTCCGGGCTCCGGAGAGGCGACGTGAGGGTGTTCCCCCGGCACCCCTCCGGGAGAAACGGGCCGGGCCCCCGGAAGAAGACGGACCGGTCAGCGGCGTAAGGTGTGTGGCCAGGGCCGTCGAAGACCCACTCAAACGGGGCGAAAGCCCCGGTGAACCGGAGTCCCGCTCCGATTCACCACCCCTGGGTCATCACACGGCGCGATCCGCATTCCTATGATGGGCCCACGACACCGCGGGCCGCTGCGACCAGGCAGTCCGACGCGGTGCAGGAGCGGCGCGATGGTGGAGGGGTCGATGACTCAGGGGGCCGGTCAGGGACCCGAGGTGGAGCGGACGGCGACGTTGCGCGACTTCCGGGTACCCGCGTATGTCCACGAGACCGGTCCGTACGTCCAGAGCACGCACCCCGGCGACGTCGTCCCGCCCTCCGAGGAGGGCTACCCCGAGGGATACACACCCACCCAGCGGGACCTCCCCGTCATCAATCGGGGTGACACTGTTCAGGTGACCGTCGACCCCGCGTCCGTCCCCGCCCCGCAGCCCCCCACCGGCCAGGGCCCGCTGTACGTGGTCGGTGACGTCCACGGCTACCTGGACGAGCTGGTGGCCGCCCTCCAGGAGCAGGGCCTGCTCGACCCGGCGGGCCGGTGGTGCGCCGGCACCGCGCGGCTGTGGTTCCTCGGCGACTTCACCGACCGCGGCCCGGACGGCATCGGCGTCATCGACCTCGTGATGCGGCTGTCCGCCGAGGCCGCCGCCGCCGGCGGCTACTGCAAGGCCCTCATGGGCAACCACGAGCTGCTGCTGCTCGGCGCCAAGCGGTTCGGCGACACCCCCGTCAACTCCGGCGCGGGCACCGCCACCTTCCAGGCGGCCTGGCTGCTCAACGGCGGGCAGAAGACCGACATGGACCGACTCCAGGACCACCACCTGCAGTGGATGGCCCGCCTCGACGCCGTCGAGGAGGTCGACGGCCACCTGCTGCTGCACTCCGACACCACCGCCTACCTCGACTACGGCCGCTCCATCGAAGAGGTCAACGACACCGTCCGCGAGACGCTCACCCGCAACGACGCCGACGAGGTCTGGGACCTGTTCCGCAAGTTCACCAAGCGGTTCTCCTTCCGTGACGAGGGCGGCGCCGACGCGGTGCGCTCCCTGCTGGATACGTACGGTGGCACCCGGGTCGTTCACGGCCACAGCCCGATCCCGTACCTGACGGGCGAAGTCGGCTCCGAGGACGGTGAGGACGACGGCGGCCCCGTGGTCACCGGACCTCATGTCTACGCCGACGGACTCGCCATCGCGATGGACGGCGGGGTCACCATGGCCGGAAAACTGCTGGTCCAGCAACTGCCGCTGGCCGTCTGACGGTTCGGCGGGCCGTGACCGTGCGGCCCGCAACCGCACCGTGCACGTGCCAATTTCGGTAAACCCCCTGTCACCGCACGCCGTCACCGCTCTACCATCGGCTTATCCGTAGCAGGCTCCCCTCCGTTTCTGCCCGACGGCTCGTCAGCATGCCGAGCCCCAAGCCCTACGGAGCATCGGGGGATGCACATGAACAGCGTTCCGCAGCACCTGCTGAGCGAGGACCGCCAGGAATACGAGCGGATTCTCGATGAGGCGCTGCGCTCCGCGCCACACCACCCGGAACTGGCCGCGGTCGGACAGCGGCTCAACTCGGAACAACTGCGCACGATGGCGCTCAACGCCACCGCGATCATCACGGCGGCCGCGGCGACCGAGTACCAGCACTACGTGAAGGTCCGCGAGGAACTGCGCCGGCCACCGGCTTCGTCCACCCCGTCCGTCCGCGAGTCCGGTCCCAGCGAGCCGGGCACGCACGCGGTGGGGCTCGCCGCCACCATGGGAGAGGCCGCCGGGGCCGGCGCTGTCGCCGTCGTCGCCGTCCTGGCACCCGTCCTGGCCGGAACCGCGGCCGCGATCTTCCTGCTCGTCGGCTACGTCCTGCGGATGCTCGATCCCGGCGCCGCGTTCGCCCGGACCATGCTCACCACGGGGTGGGTGTTCGGCGCGGTGACGGCGGTCGCCATCCTCGTCGCCGCCGTGGGCCTGCTGCTCACCGCGTTGCGCAACAAACCCTCGGCGCTCGGCGGCCCGTACCGCGAACTCGACGGGGAGGTGACCCGGGCCAGGGACGCCTGGCGCGAGGCTCTGCTGAAGCAGGGGATCCTGCCGTTCCTGCGGGACGCGCTCACCGACCCGGCGACGGTCTCCGCGCTGCAGCACACGGCACCGCCCCCGCCGGCAGGCCGTATCCCGCACCTGGGGTACGGACGGCCGGGCTTCTCCAGCCCGCAGGAGGGGGCGGCCCGTGGCACACGGCCGAGCTACTCCAGCCCGGACTACTCGAGCCCGGACTTCGGGGGACCGGAGCACCAGCCGGAGTAGCCGGGCGGCCCGTCCGTCGGCTCGCGCTCTCCGCGGCGGAGGCGCGAGCCGGAGGCAGGGTGGAGGGACGGGGCGGAGGGACGGGGCGGATCTCAGAGAATCCCCGCCCGTCCCGCAGCCGTGATCCACTGCGGGAACTCGGAGAGCAGACGGTCGTACAGCTCCGCGTCCGGCACGGTGCTGATGTCGTCGACGGCGAAGAACCCGACGTTGTCGACGCGGCGGCCCGGCAGCGTGTCGAACCGCTCCAGCACGCCGTAGTCGGACCTGCCCAGCCCCACGAACTGCCAGAAGACCGGCTCCTCCACCGCCTCGCGGAGCTCGCGCTCGATCTCCTTGTTGCGGTAGACGCCCCCGTCGGAGAAGAACAGGACGAGGGTCGGGGCGGACGCGGGACGGTCCCGCACGAACGCGCGCACCTCGGCGATGACCTTCTGCTCCTCGTTCTGGATGCCCACGTCCCGCATGTCGACCTGGCTGGGCTCCAGCCCCTTCTTCCGCCCACGCCGGAACAGTCCCATCTCCCCCACGCGCACATGCAGCCGCAGCCACTCCGGAAGCTCCCCCAGCCGCAGGTCCGGCAGCCGGGCCGGGTTCGAGGCGAACGTCCAGGCCTGCATCTCACCGTCGTCGTCCAGCTGCGCCGCGACCGCCGCCATCCGCTCGACGACATCGGCCACGACCCCCTTGGAGTACAGGAAGGACATGGACCCGGAGGCGTCGAGTACGAGGATGACGCGCGCGGTGACCTCGGCGGCCCCGTGCTTGCGCAGACTGACCGCCACCTGCTCCTTGCGCAGCGACAACCGCTTGCGCATGTCGACGGGCAACCGCTCCTCGCCCTTGGTGAGCCGCGGGGCACCGGGGTGGAGGTGGGACGCGGAGGGCTGCCGGGCGGGCGCGGCCGGCACGGCGGGAGGAACGGGCGGGGGCGGCGGGCCCGGGACCGCGGCGGCCTCGGGTGAGACCGGTGAGACCGGTGAGACCGGGGGCGTGGTGGCCGTGGGGGAAGCGGACGAGGCCGGGGCCGCGTCGTCCACGGTGATGCCGAAGTCCGTGGCCAGACCCGCGAGCCCGGAGGCGTACCCCTGCCCCACCGCCCGGAACTTCCACTTCCCCTGCCGCCGGTACAACTCACCGCCGATGAACGCGGTCTCCGTCCCCGCCGCCATGTCGAACCGGGCCAACTCGGTCCCCGCCCCGGCGTCGAGCAGCCTGAGCACCAGTCCCGGCACCTGCCCGAACGTCCCGCCGTCCGCCGACGCGCACAGCACGATCCGTTCGACCGTCCCTTCCACGGCGCCCAGATCCACCTCCACGGTGTCGGTCGTCTCCCGCGTGCCGCGCTGTTTCCCGAGATGCGTCACGGCGCCGGACGCGTGACGAGGCTGGTTGTAGAAGACGAAGTCCCCGTCGTCCCGCACCCGCCCGGCCTCCGTGAGGAGCAGTGCCGAGGCATCGATGTCGGGCACCCCTGCCCCGGTCACCCAAGCGAGCTCAACGCGCACCACGCGGGCATCGACGGGAAGATTGGACCCCTTGCTCATCGGACTCGCTGTCATGCGGCCAGTCTGCCCATTCGCCCCGGCGAAGGGGAGGGGCGGCCGCGCCCGCTGCCCCGCGGGAGCGGCACCCGCCACGGGCACCGCCCCCGCGCCGCCCGCGGTGGACGCTCAGTCCGCGATCGGCAGATACACGCGATTGCCCGCCTCCGCGAACTCCTTCGACTTCCGCGCCATCCCCTCCTCGATCTCGTCCCGGCTTCCGCCGTGTTCACGACGGATGTCCTGGGAGATCTTCATCGAACAGAACTTCGGGCCGCACATCGAGCAGAAGTGGGCCGTCTTGGCGGGTTCCGCCGGCAGGGTCTCGTCGTGGAACTCGCGTGCCGTGTCCGGGTCGAGGGCGAGGTTGAACTGGTCCTCCCACCGGAACTCGAAACGGGCGTCGGACAGCGCGTCGTCCCATTCCTGGGCACCCGGGTGGCCCTTGGCGAGGTCGGCGGCGTGGGCGGCGATCTTGTAGGTGATGACGCCGGTCTTGACGTCGTCACGATTGGGCAGGCCCAGGTGCTCCTTGGGCGTGACGTAGCAGAGCATGGCCGTGCCCCACCAGGCGATCATCGCGGCACCGATGCCGGACGTGATGTGGTCGTACGCGGGCGCGACGTCCGTCGTCAGCGGGCCGAGCGTATAGAACGGGGCTTCATCGCAGATCTCCTGCTGAAGGTCGATGTTCTCCTTGATCTTGTGCATCGGGACGTGTCCCGGGCCCTCGATCATGGTCTGAACGTTGAAACGCTTCGCGATCGTGTTGAGTTCCCCGAGCGTGCGCAACTCCGCGAACTGCGCCTCGTCGTTGGCGTCCGCGATGGACCCGGGCCGCAGGCCGTCGCCGAGCGAGTACGTGACGTCGTACGCGGCGAGGATCTCGCAGAGCTCCTCGAAGTTCTCGTACAGGAACGATTCCTTGTGGTGCGCCAGGCACCACGCGGCCATGATCGAGCCGCCGCGGGAGACGATGCCGGTCTTGCGGTTGGCGGTGAGCGGTACGTACGCGAGGCGTACGCCCGCGTGGACCGTCATGTAGTCCACGCCCTGCTCGGCCTGTTCGACGACCGTGTCCTTGTAGATCTCCCAGGTCAGTTCCTCGGCCCGGCCGTCGACCTTCTCCAGGGCCTGGTAGAGCGGCACGGTGCCGATGGGGACGGGGGAGTTGCGCAGCACCCACTCGCGGGTGGTGTGGATGTTGCGGCCGGTGGAGAGGTCCATGACCGTGTCGGCGCCCCAGCGGGTCGCCCAGGTCATCTTCTCGACCTCCTCCTCGATGGAGGACGTCACCGCCGAGTTGCCGATGTTGGCGTTGACCTTCACCAGGAACCGCTTGCCGATGATCATCGGCTCGATCTCCGGGTGGTTGACGTTGGCCGGCAGCACCGCCCGGCCCGCCGCGATCTCCTCACGGACCACCTCGGGGGAGACGTTCTCCCGGACCGCCACGAACTCCATCTCGGGCGTGATCTCGCCGCGGCGCGCGTACGCCAGCTGCGTGACCGCCCGGCCCGCACGGCCCCGGCGCGGCAGCCGCGGCCGGCCGGGGAACACGGCGTCCAGATTGCGCAGGCCCCCGCGCGGAGAGGTGTGCTTGATCCCGTCGTCCTCGGGCCGGACGGGACGGCCCGCGTACTCCTCGGTGTCGCCGCGGGCGATGATCCAGTTCTCCCGCAGCGGGGCCAGGCCCCGGCGGACGTCGGTGTCGACGAGCGGATCGGTGTACGGACCCGAGGTGTCGTACAGCGTGACCGACCGCCCGTTGGTGAGGTGCACCTGGCGGACCGGCACCCGCAGGTCGGGGCGGGTGCCCTCGACGTACGCCTTGTGCCAGCCGATGGACTTCCCGGCCTCCCCGTTCGCCGACGTCTCCGTCGGGTTCTGCGTGGAGGCAGGCGTGCGTGCGTCCTTGTTGGTCATGAGACCTACTCCCTACGCCGGCATTACCCGGTAACAGGTTCGGCGGTCGGCGCAGCGATGTCCGTCTGACGACGTTCCGTGTGAAACATCACTCGCAAGCCGGTGACGTTTCATGTGAAACATCGCTGGGACGGAGGTCAGCGCCCTCTCAGCCCGGTGCTCCGAGCTCCCGCGTGTACAAAAGCGCCTCCACGCTAGCGTCATTTCTGGCGCGGTGAACAGAGGGCCCATCCCGTTCTTGCGATGATCGGGCGGTGACCCCCTCTCAACCTCCTCCGTACCAACCGTCCGAACCATCGCGCGCACCCGGCGCCGGAGACGGCGGTGGTCACGGCCACGCGCACGGACACAGCCACGGTCACGGCCCGGCGGCACCCGTCTCCCAGCACCTGCGCAAGGTCATCGCGGCGATCCTGATCCCGTTCGCAGCGGCGGTGCTGATCGGACTCGCCGTGCTGTGGCCGGGCGGTGCCCCGGCGCACGAGCGCACCGGCGTCGGCTTCGACCGGCAGACACAGCACGCCACGGTCACCGAGGTGGTCGAGGTGAGCTGTCAGTCCGTCAACGCCTCCGGGGGCGTCCCGACCGGCGACACCTCCACGGCCGAGGGCTCGTCCGCCCAGCAGCAGGCGGACGGTACCTGCAAGAAGGCGACGATCCGGGTCGACACCGGCGACGACAAGGGCCGTACGTTCAACGAGATCGTGCAGCCGGACCAGTCCCGGCAGCTGAGCGAGGGCCAGGAGGTCGTGGTCGCCTACGAGCCCTCCGCGCCCGAGGACCTCCAGTACTCGGTCACCGACGTGAACCGGCGCTTCCCGATGGCGCTCCTCGCGGGCATCTTCGCGCTCGCCGTGGTGGCCGTGGGCCGGCTGCGTGGCGTCATGGCGCTGGTCGCACTGGCGATCAGCTTCCTGGTGCTCAACTTCTTCATCCTGCCGGCGATCCTGCAGGGGTCGAACCCGCTGGTCGTGGCGGTGGTGGGGGCGAGCGCGATCATGCTGATCGCCCTGTACCTGTGCCACGGGCTGTCGGCGCGTACGTCGGTGGCGGTGCTCGGCACACTGATCTCGCTGCTGCTGATCGGCGTCCTCGGCTCGGTGTTCATCGGGTGGGCCGCGCTGACCGGCAACACCGACGACAACACCGGTCTGATCCACGGGCTGTACCCCGAGATCGACATGAGCGGTCTGCTGCTGGCCGGCGTCATCATCGGTTCGCTCGGTGTCCTCGACGACGTGACGGTCACCCAGACGTCCGCGGTCTGGGAGCTGCACGAGGCCAACCCGTCGACGGGCTGGCGCGGGCTGTACCGCGCGGGCATCCGCATCGGCCGTGATCACATCGCGTCCGTGGTCAACACACTGGTCCTCGCCTACGCGGGCGCCGCACTGCCGCTGCTGCTGCTGTTCTCCATCGCGCAGAGCGGCGTGGGAACGGTCGCCAACAGCGAACTGGTCGCGGAGGAGATCGTGCGCACCCTGATCGGCTCGATCGGCCTGGTGGCCTCGGTGCCGGTGACCACGGCCCTGGCCGCGCTGGTGGTCTCGGCCGACCGCCCGACGGCTCAGGCACGGACGCGGGGACACGGACCGGCACCGGTACAGGAGACCGGGCAGGCACCGGACGCGCGGCCGGCCGCCGGGCGCGGCGGGCGGGGCAGGCGCCGCAAGCGCTGATGTCCCGCGTGGCGGGCGGAGCGCGCTGAAGCGTTCCGCCACCGGACCACCCGACTGGCGTAACGCTTCAGCCGGTGCTCTGCTCCGCCAGGATCCGGTCCAGCGCGTCGTCGAGGTGGGCGTCGAAGTCGGCGAGTGCCCCCTCCTGGCCCAGCGGCACCAGCTTGTCGGTGCGGTCGAGGAAGGCCACGAGAGGTGCGGTCGACGAACGGAACAGCGCCTGGTCGCTGCCGACCTGAAGCCGGATCAGCACTTCGCCCAGCGCGTCGGGGTCCACCGGCGAGACGCGCACGTCGCCCTCTCCGCACGGCCGGCCTACGCCGTCGATCAGCAGCTCCCGGCCGAACGCCCACGTCACGGGGGCGTCCCCCGGCAAGTGGAAGGTCAGCCGCACGGCGTAGGGATCACAGGTGTCGTAGCGGAGCTCCACCGGGATGCGGAAGGACAGTTCCTCCGACACGAGAAAGCTCATCATGACCTCTGCCTGTACGGATTCGCGCATCGCCTACCCCGTCATTCGCCACGGACTGGCCGGGCATGGACCCTGGCACCAGAGGGAATCTTGCTGAACGTACACAGGAGATCACAAGGAGTGAGTTTTCAGATACTGATAGACAGCGTGAGTGACCCGACGAGACGCCCCATCTCGGCCTGCAGTCGCTGTGCCGCGGGGACGAGCCGGTCGGCCTGGTGTGCGGGCAGCGAGATGGCCATCGACGCGGCCGCGCCGCCGACGGTGATGGGGATCGCCGCGCACACCGTCCCCAGCACGTACTCCTGGCGCTCCGTCACCAGCTCCGTCGGCCGCGTCCGCTCCAGGCGCCTCAGCAGGCTGTGGTCGTCGCGCACGGTGTACGGCGTGACGGGCCGCACGGGATGGCGATCGAGGTGGTCGCGGCGCGCCTCCTCGTCGAGCTGGGAGAGCAGGCACTGTCCGATCGCGTGGGCGTGTCCGGTCTCCCGGAAGTCGGCCCACTCCGCCACCGCGGGATGGGCGGGGGTCTCGGAGACGCAGACGACCTCGATCTCGCCCTCGCGGTACACGGCGTAGTACACGGGGGCGCCGATCGCGTCCCGCCAGCGGGCGAGCATGTCGACCACCGTGCTGCGACGTTTCTGCTCCGCTCCGCTGCTGCTCAGCCGTTCCGCCGCCTCTCCCAGGAAGAACAGCCCCTTGTCGCGGCGCAGATAGCCCTCGTGCACCAGGGTGCGCAGCAGGTGGTACGTGGTGGGGAGCGCCAACCCGGTCTCCCGGGCAAGTTGTTTGGCGGGAGCCCCGTACTCGTGCCCGGCGACGGTCTCCAGCAGGCGCATGGCTCGCTGGACGGAGCCGATGAGGGTCGCGGTGGGCGGCGGTGCGGTGGGCGCCGGCGAGCGGGGCTGCGGAGGAACCGCGGCCAGGTGCGCGGAGCCGGTGCCAGTCGTGGCCAAGGGTCACTCCCGAAACGCGAGGGGGCAGCCCGTGCGGGGAACACGGGTGGGGACGCCGCTCGCGGGGATCACCCCCGCGTCGAGTTCCGGACTCTAACGGGCTGTCACCGCACGCAGACGGCCCGCCGGAGAAACTTCCCCCGCCCGAGGGAACCGGTGATTCCTGTTACCGCCTCACCGGTCCCCCTCGGCTCACCAGTCGCTGCGCGACGAGGAACTCGACGTGAACTTCCGTACGACGTAGATCAGACCGCCGACCAGCGCCACGAAGACCAGCGCCTTGAAGAGCAGCCCGATCACGAAGCCGACCACGCTCGCTATCAGCCCGCCGAACACGACCAGGGCGATGACCGGCACCGCGATCCACTTCACCCACCACGGCAATCCCGCGAAGATCTCTCGCATCGCCCTCGTCCTTACCTCTCCGCCCGCCGAGTACCGGGTCGCGTCGATGATGTCCTGCACTCGATGCTAGGGCGGCGGGTGCTCCGGCGGGGGCCCCGGATCCCTTGTCCTCCCCTGACCGTTCCCCTAGGGAACCCCGAGAGCGCCCCTCAGCTTTCGGGGGGAGAGAACACCACCAGAACCCGCAGGTCCTCGCTGATGTGGTGGAACTTGTGGGCCACCCCGGCCGGCACGTACACGACGCTGCCGCGTGCCACCTGGGTGGTCTCCATGCCGACGGTGATCGCCGCACGGCCGCTGACGACGAAGTACACCTCGTCCTGACCGTGCGGCTGCTGCGGGTCCTGGGACCCGGCGTCCAGGGCGTAGAGGCCGACCGACATGTTCCGCTCGCGCAGGAACTGCAGGTATGCCCCGTCGTTGGCGGCGCGCTCCGCCTCCAGTTCGTCCAGCCGGAATGCCTTCATCCCTAGTCCCGCCCCTGCCTCACTGCCCGAGTCCGATCGTGTCTGCCACGATCAGACACATGATGAATTTCCTAGTCAAGACGATCGCCAACGCGGGCGCCCTGGCGGTCGCGGTGTGGCTGCTCGACAAGATCACCCTGACCGGTGACAGCACGGGCAAGGAGATCGGCACGCTGCTCCTGGTCGCGCTGCTCTTCGGACTGGTGAACTTCCTGGTCAAGCCGGTGGTGAAGCTGCTGAGCCTCCCCCTGCTCATCCTGACGCTGGGGCTGTTCACCCTGGTGGTGAACGCGCTGATGCTGCTGCTCACCTCCTGGCTCGCCGACCGGCTCGACCTGAGCTTCCACGTGGAGGGCTTCTGGACTGCCGTACTGGGCGGCCTGATCATCTCCGTCGTCTCCTGGGCGCTCGACGTCGTCCTGCCCGACGGGGACTGAAGCCGATGACCTACCGCGTCTGCTTCGTCTGCACCGGCAACATCTGCCGCTCCCCGATGGCCGAGTCCGTCTTCCGCGCGCGGGTGGCGGAGGCCGGGCTCGACGGCCTGGTCGAGGTGGACAGCGCCGGTACGGACGGCTGGCACGAGGGCGAGGGCGCCGATCCCCGCACGGTGACCGTGCTGCGGGAGAACGGCTACGACACCGGCCACACGGCCCGGCGGTTCGACCCGTCCTGGTACGCCCGCCTCGATCTCGTCGTCGCGCTCGATGCCGGCCACCTCAGGGCGCTGCGCCGCCTCGCGCCCACGGACCGGGACGCCGGCAAGGTGCGTCTGCTGCGCTCCTACGATCCCGCCGCCGGCGACGATCTCGACGTACCGGACCCCTACTACGGGGGCGCGGACGGGTTCGACGCGTGTCTTGAGATGGTGGAGGCGGCGAGCACCGGACTGCTCGCCGCGGTACGCGAGCAGGTGGAAGGACAGGCGGCATGAACGATTCGACGAAGGGCGCGGGCCACGGGCAGGCGCTGCCGGACGGGGCGGGCGAGGGCACCCGCGCGGTGCGGGCCGGGCTGCCCGAGCCGGTCAAGCACGAGCCGACCCTGCCCGGACCGGTGTTCGCCGCCCACTTCCATCTGCCGGGCGACCCCACCGGCCCGTACACCTACGGCCGGGACGAGAACCCGACCTGGACGCTGCTGGAACGGGCCATCGGCGAGCTGGAGGCGCCTGGGCAGGACGACGTCGAGGCCCTGGTGTTCGCCTCGGGCATGGCCGCGATCTCCTCGGTGCTCTTCTCCCAGCTGCGCGCCGGTGACGCGGTCGTCCTGCCGGACGACGGCTACCAGGCCCTGCCCCTGGCGCGGGACCAGCTGGAGACGTACGGCATCGAGGTGCGGACCGCGCCGACGGGCGGCAACGCCCAGCTCGATGTCCTCGACGGCGCGAAACTGCTGTGGATCGAGACGCCCTCGAATCCGGGGCTCGACGTGTGCGACGTACGGCGGCTGGCCGAGGCGGCACACGCGCGCGGCGCCCTGGTCGCCGTCGACAACACCCTCGCGACACCGCTCGGCCAGCGCCCGCTGGAGCTCGGCGCCGACTTCGCGGTGGCCAGCGGCACCAAGCAGCTCACCGGGCACGGCGACGTGCTCCTGGGATACGTCACCGGCCGGAACGCCGAGGCCATGGCCGCCGTCCGCCGCTGGCGCAAGATCGTCGGCGCCATCCCGGGGCCCATGGAGGCCTGGCTCGCGCACCGCTCGATCGCCACGCTCCAGCTGCGCGTCGACCGGCAGAACGCCACCGCGCTGACGCTCGCCCAGGCACTGCGGGAGCGGTCCGAGGTCACGGGGCTGCGTTATCCGGGGCTGCCCGACGATCCCTCGCACGAGATCGCCTCGCGGCAGATGCGGCGCTACGGGTGCGTGGTGTCCTTCACGCTGCCCACCCGCGCGCATGCGGATCGTTTCCTCGGTGCGCTGCGGCTCGTGGACGACGCGACGAGCTTCGGCGGAGTACGGTCCACGGCGGAGCGGCGCGGGCGCTGGGGCGGGGACGCGGTGCCGGAGGGCTTCATCCGCTTCTCCGTGGGCGCCGAGGACCCGGAGGACCTGGTCGCGGACGTGCTGCGGGCCCTGGACGAGTCAGCCGGCTGACCGGCCGGGCCGGCGGGCGCCCGGCACACTGCGGCGGACGGTCCGAGCCTCCCCCCTCGTGGCTCGGACCGTCCTCGGTTCCGCGCGCGAAGAACCGCGCGACCAAGGCTAGTTGACTCAGTGTCAGTGTCCAATCACAGTAACGACAGCGACCTATCGACTTATTTATAGTTGGACGTCCGGGCCCGGAGCGGGCCGGCGAGGGAGGGTGTGGCGTGGATCTGGCCTTGCTGCGGACCTTCGTGACCGTGCACCGGGCCGGTTCCTTCACCCGTGCCGCCGCCCTGCTCGGCCTCTCCCAACCGGCCGTCACCTCACAGATACGGACGTTGGAACGGCAGCTGGGTCGGCCCCTGTTCCTTCGGCAGGCGCGCGGTGTGACACCGACGACCATCGGGGACGAACTCGCCCACAAGGCGGCGCCGCATCTCGACGCCCTGGTGGAGATAGCCGAGTCCGGGCTGGAGGAGGACTCCTCCTTACGGACGCTGCATCTGGCCGGCCCTCCGGAGTTCACCGCCGAACGAGCGCTGCCCGCGCTCACGGAACTGACCGGAGAGGACGGCCAGAGCTTCGCCCTGCGCGCCTCTTTCGGCAACGCCGAGGAAGTCCTCGAGGGACTGGCCGCCGGACATCACGATCTGGCCATCAGCACGGTCCGGCCACGCGGCGCCCTGCTCTCGGCGACCGCGCTCTGCGACGAGGAGCACGTCCTGGTCGCCGCTCCGCGGTGGGCCGGGTGCATCGACTCCGGCACGCTCCGCCGCACGGGCCCGTCGGTCCTGGAACACGTCCCGGTGGTCGAGGTGCACGAGTCACTTCCCTTCGTCGCCCGCTACTGGGCCTCCGTCTTCGACTCCCGCCCCGTCACGCCGGGCGCCGTCATCGTCCCGGATCTACGCGCGGTGCTGGCCTGCGCCGCCGCGGGAGCGGGGCTGGCGGTACTGCCCCGCTACCTCTGCGCGGGCGCGCTCGAGCGGGGCGACGTGGTGGCCCTGCACGAGCCGACGGTGCCCCCGCTGCGCACCTACTTCCTGGTGGTCCGCACCGGCACACTGGCGATGCCCCACATCGCGCGGGCCCACGAGTGGCTGGAGGGGGCGGCCACCGGCTGGTGCTGACCCGCCGGGGCGGTGCACCACCCCGCGAAGCCGGCCGCTGCCCTCCCGCGATGTTTCACGTGGAACCAGCCGGGCCACATTTCCCCCATGACCGTCCGACCCGTGGTCAAGCGCACCGCCCGAGCCGTTCTGCTGGACGGCGAGAACCTGATTCTGATCAAGCGCACCAAACCCGGCATGGATCCCTACTGGCTCACCCCTGGCGGCGGAGTGGAGCCGAAGGACTCCACCGTGGTGGACGCCCTGCACCGGGAGGTGTACGAGGAGCTCGGCGCGAAGATCACCGATGTGGTGCCCTGCTTCGTCGACACCGTGGAGCACATCGACGCGGACGGCGGCGCCACCGGCGTGAAGGTGCAGCACTTCTTCGTGTGCCGCCTGGAATCCATGGACCCGTCCCTGCGCCACGGTCCGGAGGTCGACGAACCCGTCGGCGAGTACGAGATCGTCCGCGTACCGTTCACCCGCGTCGGGATCGCCTCCGTCCACCTGGTACCACTGTCCCTGCGGCACTATCTGGACGGCAACATCGAGGGCGTACGCGCCATGCACGCCCCCGACCTCGGGTGACACCCGTCCCTTACGCGGCTCGCACCAGTTCGTAGGCTTCCCAGAGGTCCCGCCCCGTGTAGGAGTGGGTCGCGAGGCCGGTCAGATGCCGGTCCGCGTTGACCGCGACGGAGACCGGCACCGCGCCGAACAGGTCCTTGTCCGACATCGAGTCGCCATAGGCGACGCAGTCCGCGCGGGTCACCCCGAACTCCGCGCACAGACGGTCGGCGATCCGGACCTTGGCCGCCGCACTGAGGACGCCGGCCGGGTCCACGGGCTCCCTGAACGGCACGGCGGGAAAGCGGGAGCCGTACGCCGCGTGCGCACCCCAGTCGGTGAGCCGCTCCACGAAGAAGGACGGGGACAGCGAGACAACGGCGCAGTAGTCACCGTTCCGTGTGAGCTCTGCCCAGACCTCGCGGATACGGGCCAGCCACGGAGCCGCTTCGAATGCCGCCGCCACCTGCGCCTCCGTGAGGCCCGCCCAGAGCGTGTGCACCTGTGTGGCGTACTCCGGTGGCCCGATGAGGCCGGCGGAGATCGCCCGGTCGAGGGCCACCGCCTCGGCTTCCAGTCCCAGTTGCCGCGAGATCTCCACGGGAGCCGAACTGCCGTGGAGCAGGGTGCCGTCGAGATCGAAGAGATGAAGCCTCGCCATGAGCGACGAGGTTAACGGGCTCTGCTCTGCTCTCCTCATTTCCCGGCGGAAGGAACCAGCCACGCGCCGTTCTCACATGTTTCACGTGAAACGTCCCGCGCCCGTGTCCGTGCTCCGTCCGTGACCACGGCATGGCCAAAAGCTCACACGAGTCTCCTGAAACGGGTGGACGCCGCACCTCCCCGTCGGACAGCCTGACCTGCGTGCCGACACCTTCCCTTGCCTCTCTGCCCATCCGCCGTCTGACGCTCCGCGACCTCACCGCCTGCGCCGACTTGTCCGAGGACCGGGGGTGGCCACGGGAGGAGCACAAGTGGGGCCTCCTCCTTACGGCCGGGAAGGGTTACGGCATCGACGACCCCGACGGTGGTCTGGTGGCCGCCTGCGTCGTCACCGAGTACGGACCGCGGGAACAGCCCGCTCTCGCGGCCGTCGGCATGGTCCTGGTCGCCGAGCGGCATGCCCGCCGGGGAGTGGGACGCCGGCTCATGCGGCACATCGTCTCGGCGATGGGCACCACCCCCCTCACCCTGCACGCGACCTCTTACGGCCGCCCGCTGTACGAGGAACTCGGGTTCAAGGTCACCGGCCACGCCGAGATGCTGCGCGGCCACTTCGTTCCCACGGGTGACCGGCCGGAGAGCGCCACCCGGGCCGCGACCGCGGAGGATCTCCCTGCGATCGTCCGGCTCGACGAGGAGGTGTTCGGCGTCGACCGGACGCACATCGTCACCCGTCTGCCCGCCTTCGCCGATCAGCTGCGCGTCGCCGAGGAGGACGGACGGATCATCGGTTACGCGGCCGCCTGGCCCAACATGGACACCCATGTCGTGGGTCCGCTCATCGCCCGCGACACGGCGACGGCCGGGGCACTGCTCGCTTCGCTCGCCGCCCGCACCGACCGACCGCTGCGCACCGACATCGATGTGCGGCACGAAGAGCTGCTGAGCTGGGCGAAGGCACACGGGCTGGCGTCCGTCGCGTTGAACGCCGTCATGACGTACGGGATCACAGAGCTGCCCGGGGACTGGAACCGGCGGTTCGCCCCGGTGACGGTCGCCGCGGCCTGACGTCCACCGGACGCGACGACGCCGGCCCCGGAGCTCGGGGCCCAGGGCGTGAGGTCCTCCACCGTGCGCAGGACGGGCGGTTCGGCGTCCGGCGCGCGGACCAGCCACTCGTTCCACACCGCGCCACCGGCCGCCG